>JAGSHC010000071.1 GCA_023954745.1 Deltaproteobacteria bacterium | reverse complement strand
GCTACGGCGGCGGCGGCGGCGGCGGCGGACGCTGGTAAGCCAGCCCTCCGAACGACCTTTCAAACCCCTCGCTGCCTCCGGGCAGCGGGGGGTTTGTCGTTCTGGCAGGCGAGATCCCGGGCCACCTGCCATCGCAAGGTCGTCTTCTCGCGCCCGGCTGAGCTGACTCGCGACGGGTCGAGAACCGCCCGGCCTGGGCCCAGAACGCACACGGCCCCGACGCAGAAACGCGCCGGGGCCGTGTCTGTTTCGACCTGGGCCGACTACTGGGGGGAGACAGCTCCCGCGCTCAGCTCGGTCTGGCTCGCCAGGTGGTATCCGTAGGCCGCCTGAATCTGGGCACCCACCGACTCCAGCGGCGCGGTGGGGTCAGCCTCGAGGGCCTCCACGACCGCCGCGAGGAACGCGCTGACATCCGCACCCGTGACGAGGGCGGCGTCCACGACGGCCTCCAGGGCGGCCAGTTCGGCGGTCAGCAGCTCGTTCTCGGCCTGAAGGACCGCGAGCTCGTCCACGGCGAGGCCCTGGACGACGATGTCGACCTCCGTCGCTCCCAGGGATCCCAGCGTGGCGTCGCGCAGGTCCACGACGGTGGAGTAGACCTCGTCCGCCGCGGCAGACGGGTCCGAGAAGCTCATGTCGGTGATGGAGAAGACCTTCTTGCCGCCGTCCACGGTGGGGTTGGCGAGGGTGAAGCAGTCGTCGGGCTCGGGGTCCGGGCCGGTGTAGTCCGCGATGCAGACCCACACTTCTTGCACGGCGTCGGTGAAGTCACCCACGACGACGGCGCGCATCTCGAAGTTGGTGTCGTCGAGCTGCCGCACGATCACGCTGCGCAGCCGAACGTCACCGCTGTCCTCCACCTCGACGACCGAGGAGACCGGAACACCCACGGGCTGGTTCGCCGCGTCCTTCAGGGTCGTGGTCGTCCCGAAGCTGAAGTTCGTCGCGTCGTCGCTGAAGTCGAGGTCGTTGAAGACGAAGCGCTTGTTGCCGTTGGCCTTGACGACCTTCAGGGGCAGGTTGAGCGTCGTGGAGCAGTTGCTCCCGTCATCGTCGCAGGCGAGCGTCCCGCCCTGGGGGAGGGGCTGGCCGGGCACGTGGTCGACCACCACGTCAACCGAGTCCACCTCGTTGTTGGTCGCGTCGTCACCGACGACGACCACCACGCGGTACCCGCTGGTGGTCTTCTTCCGAATCTTGGCGCGGCGAATGAAGGCGGCCTCGGCCGCTCCGACTCCCTCGAGGTCCTGAGAGAGGCCCTCGAGTCCGACGACGTGAGCCGCATCCGATGCCAGGGAGGGCGCCATTCCAAGGAGGACGGCGAAGGGAAGAGCGAGCAGAAGGCGATTCATGGGTGTCTCCGTACGCGACGACGGAGGTCGTGCGGCGCTGCACGCTACGGAGGAAGCACCTCAGCCGAACCCTTCACCGATCAGACGTCGGTGACCAGGCGGGTCGTCACGACCCCGAGTACTCCGTGTTGCTGACTCCCTCTTCCGCCCTTGCGGCCACCTCCGCGCGGAGACCCTCCCGATCAGGAGTCCCCTGCCCGCCATCCACGGCCGCCATGAACGACCTCTTCCCTCGCACCGTCACCCGGTAGTACGCGGTGTCGGTGCGCAGGTCGTAGCTGTCGAAGCGCGCAGACCACGTCCGTCCGTCGGACAGCGGCACGGCGACGAACTGCGGAAAGCTGAGATCGTTCGTTGCCTCGGCCACCCGCTCCTCGAGTCCGGCAGGACGAGCGGCTCCCGCGTCGACGAGCCGCTGGACCGTCTCGAGGCGAAGCCGGCGGTCTCCCTTCCCCAACATCTCCAACGCCTGCTCCAGGGGTGTTCGGTCGTGCCCATCGCGAGCGTCCAGCTCCGCACCGGCGGCGACGAGGGCGGAGATGCTCGCCAAGCTGGACCGCCGGGCGGCCTCGTGCAGCGGAGCCTGACCCGTCTGGGGGTTGCGCATGTTCACGTCAGCTCCCGCCTCGATGAGCTGCGCGGTGTAGTAGCCCGCGTGCAGCAGGGATCCCCCGGTGGCGTCCAGCTTGGCGAGGTCGGCGCCCCGCTCCAGTCGCTCGCGCGCGTCCTTGACCGACCAGGACGCCACCCCCGCATATCCCTGCTCCACGAGGGCGCGGACGCGGGCCTCAATGGCCGTCAGTACGTCCGCTGGTGGCGCCTTCAGGGGCCCTGCGTCGAGGAAAGCGCCGAAGTCCTGGTGCCCGATGCCGTACCCGCCGCCCCAGTTCGGGCTGTGGCTGTCGCCCGACCATGCGAGACCGTCGGTGGAGATGGTGACGAACACCTCCCCCTCGTCGTCCATGAAGCTGAAGTCTGGCTTGCGGCGTGTGCCCATGACCTCAGGGTACGCATCTCCGCATGCAGGATCCTGCAGGTCCGCGTGCAGGAACCTGCAGCCCGAGGGGAGGCCCAGCGCGATCCCAGCGGAGCTGCCTCCGCAGGCAGACCAAGAAAAGCGACATATTTCCAGACACTTAGTGCCAATGGTGGGTGTTTGGCACGGCCTGTGCTTTCTGGTGGGAGCGTTGGGCACTCGAGTCCGGCACAACCAGGAGAGACACCATGAAGCGAATCACCCAGCTTGCCCTCGTCACCGTTGCCAGCACCGCCCTCGCCATCCCCGCCTTTGCGGGAAAGGGAGCCATCCAGGCCAGCGCGGTCATCGCCCCCGTGTCGACAGCCGCGCTCCTCGCGAAGAAGGACGCGGCCGAAGCAAAGAAGGCCGAGTACATCGCCGCCAAGAGGGACCTCAAGGAGGCGCGCAAGGCGAAGCGCGCCGAGAACAAGGCGCTCTGGACGGCCGCGGAGTTCGATGAGAGCGCCATTCGCGCGGCCGCAGTGGAGCGTGACGCCGAGCGACAGGCGCGGCGCGCCGAGCGACTGGAGGCCCGCATCGCCGCCTTCGCCGCCATGACCCCCGAGGAGCGGGTCACCGCCTTCGAGGAGTCGCCCAAGGACGGGCGCATGGGCAAGGGCAAGCGGCGGGGCAAGGGCAAGCGCAACCACGCTCGTCGTGGCGGCGGGGAAGACGGCCAGGGCAAGTTCGCCGGCGGACGCCGAGGCAAGCGCGGCCACGGTGAGCGCGGCCACGGTGATGGCGACTGCGACAAGGATGACTGAGCCCTCGTCCGCTGGTCCCCATCCAACCTGAACCCAGACATCGAGGGGGCGGAGCATGAGCTTCGCCCCCTCTGGTCGTTGGACGGCTCTCGCTCACGAGAAGCCGTTTAGGATGCCGCCGTGCACGAACGCCCGCTTCGCCGCCGCGCCGCTCTGGTCGCCGCCCTTGCCCTCGCCACCGCCCTGGTGGTGACCACTGGCGCGGGCTGGCTACAGGCTCGAAACGCCAGCGTGCGCATCGTCCAAGCCACCGCCCAGGGGTTCATGGCCGGGGTGTCGGGGGAGCTGCGGGGGGGCCCGCCCTCCGAGGAAGGCCTCGCCGACCTGCTGGATGAGTGGTCCGACGCCGGTCTTCGCGCTCTTCGATGGACCGACGGCACCGCCGTCCTCGCGGTGGGAGATGCCGTCGAGGTAGAGGTACTGGCCCGTCTTGGGACCTCAGACGAGCGCCCCCCTCGAGGTGCCCGCCCCCTCACGGTCCGCGTCGGTGACCGAGTGCGCGTCGTCGCGCCGGCCAGGCCTGCCCGGCGGGGACGCCGTGGTCGCAGCGCGCGTCCTCGCGGGACGGTCTCGCTCTCCTTCGAGCCCGTAGAGTCGATGGCGCTCGAAGCAAGCGCGGCGCGGGTCCTCGGGGTGGGTGCAGGCGCCGGCCTGGTGTTGGTCCTCTTCGCCCTCGTCCTGGGGCGTCAGTGGCTCGCTGCCGAGGCGCTGGAGCGGGAGCGCGCCAGTGAACGACACCTCGCGATGCTCGGCACGATGTCGGCGGTGCTCGGCCACGAGATCAAGAACCCCCTGGCGTCCCTCAAGGGCAACGCCCAGCTCCTCGAGCGAAAGCTCACGGACCCCGACCTCGCTCGCAAGGCGTCGCGGGTCGTGAGCGAGGCGGTCCGGCTCGAGGCTCTCACCGCACGGATCCTGGCATTCGCCCGCTCCGAGCCGATGACCCCCGAGCCTGCAGAGCTCACCGCCCTGGTGGGACGGGTTCTGGAGCGCCTGGACGAGCAAGGGGAGGTCGACGCGCCGGCGTCGCTCCCCGTCACCGTCGATGTCCAGTGGGTCGAGCAGGCCATCGAGAACCTCCTGAGGAACGCCCGCCAGGCGGCGGGCGAAGACGGCCAGGTCGCGGTGATGCTGCAGGTGCGCGGCGGCCGCGTGAGCATCGCCGTGGACGACAGCGGGCCAGGCATTCCTCCCGACGTGCGCGAGCAGGTCCTGCGGCCCTTCCACACCGACAGGGTGCAGGGAACGGGGCTGGGCCTCGCGGTGGTGGACCGGGTGGCGAGAGAGCACGGCGGTCGCGTAGAGATCGGGGAGTCCCCCCTCGGCGGCGCGCGCGTCGCCTTCACCGTGGAGAGCCGCTGATGGCACGCGTTCTGGTTGTGGATGACGAGCCCGGACTCCGGGAGTTCATGGCGGAGGTCCTGCGGGACGCAGGTCACCACGTGGAAGAAGCTCAGGACGGACAGCGCGCCCTCGACCTGCTGCGTGAGTCCGCCTACCACCTGGTCCTCACGGACCTGAAGATGCCTCGCCTCGGGGGCTTGGAGCTCCTGCGCGCCGCCCGTGCCGAGCAGCCCGAGTTGCTGTTCATCGTGCTCACCGCCCACGGCACGGTGCAGACCGCGGTCGAGGCGATGAGGGCCGGCGCGTTCGACTACCTGAAGAAGCCGCTCTCGGGCCCCGATGAGCTCGAGATCGTGGTCGCGCGGGCGCTGCAGCGACGTCGAGGCCAGGACGCCGCCGAGGCCGCCTCCGCCGACGACGAGTTCGTGGCCCGGGACCCAGTGATGGAGCCGGTGGTCGGGGCGCTCCGCAAGGTGGCCCGCACCGACGCCACCGTGCTGCTCCTGGGCGAGAGCGGCACCGGCAAGGAGGTCGCGGCGCGGGCGGTGCATCGCTGGAGCCGTCGCGCCGACGGGCCGTTCGTCGCCATCAACTGCGCGACCATGAGCGAGACGCTGCTCCAGAGCGAGCTCTTCGGCCACGAGAAGGGCGCGTTCACGGGGGCGACCGCCCGGCGGCGAGGCAAAGTGGAGCTGGCAGAGGGCGGCACCCTGTTCCTCGACGAGATCGGCGAGCTCGAGCCAGCGCTTCAAGCGCGCCTGCTGCGGGTCCTGCAAGAGCGTACGTTCGAGCGCGTGGGCGGCACCCAGACCATCGCGGCCGATGTGCGGTGGGTGGCCGCCACCAACCGCGACCTCGGCGGCGCCATGCAGCAAGGGACGTTCCGGGAGGACCTCTACCACCGTCTGGCGGTGTTCCCCATCCAGCTGCCGCCGCTGCGCCACCGTCCCGCCGACATCGAGCACCTCGCCCAGTATCTGCTGGCGCGGGCGGCGGGAGGTATGGGTCGCTCGCGACTGACGCTGTCCTCGGCCGCGCTCCACGCCCTGCGCGGCTACGACTGGCCCGGCAACGTGCGGGAGCTGTCCAACGCCCTCGAGAGGGCGGCGATTCTGGCAGAGGGAGACGAGGTGGGACCCGACCACGTCATCCTCGGCATGCCGGGAGCGACTCCGAGCGCGCCGCCACCGACGACCCTGGTCGAGGCCGAGAAAGCAGCCATCAGCGCCGCGCTCACGGCGGAGGGCGGCAATCGGGAGCGAAGCGCCGCGCGGCTGGGCATCTCGCTGCGAAGCCTCTACGACAAGCTCAAGAAGCATGGCCTGTAGAGCAGCCCATCGGAGCGGCCCCGGCAGGAGTCGGGCCGCAAGGGCGCCGCGCGGGCGGCCGGGCCCTACACTCTCGGCGTCATCCGAACCACGACGAGCAACACCCGTGCACCTGCCCTCTCCCGCCGCTCTCTTCATGACCCTCGTGCTGCTTCCTGGATGCCCGTCTTCGGACGCGGACAGCCCGGACCCCACGGACACGTGTGGGAGCCTCGCCGAGGCCGGCGCCACGTGGGAGCTCGACCCCGGGGGCGCAGCGGGTCAGATCCACCCGCGCACGGTCCTCGCGGACGGCTTGCTCTGGACGGCCTACAACCGGCCCGACGGCGGGAGCGACTTCGGAGTCTTCGTCGTCGCTCACACCTGTGAGGGCGAGGTGGCGGTGTCCCCGCTGCGCGTCGACGCTGGCGACGGAAACGCCACGGACCCCGACCTCGCCGTGAGCGGAGACCGGGTCCTCCTCTCCTGGCAGACGGACGATGGGGGCAGCCCCTACAACCTCTCGGTCCGGACCGCCGTCGTCGACACCGAGGGCGACATCGTCACCCCCGACACGCGGCTGACGCTCACCGAGCAAGGCGACCCGATTCCCGGTCAGGCGTGGATGGCACATCCCTCTCCGCAGGGGGACGGCTTCGCCCTCGCCTTCGTGCGGGCGCCCGAGGACAGCGCCTTCGCCATCGCGCTCCAGGCCCTCGACTCCACGGGCGCTCCCGTCGGCGACGTCCTCTCGCTCACGGATGGGGAGCAGGGTGCCTTCGAACCATCGATCACGGCTTCCTCAGGTGGACACGTCGTCGCCTGGCAGGACTCGTTCGACGGCTCGGCGGGCTTTCGAGCCGCCACCGTCGAGGGGACGGACGTCACGCCTCTTTCCTGGCCCATGCTCGACGCCAATGGCGTGGGCGTGTCGCTCGCTCACGCCGAGGGGATCACGTGGGGAGCCGTGGGCCGCGCCTCCGGTGTAGAGGCCGGGCCCGCCGGAACCAACGGAGACACCGTGTCCCTCACGATGGGCCTCGCGCCGGGCATCTCTGCGCTGCCCGGGGGAGCGGCTGTCGCCTGGTCGGAGGGCAGCCCGTCGAGCGCCACCGCCTTCGTGCGCCGCGTCGATGAAGACGGACCCACGGGCGAGTCTGTGGGGGTAGCCACTGGAGTGGGCGCATACCCGGCCGACGTCGTCTTCCTTGGCGGCGACCTCGTGCTCGTCACGTTCGCCGAGGGCTCCAGCCCTGCCTACCGCGTGCGCTCCGAAGTACTCGCCCTGCCCTGACCGACTGTTGCGTTCATTCCCCGGAGAGCCATGCCACGCGTCGACATAGGAGGCCTCCACCTCCACATCGAAGAGCTCGGTGATGGCGAGCCTCTGCTCCTCATCATGGGGGTTGGCGGACAGCTCACGCTGTGGCCTCGAGCCTTCGTGGAGAACCTCGCGAACCGCGGGTTCCGCACCATTCGCTTCGACAACCGCGACGTGGGTCTGTCGGACTCTCTCGACCACATCGCGCCACCGAGCCTCCCCCAACTGCTCAAGGCCAAGGTCTCCCGAACACGACCGAAGACCATCGGGTACGACCTCCATGACATGGCCCGGGATGCCATCGGCTTGCTCGACGCGCTGGAGTTGCCTCACGCACACGTTGTGGGCGTGAGCATGGGCGGGATGATCGCCCAGATCTGCGCCATCGAGCACCCAGAGCGAGTGCGCACCCTCACCTCCATCATGAGCTCACCCGGGGACTCCCTGAGCAGCTTGGGGGACCCGCGAGTCCTCCAGACCTTGCTCCAGCAGCGACCCACGAACGCGGCAGAGGCAGGAGACTCACGCGTGATCCTGGCTCACGCCTTCAACGCGGGAGGGCTCCCCCTCGACGAGGACCTGATTCGCCGGCTGGGCAGCGCCGACTTCGAGCGTTCCCAGAACCCGGCTGGGTTCGCGCGTCAGTTCGCTGCGATCATGGCGACCCGGAACCGCAAGCGCACGCTGGGACGAGTCCGGTGCCCGAGTCACATCATCCACGGGACTCACGACCCGCTCGTCCCCCCACGGGGTGGGAAGCTCACGGCGAAGCTCATCCCGGGAGCGACCCTGCAGATGGTCCCCCGTATGGGTCACTCCATGCATCCACTCCACTGGGACGCCATGGCCGACGGGATCCAGCGCTGCACCGAGCGGTGGCAGGACCCAGCCGCCTGACTCTCCGCTACATCACAGCCACGCCGATGAGCATGGGGTGCAGCCAGAGCATGAACACGACGTAGGACCCGAGGCCGCCGACGACGGCGATGACGTCGTTCAGCTTTCCCTCGGGCGCCATGGGAATGTCCCTCTGGGTGCGCTTGAGAAACGAGAGCCGGTCCAGAAGCGCCCACCCCGCGAAGCTGCCGAACAGCGCCAGGTCAGCCAGCATTCCATTGGCCAGCAGGTGGGCGATGCCCCAGAGCGCGGTGCCGAGCAGCATCGGGTGGCGCGTGAGTCTGGAGATGCGCCCCGGCAGGTATGCGGCGAACAGCAGCGGAAACACCGGGACCAGCAGGAGCAGCGCGAGGTGCCGACCTCCCGTCGGCGGAGCCCACACGAACGAGGGGGACATGCGCGCCGCGCCGTAGCCCATGACGATGAGCACGAAGCCCACGAGGGAGACCAGGCTGTAGATGCCCTTCCAGGGGCCCTCGCCCAGCTTCGCCACCATCCCGTCGCGCCAGCCTTCGCTGACCATGGCCACCGAGTGGATACCCAGGAAGAGAACCAGTCCAACCACCAACATCGTCATCGCCACACCTCCGTCACTGCGACCGTCCCACAAACTCACGCACTGAGGGCTTCGAGCGCCCATAGCTGACGATGGCGACGTCCAGGCCCGCCCCGCTCACGCGGCTCACGGCCCTCCCGATGGAGTCGAGGATCCAGGGGTCGGGGTTCCCGAACACCCCACCGCCCAGCAGCGTGAGGAAGACCGTCCGGTTGCCGCTCCGGTCCGCGTTGGCTCGCGCCACCAACAGAGTGGCCTCATACGACGCCTCGAGCACGAGACGCGCGAAGGGCTCCCACTGGGAGGGGCCCCCTCCGCCATAGGCGACCGGCAACGCCGACCCGTAGACTTGGCTCACATGGTGCCCCGCCCCGCCGAGCGTCACCTCGACGTCGCTCTGGACGCCGACGCGAAGCAGAGACTGCAGCGCATCTCGGCCGGCCTCGTCCAGAGCGTCAACCCGAGGTCCGACGGTTCGCAACCCCTCCGACGAGAGCAGGCAGTAGCCGTTCTTCATCGTCCACAAGGAGCCGTCGGAGTTCCCCAGCGCCGCGCCCAGGTCTTCGAGGCAGTCGATCTGCCGGCTCGCCGTCTGGCCGATGCCCCCCCTCACCGGCGCGAAGTAGTTCCTCACGATCGTCCCGGCGCCGCACGCGATGGCGCAGGCCGGCCCCTGGGTGTGGTCGTTCCCGTAGATGCCGACCCCGGCCTCAGGCGTCACGTCGGGCCCCACCATCTCGAGCAGATTGAACTGGGATGCCGCCTGGAAGAGGGCGCCCGCGTTCGTGGGCTCCAAGTGCAGCGTCTGTACGTTCCCCACAACCTCACGCAGGCCCACGGAGCCAGCGTCCTCGGTGCTCGCTGCCGCGCGGAGTTCAGAGAGGGTGGGCGTCGTGAGCAGGCCACAACCGTACGAGGCGCCGTTGACCTTCGAGGTCAGTCGGTCCCCAGACACCTCCAGGTTCGCTCGCACCTGCTCCGGGCCCACCTCGCGGAATCCGACCAACTCTTCGAACCACATCTTCGTCACCCCCCGGTCGGTCCAGGTCGCAGCCGCACGGGCATGAGCGCCACGAACTCCTCGGGACTCACGGTCTCGCTGTTCGCGCCCCCGCCGGAGATCGCGAGCATCCCCTCCCCCGCATCGACCCACCCCCGCCAACGCTCCAGGCTCGCGCCCACGTCGACCAGGGCTCCCAGGTCCTGATCCCCGGCCCAGGCCATGACCCGGGTCGCCGTTCGCCCCAGAGCGTGCACCGAGATGGCGTCGAGACCGCGGGTCTCGATGGCCAGGATCTCCGCGTCCCGCTTGCCCATCTTCACGACGAGAAGCGGCCGCTCTTGCCCCCCGATGCGCGCCGACGACAGGGCCACCCGGTGCGGCACGTCGAGAATCAGCGGAGCCTCCGTGGGCAGGACACCCCCCGTCCAGCTGACTCGCACGGGGCCGGACGTGGTCTCTACGGCCAACACCCCGGGCTCAGAGGCCAGCGCCTCCCCCATGGCCTTCCAGGCGCCGAGCACAGCCTCGAGTGCCGTGACGCAGAGAGCCTCCTGCTCCGGTGAGAGCCCTTCGGCACGCAGTCCCTTCATCGCGAACACCCGGGGGCCTCGGTCCTCGTGAACAAGCCCAGCCTCCTCCAGTCGTCGCCAGCTGTGCTCGCCAAACTCACCCTCGGAGTCGAGGTGCAGGTACCACCCGGTGAAGCTCGGCTCCTCCCCTCCTGCGCTCACGAAGGCGGCGTACGCCTGGTAGTCGTCCTCGGTGGGGTAGACGGCGAAGCCGATGCGACCATCGCTCTTCCCCAATACGACCGCACAGCAGGTGTCGAGCCCCTCCGCCTCCGCGAACCGAAAGACGGACGACTCCGGCAACACAGACCAGAGCCGCTCCGCGAAGAACGCATCCAGGGGGGCCCGCCACGAGGCTGCAGCCGACGGCTGCCCACCACCCATGGATGTGAGGAGCGCCTCGGCGGCCTCGTCGACCCCGGGGAGGTCGGGTCGAACCTGCACCGGAGCCCCCAACACGCGGGCGGCTCCGATCAGACGCATCGCCTGCTCGCCCCGGCACAGCAGCGAGGACGGACGCCCGGGCGCGTTGGGAGGCGGGGGGGTCGCGGCCGCCTCGCTGAGGAGGTCTGCGAGCTCGTCGACGGCGGAGAGAGGTCGGAGCTGGCGAATGAGTCCCGTGGTGTGTTCGACGACGAACAGGACCTCGACGGCCGCGCCTCCCGAGTCGAGCTCTGGCGCGCGCACCAGGTCGACCTCCCAGGGGCCGGTGCGAGGAAGTGAGGTGAGGGGGTCGATGGCAATCTCCAAGGCAGACCAGGGGAAGACGCTCCGAAGGGCGCCGCGCACGGATTCTGCCTGACTCCGCCCCGCCCTACCCCAGGACCAGCTGCATCACCGCGATGTCGCAGCGCTTCCCCTGGAGGTAGCCCGCCTCACGCTGGATGCCCACGAGCTCGTAGCCCAGACGCTCGTTGTAGGCGATGGACCCCGCATTGGAGGCCACGATGCGCGCGACGAGGTGGTGGTAGCCGAGCGCCCGCGCCCTGGCGATGACTGCCTTCTTCAGGGCGGTCCCGATGCCGCGCCCCCGGACGTCGTGACGCAGGAAGACCGAGGTCTCTCCGGCGAAGCGGTACCCGGGCCGAGGACTGTAGTGCTTGATGACCCCCCAACCGACGAGGACCCCATGTTCCTCGCCCACCAGCACCGCCTCTCGGGGGCCCAGTCCCTCGAGCCACTCCGTGACGCTCTCTGGGGTCTTCTGGTCCGTCTCCATCGTGGAGGTGCGAGCACGGATCGTCTCGTTGTGTATCGCCGCGATGGCGCCAGCGTCGGCGTGAGTCGCGGCACGAATAAAGAGACTCACGCGACTCTCCCAGCTCCCTGGGCGGCCTCGCGACGGTGGGCCTCCAGCGCCTCGATACGCAACGCAGGGGATGGATGGGTGCTCCAGAGCCCCCCTGCAGTTCCCCAGGCGGCAGTTCGGGCGAGGAAGGTCGCGAGGGCCCTTTCGTCGTAGCCAGCATCCCGGAGGAGGTCGGCCGCCCAGGCATCCGCTTCCTTCTCGGCGTCGCGGCTCGCTCGCTTCTGGAGAGCCCCGATCCCCACGCTCATGGCCATCCTCCCGAGGGGACCTCCGGGCGTTGGCCCCAGCCGCGTCGCCCACGCGCTCATTGTCGACCGGACATGCTGCCGACGGCTGTGGCCGAGCTCGATGTGCCCCATCTCGTGCGCCAGGACTGCTGCGAGCTCGTCCTTTGTCATCTCCCCGCCCCTGCGGAGAGCCAGGAGGTCGGCCGTGAGGAGCACGATGCCTCCCGGCAACGCGAGGGCGTTCACGCCTCGTTCGTCGGAGACGTGGACCGAGTAGTTGCGCACCCGCAGCTGCCGGACCTTCGCGAAGCGGGTGAGGATGGCGGGGGGCTCTCCCTCGTCGAGCCGAAGCACTCGCTGGCGCTTGGAGATGGCGGCGAAGGCCTCGTCGCCAAGAGCCTTCTCGTCCACTCCCTGCTCGAGGGTGCGCTGCACCCTGGGCAGCACGAACAGGACCGCCACCGCGAGCAGGAGGATGAGGATCTCGGAGCCGCCGAGCATGAGTAGAGAGTACCAATGGCACCGAGGCGGGCGCGTGATTCAGCGCGTGAGCGGGAGTTCCATCAACCCTCACAGCCGCCGGCGAGGCCGTAGCTGATGATCAGTTCGTCGCCCTCGTCGGGGATGTATGCCCCGTCGAAGACGACGGCGTTGAGGGCGGGGTCGAAGAACCATCCCGAGAAGACGGCCGCTCCGTTCATGTTCACTTCGATGGTGTTCTCGAGTGCAGGCTCTGTGAGCAGGAACGTGTCGTTGATGGAGGTGGACAGCCAGGCCAGGGCGGAGAGCGAAGCCACCCAGTTGGCGTCGCAGATGGACGCCGAGATGCCCCCGGTGAGCTGCGTAGCGGTGGTGAGGTTGGTGGACGCCTGCGCGCTGCCCCCCGGGCCGGAGCACCCGGAGAGGCCCCCGGAGATGTCGGAGAGGATGACCTTGCTCGGGTCCTGCTTCAGGCTCTGGAAGGCGGCGGCGTAGTCCCCGGGGCTCTGGAACGGCATGCCGGCGTCGGTGCTGAAGTCCACGGCATCGGAGACGAAGATGATGCGGAGGCCCGCGATGTCTCTCAGGAAGCCCGGGTTGGCGGCATAGGCGGGGTTCAGGGCCAGCCAGCCTCCGAGCATCGCTTGCTCGTAGCCAGCACCGGAGGTCCCCAGGGTGACGTTGGCGCCAAAGGTGCCGGCGGGGTCTGGGGTGGAGGGCGTGATGATGGGGGTGGCCCCCACGAACGCGCCGTTGTCGCCGGCGTCCGTGGTCGTGGCCGCCAGCTTGAAGTCGGTCCCCGAGGCCTCGAGGATGGGGACAAACGCTGGGAAGTTCACCGCGAAGGTCGTCTGCTCATCACCCATGGAGCAGGAGTTGTCGACCACGAAGAGGATGTCGGTGAGCCCCAGGCCGCCCTGCTCGAAGAGGTCTTCGTTGGTCTCACCGAGGTGCCCCACTCCGAACTGGACCGCCGTCGCCCCCTCCGGCACAGCGGGATCGTTGGACTGCACCGTGAGGGTCGAGCTGTCGGCGATCGCGTCGGTAGGCGCGTAGTCAATCTCGACCAGCGCAGCGGTTCCGGGATCGAGCTCGATGGGAAGAGTCAGAGCTGTGGTCAGCGTGACCTCGCCCCCTCCACCCAGCTGCTCGAGGTCCACCGCATCGATGGTGAGCGGAGCTCGGCCCTCGTTGCGTAGCTCTACCGTGAGGTTGGAGCTGCACCCGATCTCCAGGTCGCCGAAGTCGAACCCCGGTGGAAAGACGGTGAGTGCGGGACCAAGTCCATCTCCCCGGAGGTCGACGCTCACGAGCGGACGCTGCCGGTCGTTGGACCCGACCCGCAAGAGCCCATTGAGCAGCCCATCGGAGGTGGGCGTGTAGCGCAGCAGAGCGGTGGCTTGCTCGCCAGGTGCGAGCAAGAAGGCCTCCGGGTCCAGGGAGACCAGCTCGACCCCCGGAGCCTCCACGCTCACGTCCTGGAGCTGCAGGGTGTCCGTTCCGACGCTGCGAATGAGCACCTCAGCTACTGCGGACTCCCCCAGAGTGACGTCACCGAAGTCGATGACGGACGCATCGTCCCCCGTGGGGAGCGTGACCTCGATTGTCGCGTTCACCCGCGTAGGCGGAGCCCCCGACGGGTCTCCGAGGAGGGTGTTCTCACTGCACCCCACGACGAGAAGCAGTGCGAGGGTTCCGAGCGCGGCAATCCTTGGTCTCAAGCTCATCGGTCCCCCTGTGGCCCCCGGGCCATGACTTCACCAGAATGAACCGCCGCGAGCCGCTCCGGGAAAGAGTTTGGGCTGCCCCCCCTCGTCGGCGGGCCCCTGGGGCCTTACGATCCCTTCGTGCGTTGCCTGCTGTTGCCGTTCTTGTTGCTTCTGTTCACCCCTGTGTCTGCCCTCGCCGCGCCGTGCGATGGACCGGGCCTTCCTGCGCCCTATGCCGCACTGGTCACGGGGGAGGAGGCCCTCGGAGAGGCGAGGTTCCAGGCTTCTCTCGATGCCCTCGAAGGAGCCGCGACCATCCCAGATGGACCAGCCTCTCGCCGCCGCGATCTGCTGGCTGGGCGGGCGCTGATCGGTCTCGGCTCCCATGACGCCGCGAGAGTGGCGCTCCTGCGCGCGCTAAAGGGGGACCGCGAGAAGCCCGGCTACCGGCCCACGCCCTGCGATGCCGACCCGGGGGAGGTTCGGTGGTGGCTGGCGAGCATCGCGGTGCAGGTGGCTGAGCCGAAGGCCGCCGTCGCCATCTGGCAGACGACCTGGGCCGAGAACCCGAACTCGCCCTGGGCGGCGGAAGCAGCGACCGCGCTGGCGAGCCATGGGGTCGCGGTTCCGAGCTCCGAGTCGGACGCGGGCCGCACCCTCATTCGGCGAAGGGTCGCCACTCTGGGCGTGCTTCAGCAGCACGCCGAGGCCCTCACGATGCTCGACCTCCTCCCTCAGGAGGCCACGGACGAATCGGTGCGTGAGCGAGCGGTGGCGGCCATGAAGGCTCGCCAGTACACCCGCTGCGCAGAGTTGTTCGGGGCCCTGGAGAGGCCGACTCCCGCGGACCTCTTCCAGCGGGCCCTCGCCACGTCTCGGTTGGGGAAGTACGCCGCCGCGGCGACGCTGTACTCGGCGCTACTCACGGCTCACCCGACCTCGTCGGAGGCGAAAGAGGCGAGCTTCAAGCTCGGCTATCTGGCCTGGGACGGGGGGGACCGGGAGCAGGCGCTCACGCTCTTCGAAGAGCACCGTGAGCGCTTCCCGACCAGCCGCCATGACGACGAGGCTCTCTGGTATCGGGGCTGGACGCTGATGAGGCTCGGGCGGGACGACGAAGCGAGCGCCACCATGAAGGAGCTGGCGGCGAAGTCCAGCTCCCTCGCGGCTGGCGGTGCGTACTGGGCCGCCCGCATCGACGGCCAGCGGGTGGGAGCCAGCGCCGAGGCCAAGGGGCTGGACGCGGTCGTCGAGAAGCACCCCGACACGATCTACGCGTGGTGGGCCTCACGCACCCTCGGACGAGTGTGGACGGCGCCTCCGTCTCCCCCGATGCCTGACCCCGCCACGCTGGAGTCCTTCCTCACGGCGGACCAGACGCGCGCCCTGGGCCATGGACTGATGCTGGCCAACGCGGGGCTCGAGGACTGGGCGGCTGCCGAGTTGGCGCCCCTGCGCGCGAGCGTCGGGAAGGACAAGTCGAAGGCTCTCGCGCTGGCTCAGGCCCTCGCCGACGCCGGGGCCTGGCATCAGGCGCGACGACTGGCGCTGCGATGGTGCGGCAGCGTCGAGGGCGGCGACCCGGTGGCTCTGCGACTGTGCTTCCCGAAGCCGGGGGGCGCCGCGGTGGAGGCGTCGGCCATGAAGGTCGGACTCCCGGCGATGCTGCCCTTTGCGATCATGCGCGCGGAGAGCGGCTACGACTCACGCATCGTCTCGTCCGCAGGAGCTCGGGGCCTGATGCAGTTGATGCCCAAGCTCGTGGACGTCCCCCCCGACCAGCTCTTCGACCCCGTGGTCAACACCCGACTGGGGGTGGAGGAGCTCGGCAGCCTGCGGGCGAGCCTCTCCAGTACGGGGGTCGCCCCACTCGAGCCGCTCATCATCGCTGGCTACAACGGCGGAGAGGCCGCCGTGCGACGGTGGTTGGCCGACCAGCCCTCGCCTCTCGACGTCGACCGTTGGGCCGAGGAGATCAGCTTCGGGGAGACCCGGCGCTACGTGAGGCGTGTCTTGGGGACCCTGCAGACCTACCGGCTGATCTACGGCGACTGATCCTGGCGCGTCACTCGCTCACGAGCAGCTCACGCCGCACGCACTCCGACAGGAAACCCCGCGGGTCTGAGACCGCATCGGCGGCTTCGCTGTCGAGCACCCTGGCGTCCAAAGCGCGCCCCTCCCGAAACAGGCCGAAGAGCGTGAGCTCTTCCTCCGTGAGTCCGTAGGGCCGCGCCCCGCCCTCGACGCGATGGAGCGTTTGTCCGAGGACCGGGAGCGTCGGCTCGGCGGACGTCACCGACACCCCCGGGGCCCAACGGAGGGTCTCTCCCAGGGGCAGCGACCACAGGTTCCGCAGCTCGAGCTGGAGGGAGTACCAGAGCTCGGCCAGGGGGACGCGCTCAGTGGTCCCCGTGGCCACGGGGGGAGCTTCGTGGCGGTGCTCCGGGGCCAGGAGATCACGGGCGGCGAGCTCGAACTCGACCGCGTCGGTGACGGCCCACTGCCCCAGTGTCTCGGCGAGAGAGTCCTCGTGCTCACGGACCGCGGCGAGACACCGCGCGTAGAACAGCTCCTCTCGACCGCGCCACTCGCCCCAGATGTGGCGCAGGGCCTCCTCGGTCCAGCCGGTGCCCGCCGAGATCTCCGTGAGCCGTGGCGTGAGCTCCGCCATGCGCGCGCTCTGGACGGCCCACGAGAGACCCGCCTGTCCCATGGCCCACTGCTGGAGAGCGGTCTCTGCAGAGCCGAGTACCGCCTGGACGCGCGACCAGAGATCTTCGCCCGCCGCGCCATGGTCGTGCTCACAGAAGAAGGAGGAGCAGACGGAGTTTCGATAGGCGTAGATCCCGCAGGCCGCGGTGGGTGCGTCGAAGAAGGGACACGCCATGGAGGCGTCCGTCCCGTAGGCCTCCTCGGCTTGGAGAGTGACCTCCCGCTTGAAGTGCGCCGGCCCCGCCCAGAGCCCCGAGGGCAACGCGACGCCTTGGGCCAGGACCCGGCGAACCTGGGCTGCCGTCTCGGGGCGCTCCAGGGCGAGGCCGAGGGAGACATTGGGCACGTGGGGAAGGTGCGCGCAGCACCGGCATCCCGGGTCGTAGTCGCCGCGCTGGGCGGGGGCGCAGGAGGAGCAGTCGGCGAAGCGCTCCGTGGGCAGCTTCATCCACTGGGCTTCCTCCGGCAGCACCGCCCGCCACAGACCCGCGAGGGTCTGGGTGCCGAGAACCAGGGGCGCGTGCAGGTCGAGGGGCTCGGGATGGTCGTCCACGACGCTGACCTTAGCGCTCGGCGGTCGGCGACCGGAGGTGGCTGGATGTGGGAGACTGAACCCAACCTGGGAGTGCCATGAAGAAGCTCGTCTCGTTCGCCGTGTTCATCGCCCTCGTCTACTTCGCCTCGACGACCCTCTTCGAGGAGTTCACCGGGCCGCCAGACTCCGGCGTCGAGAACGAGAACAAGCCCCGCTCCCTGCGCGACAAGGCAAGCAACGCAGGCCGCGACGACCAGAAGAAGAAGGAAGACCGCATCAACGGCCTCGACGAGCAGTGAGGGGGGCTAGGGGCGGCGCCTGAAGCCAAGCGGCAAGAGCAGGAGTGGCGCCCACGCGACCGTCCCCACCAGCGGAACCCCACAGCCCAGGCACCCGGTAGGGACGCAGTTCTCCGGGTCGTCCTCGCAGGAGTCTCCAGACGACCCTGACGTACCGGTGTCGTCGTCGTCGCTTTCGACGAGAGTCGACCCCTCAGGGCAGGTGTAGCAATCACCGCTGGCCTCGAGGCACTCCGGTGAGCCGTAACCGTTGGGCGCTGGAACGCTGGGCTGGACCGACACATCTTCGTTGTCGCAGTCGAGTGCATCGGGGAAGCCGTCCCCGTCCCCCCAGTCGGTCCCATTGGGCCCAGGGGTTCCGTCGGCGGTCGGCCTCACCGGGTCACAGCGCCACCCGGTGGCTCCGGGTTGGGTCCAGCCAGCTCCAGTCCCCGACACGAAGAAGTCGCTCTCCCAGGGCCACTGGTCGGGCAGTCCACCGAGCCAATCCAGATCTGGGACGTAGCCGGCGGCCGCGTCGGCAGCGCAGACGAGCTCTCCGCCTCTCCAACTCTCACACTCCGACGACGCAGCCGAGGCGCAGGCGGACGAGAACCTTCCGCAGGACGAGAACAGGCGCACGTCGTCGGCGGTGAGCCAACGGAACTCAGGCTCCACGAAGTTCGGTGCATCGATGAGCGCCTCCGCCGGTGAGAGATCGTGAGTCGGTGCCGAGGCATAGAGGTTGGTGGAGACCATGATGGATGCCGGCGTGCCGGCGACCTCGAAGACGGTTCCCCCGACGTGTTCAACGAGGTTACGGAGAGCAACGAACTCCCCATCGGTCCTCACCTCGGTCAGAGCCACGAGCGTCGAAACCTCGTTCCCAGCGAACGTGCTGTGGAGAAGCCGGGTCGCAAAGGCCTCTCCTCCACCGTCGATCTCGATGAGAGCGTCCCCCGCAGTTGCGTTCTCGACGAACCAGCTGGTTCCCGCGACAAACTCTCCGAACGAGTTGGGACCTTCTTCTGTGACCACCTGGATGAGGGGCGAGTCACCCAACCCCAATCCGTCGCCCGGATGACCCCTGAGGTGGAACGGATTGGAGATGCTGACTCCCGCACATGCGTCCCCGTCCGCCTGGTTCGGGAGCCCAGCGGGCGCAACTTCCGGGGGAGCGCCTGGGGCAGAGCCAACGACCCGATTCCGCGCAAAGACGGAGTCCTTGAATACAAAGAAGCCGGCCAGGCCTTCTGGCGTCTCGTAGAACCCCCGACCTCCATAGCCGATGCGCGCAATAGGCAGGTCAACGCCCACATTGGCGGCGACGACAGAATTCGCGAAGAGGACTGGCCCCACGATCACGGCTTCGGCCGCTCCACCCGCCGCGGTGTTCCCGTGCACAACGCTGGAGCGGAGGACGATCTCGCCACCGCCCTCCGCCACGACCGCCCCCCTGGCGACGCTGGACTCGCCGACCGCGCCTCCGGTGAACTCGCTGCGCACGACATTGGCGAAGCCGCGCGCGAGAAGCGCCGCTCCCCGAACATTCAGGAACGAGGAATCCTCCACGAACAGGTCGTCTGCGGCCCCCCCCTCCCCCGTTGCCAGCCCGAAGTCCCTGGTCCCGGCGATGACGACTCCGCCGACTGCTGCGCCGCCTTCCCCGTTGATGACGAGCCCCGCAGCCTCGGAGTTCGGGCACGAAGAAGAAGGCCGCACGTCGATCGTCAGATCCCGGATCGAATCAGTCAGGCCGTTGCTCTCCCTCGCCGACGTGGTCAGCATCACAACGGGCTCACCCGGCGCCAGGGTCCCAGGGCAGATCTGAATCTCCCCAAAGTCGAGCGAGAGCGGCCGACCAAACACACCCCCCGTGTTGTCGAGACGGACGGTCTCCGTGTGTTGCGAGCCAGGCGTATCCAGACAGATGGAGACCTCAGGTCTCGAGTCTCCGACGTCGGGCAGAGCCGAGGCAGCAGCTGTGGCAGCCGCAAACGAGGCGTAGTGGGGGCCGTCGCACTGAGAACAGCGCCCTGCGGTTGCGGGAGTGTCAGCAGAGACGCAGAGAGTCGAGTCTTGGGCCCAGCCCGTCGTCGGGGCGAGTACCCCCACGACGAGCAGCAGCCCGAGCAGGCTGGCTCTACAGGTCATCGGGGATTCGCAGTCGCCTCGCTGCGACCTCCGGGTCGAGGGCAGGAGAGGCAGTAGCTATGACCAACTCCACTTCTTCGAGGCGCTCGAGAAGAACAGCTGCCATCTGGTGGTACCCCCGCCAGTTCAGGTGGCAGTAGTCGACGAAGAGCTCCGGCCCCGGGAGCCCCTGGGGACTCGAAGCCTCAGCCGCGGCCTCGAGGTCGATGAGGTGGACCCAGTCTCGTTCGGAGGCCAGCGAGCGAGTCACGCCGTTGAGCGAGGGCCTGCAGCGATTTCGCGGGAGCAGCTCAATGGAGAGCTGAAGCGCAGTCCGCGCCTCTTCGACCCGTCCCAACGCGGCCAGGGAGAGTCCGGTCCACCTCGCTGCATCGGGGACGTCACCGTCACAAGCACCCAAGGCCGACAGCGCCCCTTCGAAGTCGCCCGCTTCGAACCGTTGACGACCCTCGCGGACACAAGGTTCTTCTGGATGAGCCCCCGCCTCATCGCCAGGCGGTAGGGGAGCACCTGTGCCCCCGTAGCGAAGATTCAGGGGAAGGGTCCCGAGGGCGACAGGAACCCCCTGCTGCCCCGCCGCGTCGAGAATCGCCGCGACGTTCTGCTCGAACTCCTGTCGCACCCGCTCCGGGGCGAGCATCTGCGGCGTAAAGGTCGGTCGGGCCTCTGCCTCGGTAGGGGGAGCCACCAACCTCGTGAGCAGTCGGTAGGCGCCCAACTGATGAAGCTGCTCGCGCACATAGCTGGGCTTTGGTGGCCCCTCGTTGTTGCACGTGGCGACAAAGAGCAGGTCGGGCTCGAACTGGAGCACTTCTTCGGCAATCCGACGCACCCGGTGGGAGGTCTGAGCTCCCGCGGCAGCGTTGATCACTTCGTAGTTCCCAGCTCCAAGGCGCCTATCGAAGTCTTCGCGGAGCCAGGTGGCTATTCCGCCGGGCCGCTCTTCTCCGTGACTCTGCACCGTGTACGGGGTTCCCATGGCAAAGGAGGCCCCGAGCACGAAGACGCGATAGATGTCGCCCTTCTTCCGCGCAAACCTCTGGGGAACGAGGAAGCCCTCGGCGTAGTCGGTCGTGACGTAGTCGTCACCTTCCACACGGAAGAGCGGCTCATCGAGAAACTGGACGTAGTCGTCGACCCGATGGGTCTCTATCAACCCCAACTTCTCGAGAGCTTCGACTCCGAAGTTCAGCCCCAGGAGAACGAGCAGAGTCGCGATGAGTCCGAACGCAATCAACCGGCCTCTGCTCAGAGGCCTCCTCTTGCCCATCTCACTCACGATTGCCGGGGTCCCCCTGGTTGAAACACCCTCGCAGTGTAGCGCCGTGGTCGTCCTGGAGGATCACCCGTCGAGAGCGTGCAGCATCCGCTCGGTAGCGCCGTCGGTCGTGAGGTGGTGGCACACGAGTTCGCCGTCCCGCTCGAGCGAGTAGGTGCCCAGGGGAGATCGCGAGGTCTGAGCCCCCTGCGCGCTTGCGATGTGGTGGATCTCGACTTCACGCCCCCGCCGCCGCAGCGACTCGGCGACCTCCTCGGCCCAGTGCAGGTTGAAGGGGCGCTGGTCGTCCCACCGGATGGTGAAGCGGCCATCGGTGCCCTCCCCCGCCTCGTGCATGGACGGAGCGAACCGTGGCCGCGCATCCCCTGACGGCATCGCCTCGTGCCCCACCGGCAGCGCCCACAGCACCCACTGCCCGACACGCTCCGCCTCCACGAGGCCCTGCCGCTTCAACCACCGTGGGTCCGACAAGCACGGCCGCTTCTTCTTCTCCGTCGCGACCACGACGCCCCGCTTCCCGCGGGCGCTCCGCGTCGGCGAGACACGACCGTGTACTGCCCCTCGACAAGTCGCTCGCGCAACCAAGCCTTCTTCCGGTCGACACCGGCGACGTGTTCCCGCTCACCAGCGCTCCCCCTCAGGGCAACACGCCCGGCTCCATCTTCGATCGGCCATCAAAGCGCTTTGCGCCCAACGTGAACGGGTCGATCTCCTCGATGGCGCAGGCGTTCAGCGCCACGACCCCGTTCGGGTAGCCCGTGCGCATGAGAGATGTCCCGCACGTCCCGCAGAACTGATGCGCCTCGTGCACTGCCCTCCACACATACGAGGAGAGGGCTCGCTTCTCGTCGAGCAACGTGATGGCGGACGCCTCGACGTACCAGTGAATCGCGCCGAAGCGGCGGCACATGGAGCAGTTGCACTCCAATAGGTCCTCGAGATCCGCGTCGACTTCGAGCCGGATGTTCCCGCAGTGACACGACAGGCGATAGGGGCGTGAGGGCATGCCGCCAGACTACCGTCCGTGGCGCTCCATCAACCATTTCACCACCGCGTCGTCGCCGTGGTGGCCGATGACCTCGTCCGCCACCTCTTTCACTTCCGGAGCCGCGTTCTCGGTCGCCACGGCCCAGTCTGCGTCCCGGAGGAGCGGCAGGTCGTTTCCCTGGTCGCCGAACGCCACGAGGCGGCAGTCCCCCAGACCCGCGCGAGACATCACAGAGCGCACCGCCCGGGCCTTCGTCGCCGTGCCCGCGTGCACCGTGAGCCACGACCAGCCAAGGGTGTAGAGATCATCGAAGAGGTGGGGCTGGATGCTCTCGCCGAACCGCTGAACGAGCTCACGCTCGAACGGCTCGAGTCGCTCACGCTGGTCGATCATCGTGAGGCACGTCACCCGCTCGTCGATGTGAGCCCCCGGCTCGTCCACCAACCGGATCCGAGGGTCCTCGGCGGCAAGGCGGTCATCGAGGTACATCTGTAGGCCCTCGTTGCGGTCGTGAGCCATCCAGACCCGGTCCTCGCTCACGCCGTCGCTCGTACTCACGATGGGGGTCAGACCGTGGGCACGAGCCAGCTCCCACGACCCCCTGGCCACCCCGTCGAGCGAGGCGACTTCGAGGTGAAGGCCCGTCGCGAGCTCGCTCACGAACCCGCCATTGAAGCCCACCACCGGGAGGGAGAGCCGGAGGCCTCCGAGGGTGCCCCGCATGCTGATTACGCTCCGGGCGCTGGCCACGGTGAAGAGAAGCCCATCGTCGAGCATCCCCTGAAGGTGGCGTCGACTGAAGTCGGAGATGAGCGCCTCGGGGCCTAGGAGAGTGCCGTCGAGGTCCGACACGTAGAGGGTCCTGCGACCTGGCTCACCCGTCGTCTGGGGAATCACTAGTTCGCATCTCCAAGGCCGCTTCGGCGCACCATCGTCATCTGCATCTGACGGACTCCGTCGATGTCCGTGGTCATGACGACGGGAGGACCCGGCAAGTCCTTCGCGAAGTGGAAGGTCGACACGGTGGTCTGATCTCCGTCGCTCTCCGTCCTGGTGTAGAGCCAGCCATCGAACGTGCCCAAGGTGGGGATGCTCACGGGCGCCTCGCGCCGTTCGGTGTTGCCGCTCGGAAACTCGGCGTGCCGGCGGAGCTCCTCCCACGGCGTCGCCGGACCCGTCTTCGGCCCCTCGAGGACCGTCGAGCCGTCCGCGGCCACCGTGCTCTGCTCGAAGCGCAGGCCCGCGTCTTCGTTCCCGAGCACGCTCCACACCGAGATCACCTTGGGGCGCTCGCCCGCGAGGATCTCGAACCGAATCTCCAACCCTGGCTTCATGGCCGCCTGGATCTGCGGCGCCGTGAACGGGGTCGGAAGCATGGCTTCGGGTTCTGCGGTCACGACGGGCTCCGGGGAGGGGGTCCTTGCCGACTCACCCGAGCATGCGCTGAGCAAGAGGGCCGGAAGAGCGAGCAGAAGGAGGCGGGTCCGACTCACGGACGGAGCCTACTCGCGTACGCTCCCCTCGTGCACCGCCGCGCATCCCCACGCCTCCTCTCCCTCGCCCTGGTCGCGACGCTGGTGGGCTGCTCTTCCCCGCCGAAGACCTCAGACCCCGCGGCCTCAGTGCCCAGCCCCGGCAACGCAGCGGCAGAGAAGGAGCAAGCCCTCCCGGCCCCTCCCGGAGCAGCTCAGCCTCCGCCCGCCGACGCTCCGCAGTACACCCTCGGCGCCGTCCTGAGGGGCAAGGCGGTCTACGGGGACGGCCTGGCGCCCCTGGCTGGCGCGCGCGTCCAGGAGTACGGCGGCAGGGGTCAGCCCGTGCTCACTGGCCCCGACGGCCGATTCGAGCTCCGGCTGACCAACGAGGCAACTCCCGCCGTGCTCGTGACGAAGGAGGAGTACGTCCCGTCACTGCAGATCGCCACGGAGTCCAGCCGTCCCTACTTCGGCGGGGACTTCAAGGTGGAGGTGTTCGAGGCGGCGGCGGAGCGTCGAATCGACACCGAGGAGTACGGAACACCGCAGGACCCCGCGCTCGGCCGCGTGGTCTTGAACTTCCAGCCCTACGGCTCCTCCGCAGGTGTGCGTGGCCTGGTGCAGCTCGAGGGGGCCACTGGATTCCACTACGGCGCGGACGACCTCCCCATCGCGGGCGACCGCTTGCCGAGCCCCGACCCCTTCGCGGGCGAGATTGTGTTTCGGAACCTGCCGGTGGGTGAGGCCGACGTACTCATCGAGTCGCCAGCCGGCACGGTCTGCGAAGGCCCCCGGCAGATCCCGGTGCCAGCAGGGGTGTCCATGCGCGTGTACTACTTCTGCCAGAGCCCCGAGAAGACCGCGGAGACCGCGGAATTCATTGAGAGCTGGCGCGCCCGAGGCGGGCCGCCGACGGAGTAGCCCGACGACGGAGCAGCCCCGCCATCGCCCCGAAGAGCAGGAAGAGAGAAGGACTGCCTCCGCCCCCGGATGAGCACGCCGGAGGCGTTCCGTCGTCGCCCGCCTCGGGGGTGGGGTTCGAGGTCGCTGCGGGGGCGCCGGACGACCGCTCGGAGTCGGACACCTCTCCGTCCTCGTCGGTGTCGTCGAAGAGCTGAGACGCCGCCGCCGCGGTGGTGGCCAGGACGGCAGCCTCCGGGTCCACCGCGGCGATCTCCACCTCTCCTCCGACGTCGAGGCCCAGATCGCCCGCGCTGAGCCAGTTCGGGGCTCCGAGTTCGAGGACGAGCACCTGGTCTGCGCCGACGGTGAAGCCCGCAATGGAGGGAGCATTCAGCGTCAGCGAACCGAGCTCCAGCGAGACGCTGTAGAACGAGTCTTCCTCGTCATCGACCCGTGCCCCCTCGAACTCCGTCGCGAGCTCGTTCAGCGTGAGCGAACACCACGTGCCCTCCGGGAGCTCGAAGGCGACGTCCGTGAAGCCCAGGGCCTCCTCGGGGCCCTCCACCGTGCCCGGAGCGCCACCGTCGCACGCGGCCAGGGTCCCCTCGGCGAAGCCCGTCAGTCCCTCCGCCACCGTGAGGTCCGACGGCGCGCCGAGGGCGAACGCAACGACGCCGGGATTGCCGACGGCGGTGCCGCTTCCCTCGGGAGCTGCGCAGCCGGCGAAGAGGAGCAAGGAGAGGGAGAACAAGAGCGGAGCTAGGGAGCGTTGCAGTGCCATCACGAGTCTCCTGAGGCGGGCGGTTCGGACAAGGGAAAGAGGGCGAGATGAATCTGGTAGACGCGCTCGGCAGACTCCTCGCTGCCGTCACACATGTCGAGCAGCCGCTCCTGCATGCGGTTGAGTTCGTCCTTCAACCTTGGGACCAGTGACTGGGGGATGGCCACTGTGACTGCTGCGAGGTGGCGCTCATCCGGGGCTGCGCCTTCGATCGAGTCTCGCGCCAGTTCGAGCATCCCGCGGTGGTAGTTGCGGGCCGCGAGCCCGGCCACTTCGTGGGGCGTGACCACGGACCCATCGGCGGGGCGTGGCACGCCGTGCTCGTCCGGCGCGAGCAGCCCCAGTGACAGGAGAAGCTTCATCGCCTTGCTGGCCTGGGCCTCGGTGATGCGGGGGCGAAGCGTACGGGCCAGCCAGCGGGGGTCGGAATCGAAGTCGTCGCGGTGGGCGAGCTCGCGGATCGCGGGGTAGTGCCAGTGAGAGATGTAGTCGAAAGACTGCCCCTCGAGGGTCCGCGCCTCCCGAAACCGCCGGCTGGCAGAGATCCGCGCCCACGCCTTGTTCTGCTCCGCCTGGGTCTCGGCCTGGTTGAAGGCGACGAGATCGGCGAAGAACGCCGCCTCCCGGGCCGGCAGCGCCATCGCGCGCACGAACCCGTCGGTGGTCGTCGCCGTCAAGTTCCGCTCGCCAGTCATCACCTGCTTGAGCAAGGACGGGCTCTTCACCCCCGCCAGACGCGCGAACATCCGATGGGAGAAGCGGGAGTTGCCCGCTTTTGCGGCCTGGAACCAGTCCGCGAGGAAGCGTCGGTAGTCGAGGTAGGTGTGCACCTTCACCCCGCGCGCATTCCTTCTCCCGGTTCCCGCCATGCCCAATGAGTACATCCGACACCTCCACTCCGCCACACTTTATTCATCAAAGTCAGACGTTTGGGACGACCGTGTACTCAGACTGAATACGCATTGATAGCCAATTGACAAGCAATCATGAGTACACCCGACTCAGCGGTCCTAGCGTTGAAGTGCACCAAGGAGTGCATCCAACAACCAAGGAGACCGACATGACTTTGCGACCCGTATTCCCCCAGTTCGACCTTTCGCGCCTCTTGCTCACCTTCGTCCTGGTCCTCGGACTGGGCGTCCTGCCGGGGTGCGAGTTGCTCGTCGGCAGCGTGAACATCGGTGGAGGGAGCGCCGGAGACGACGATGACTCCGCCGTCAACGACGACGAGGAAGGCGACGAGGACGAAGACGAGGGCGAAGACGAGGGCGAGGAAGGCGACGAGGACGAAGACGAGGGCGAGGACGAGGAAGGCGACGAGGACGAGGACGAGGACGAGGACGAGGACGAGGACGAGGATGAGGACGAGGACGAGGACGAGGAGTAGGACCCCGCCAGGGGCTACTCGCTCAGCGCGATGAGCTTCTGCACCGTGCGCCAGTTCCGCGCCGTGGCCGTCACCTTCAGCTGGCGCTCGAGCCAAGAGCCCGTCAGCCGACTCCGACCACTGCCATTGGCATAGAGCGCATAGATGTGACGACCGACCACAGCAAATCGGTCCCCAGGCTCCCTCTCCGGGTCGAGCCCCCTCACCGCAGCGACGCCCGCAGGGTCCATCAGACCCTGCGGGCCGAGCTGCGGGTCGCGGTTCAGGAACAGCACGTGGAGCCAGCGGTCCTCGGCTGGCACTCCGAAGGGGTTTCCATCACGCACGGCGAGAACGTCCTCTCGCAGGCGCGTCACCACCGGCACGTCGTACCCCCACCGCTCAGCGATGGCGGTCTTCAAGCGAATCCCGTCCTCCGCTGGCGACATGTCACTCGTGAAGAACAAGTTGCCGCTCGCGATGTAGGTCTTCACGTCCCGGAAGCCAAGCTCCTCACAGACCGCCCGGAGCTCCGCCATCGGGAGCTTGTTCTTTCCCCCGACGTTGATGCCGCGCAGCAGCGCGATGGTTCGGTGAGAGGCGGCGGTCCCGGGAGCGATGGTCATCGGAAGAGGATGCCCTACCGTGGCACCCATGCCGACAGACACCCCCGAGGCCCTCAGCGCCTACCCCATCTGCGTGCGCATCCCCATCGCCTGGGGGGACATGGACGCGTTCCAGCACGTGAACAACACCGTCTTCTTCCGGTATTTCGAGACGGCGCGCATCAACTACTTCTCCGCCGTGGGCACCCTGGCGCCCATGGAGTCCACCGGGGTCGGACCCATCCTCGCGGAGACGTCGTGTCGCTTTCGCCGGCCCCTGACGTTCCCCGACACCGTGATCGCCGCGGTGAGGGTTCCCTTGGAGTCCCTCGAGGAGGATCGGTACACGATGGAGCACGTGCTCTGGAGCGAGGCCCAACAGACCATCGCAGCGATGGGCACGGGCTCCATCGTGAGCTTCGACTACCGCAACGAGCGACGCGCCCCCGTCCCCGAGGTCGTCCGTGCCGCCATGGTGGCGCTGGAATCTGACTGAGTTCTCTTGGGGAGTCGCCGGTCGTGCAGAGGCTGACTATCGTCCCTGCTCCCAACCAATGAGGACTCCCATGTCGCGACCCCAGAACCTCTCCGCCGCCGATGCCATGGCCCGTCTCAAGGCTGGCAACGCACGCTACGTCTCCGATACCCCCGAGGCCCTTCGCCGCGACAGCGCGCGCCGCGCCGAGCTCACCGGTGGCCAGAGCCCCT
>JAGSHC010000125.1 GCA_023954745.1 Deltaproteobacteria bacterium | reverse complement strand
TGCGGTCGTCGGTCACTGCGACGTGCTGGAGCACGCCTCGCTCCTCTCCTCCCTTGCTTCCTTGACCTCGGTCCCCTCAGGACCCGCTCGTGCAGGAGGCCTGTGACCTACTCCCCGGACTGGCTCGACTGGCCGGGCGTATGGAACGCCCGCGACCTTGGCGGCGTGCGGACGGCCCGCGGGGTCATCGCCCCCGGGGCGTTGATTCGCAGCAGCCATCTGGACAACCTCGGCGAACCCGGGCTCGTGGCCATGCATGCGGCGGGCGTGCGCACCGTCATCGACCTGCGCAACCTGCGGGAGTCGTCCATCGCGCCGCCGCTCTCGACCGATGGGCCGTTCCCAGTCACGGTCGCTCGAGTGCTTCTTCCCATTGAAGAGCACCTGGACGACGACCCGGAGTTCGCTGACTGGATCCGCACCGGCACGTTCGCCACGGCCCTCTACTTCGCCCGATTCCTCGCGCGTTGGCCCGAGCGGGTGGTGCAGGTCCTGCGGGCGGTCGCCGTTGCTGCTCCAGGAGGGGTGGTCCTGCACTGCGCTCAAGGAAAGGACCGCACCGGACTCACCGTGGCGATGCTCTTGGCGGTCCTAGGGGTCGAGTCCACCACCATCACCGAAGACCACGGCGTGACCGAGGACCGGATGGCGAGCGACGCCGCTTTGGGGCACGTCGACCCGGGGGAGCTCGGGGCCATGGCCCGCCTCTACGACCAGGCGGGCCGTACGCGAGCGGAAGCGATGGCCGCGTTCCTCCAGGAGGCCACCGAATTCCTCGGCGGGCTGGACCCTGCGCTGGTGGCTGCG
This sequence comes from Deltaproteobacteria bacterium, assembly GCA_023954745.1. GTDB lineage: Bacteria > Myxococcota_A > UBA796 > UBA9615 > UBA9615 > JAGSHC01. The sequence goes on along the minus strand of JAGSHC010000125.1, from coordinate 17,894 downwards.
CTGGACGCGCGGCTGGTGCGTCCTACCTCGGGATGAGGCAGATGCCCTCGCCGGCGAGGTGGATGGAGTTGTAGTTGCCCGTGTTGCAGCCGCCGCCCGTGTCGGGGTCGCCGATGTGGAACTCGGAGCACAGTCCCTGCCGATAGAGCCCGCAGTAGTTGTAGAGCGTGACCTCGTTCTCGCCCTCCACCAGGTCGAAGGACCCCATGTAGAACAGCTCGGGAGGCGCGCCCTCGTTGTCGGGATCCGTCTGGATCCATTCGTAGCCGCAGTTGGCGAAGGCCGGCGCGCCGACAGGGTTCACGGCGTTGCGGATGCGGATGAACCCAGACTCGTTGGTCTGGCTGTTCCCGCTCTCCGCCACGGAGATGTCGTACAGATCGAAGAGCCCCGCCACCGGCGACACGAGCGTCGCGGTCGCCTCGGTGGGGTTGTTGCCGTTTCCGAGCACGTAGATCTCGTCCTCGCCGCTCGGCCCCCAAAAGTCGGTCACGAACACCGCGCCCTCGGGGCAGTCGTCGATGGTCTTTGGGGGAAGTCCGTCGTCGTCGTCGCCGGCGTCATCGTCGTTGGCGAGGTCGTCGTCGTCCGCCGGCTGTTCATTGGTGTTGTCGTCGTCGTCGTCGCCGTGGATGCCGCCGTCGTCATCGTCGTCGTCGTCCGCGAGGGGGTTCTCGTCTCCGCGTTGGGGCGGCGCGTTGAGGGCCTCGAGAGCCGTCTCATTGCAGCCGGAGTTGGCGAGGAGCAGGGCGAGCAAGGCTCCGGCGGGCATCGCGACGCGGAGCAGGTTGAAGTCGAGCATGGGGAAGGTCTCCGTCGGGGGTCGTCCGTCGCGCCCCGGCACGGTGAACTCACCAATAGGATGTTGAGAAGTTGTGTCCCTGGTGTGCACTCCGTTGAGTGAACAGTTGGGTGACCAGATGGCTTCCCTCGCGGGCCCGCACCCCGATGTGTGAGACTTGCCTCATGCATGACTCCGACGACGAGGGTTCGGTCTCCCGACGGCGCGCCCTGCAGGGCCTCGGTGCCGCGGCGCTCACCCCCCTGGTGCCTGGATGCGCGGTTCCCTCCCAAGACGACGACGACGCAACGACGTCGACGCCCCCCGAGGCGACCTGGGCCCTGCTTCGGGAGCGAATCGACACCGTCGTGATCTTGATGATGGAGAACCGGTCCTTCGACCACTACATGGGCGCGCTGACGCTCCACGAGGGGCGCGACGACGTCGATGGCTTGCGCCCCGGCATGTCGAACCCGCACCCGGATGGCTTCGACGTGCCGCCGGTCCCCTCTGAGACCCCTTGCGAGGGTGGCGTTGGGGTGGGGTGGAATGGCTCCCGAGAGCAGTGGAACGAAGGCGCCAACGACGGCTTTGTCTCCAAGGCTGCGGACGGCGAGGACGCATCTCGCCACGACCGCGCGATGCGCTACTTCGATCGCTCCACCCTCTCCGCCTACTACAACCTCGCGGATCGCTACACCCTGTGCGACCGATGGTTCGCCTCGGTGATGTCCAGCACCTGGCCCAACCGCTTCTACTCCCACGCGGCGCAGAACGGTGGCGTGCAGGGCAACGACCACGCCGCTGAGCCGTTTCCGAGCATCTACACCCGGCTGAACGAGACCGGGGTGGACTGGGCTTGCTACTACAGCAACCTGCCCGCGCTCGCCCTGCTCCCCGATCGCACGGTCGCGGAGGAGAACTTCCAGGGCATCGAGGAGTTCTTCCGGCAGGCCGAGTTCGGCTTCCTGCCGCCGGTCTGTGTGGTGGAGCCGGTCTGGGGTCGGAGCTCTGACCACCCAGACGAGCACCCGGTGAACGGGCAGATCTTCGTGCAGACCATCTACGACGCCCTCGCAAACAGCCCGCAGTGGGATCGGTCCCTGCTCCTCATCACCTACGACGAGCACGGCGGGTTCTTCGATCACGTGCCGCCGCCCGAGGTGCCCGACGACCGCGCGGACCAGGGCTTCGGACAGCTTGGCTTCCGGGTGCCTTCGCTGGTGGTGGGACCCTGGGCCCGTCCCGGGGCGGTCTGTAGCACCCAGTTCGAGCACACCTCGATCCTGGCGTTCCTGGAGGGGCTGCACGACCTGCCTCCCCTCACCTTGCGCGACGCGTCGGCCAACGACTTGCGCGACTGCCTCGATCCCGAAGCCCTCGTCGCGGACACCCCTCTCCCCGGGGAGCCGCTGCCCGCCATCGAGTGGCCCGCCGAAGACCTGGAGCGCCCGGAGTGCGCAAGCGGGGACCTCTTCCGTGATGAGGGTGGGGCCAGCGGGACCAATCAAGACGAGCTGGACGCCTTTGCTGACGAGTTCCTGGTGGGCACGCGGCTCGACCGACGGGACCAGACCGATGCGATCCACGAGGCCCTGATGGAGCGGGCTCGGGCGCGCGGCCTGTGGATCGGCTGACCGGGATGACCTCGCGACGCGCCCTCGTGGGCGCCGCTTCCATCTCCACGGCCCTCGCGGCGGGGGAGCCCGTACAGGTCTTGCTCCTCCCACGGGACGCCACCCCTGCGGAGGAGCGCCTCGCGGCGGACGCGGAGGCGCGGGGCGTCACCCTCTGGCGAGGGTCCGAAGGGGACCTGTTCCGTATGAGTCGAGGGGAACCTGCGCGGCTCCTCGCGATGGTCGGCCCCCCACCGACCGCCGAGTCCATCGCGCAACTCCTCGCGCGTCCCGGCGCGGTCTGGCTCCTCTCCGGTGCTGGCTACCCCTCCAACGTGGGATTCGCCATCCGCACCGCCGAGGTGTCCGGAGCCACGGGGCTGCTCGTCGACGCAGAGTTCACCGGCGCCCAGCGCTCGCGCGCACGCCATGTCTCCATGGGCGCACACCGACTCTTGCCCGTGCTCTACACCTCCACCGCCGACGCTCTGCCCGCCGCGCGTCAGGCGGGGAGGCGCATCGTCGCCATCGAAGACATCGGCGCCGTCGCTCCGTGGGAAGCCGACCTCTCCGGAGACGTCGTCCTCGTCCTGGGAAACGAGCGCGACGGTCTCTCCCGCGAGGTCCTCGAGCAGGCGGACGCGGTCGTTCGCATCCCCATGGCTGGCTTCGTGCCCAGCTACAACCTGCAAGCTGCGATGACCGCCATCGCCACCGAGCGCCTGCGTCAGGTGCTCACGAGCTAGAGGGCATACACTTCGCGCCCATGACTGCTCCCGTCATCTCTCGCGACCTCAATGACTATGGCTTCCAGACGGACGTGCGGGTGCGCCTGTCCGAGACGGACGCGGTAGGAATCGTGTTCTTTGGCAGCTTCGCGTCCTACATGGACGTCGGCCGAATGGACTACCTGGCGTACCTCAAGGTCACTCCGAAGGAGGGCCGGGTGCCCGGGCTCATCCCCGGCGCGGTCGTCTCTCAGGTGGCCAACTTCCACGCTCCGGCCCGCTACAACAACAGCCTGCTCATCCACGTGCGCATGGCGCGCATTGGGCGGACGAGCTACACGCTGCACTTCCTAATCACGCGCAAGCGCACCCGGGAGACGGTCTCGACGGGGGCGCTGACGCTCGCCTGGCTCGACGACGACTTCAAGCCGATGCGGGTGCCCGCGGAGTTCCGGGATGCCGTGCGCGCGTTCGAAGGGGACCGCCTCGTGGAGTCGAAGTAGGCTTCGGGCGTGGGGACCAAGACCAAGCAGGCGGCGCGGCTCGCGGCCACCCGACGGCTCGCCGAGGAGCACGCGCGCAAGGTGCCCGGCCACGCGGAGACGCTGGCTCGGGAGCGGGAGATCCTGACGAGGCACAAGGACGCAGTGGGCCAGGTGGACCGCTTCGCGTTGAAGCAGAAGTCCGTCGCGGACGAGCTCGATCGCGAGCTGTCGTCCCTGCTGCACCAGGGTGAGAACCTGGACGTCATCGAGCAGCGACAGCGGGAGACCGGGTTCCTCGCGAGCATCACGCGCCGCTTCACCGCGCGGTCCGAGTTGCTGGCCCGTCGCTCGGTGGCCGAGAAGCTCCTGCACCACTACCAACAGGTCAATGGGCGACTGGCGTCGGCCGCGCGTCTCGTGGACGAGCTGCGGCTCACCGCCCTCGAGCTGCAGGAGGACGTGGACCGGCTGCACGTGGAGCTCGAGGAGGCGACCGACGAAGAGGTGCGCCTCGCCGCGCGCATCGGAGCGCTGGAGGACGAACTCGACGCCATCACCGAGGACCCCTCGGCGGCCCGGCGCATCGACCAGTTGATGTTCGAGGAGCGCACGGCGACCACCGACTTGTCGCTGTGGGAGGCGCGGGCCCGGATCTCGCGGCAGGGGCTGCAGCCGGCTCGAAAGCTGAGGGATGTGGTCCTGAAGCTCCACGAGGACATGGCGCAGTACGTCACCGCTGCCACCGGCACAGTCCAGGAGGCCGGTCGACGGATCGCCGCCCTCGGGGCCGCCGCCGACGCCGCCGTGGTCGTCAGCGAGCTCCAGTCGTCCGTGGAGGACTTGCGGCACGCGGTCGAGGCCACGGAGACCTACCTGCGCTCCACCAAGGACCTCTACCTGCACATCCTCCCCGACCTCACGGCGGAGCTCGAGGCGCACTACGCCACCCAGGATGAGGCGCTTCCGAAGGTGTCCGGCGCCATCGGCCGTGAGGAGGCGCGGAGCCAGGCCGAAGCTGCGCTCGTGGAGGCGGCCGAGGCCGAGTTGGCCCAGCTCCTGGGGGAGGACCCGCCGTCGTGATTCCGCCCGGCGCACGCGCCCTGGAGAAGGGAAGGGCAGCGGGCTATCTCGGAGCCCTCCGCGCGGGGCTCGAGGCGCTGGCCCCGAACGCGGACTACGTGCCCCTGAGGGAGGCGCTGGCGACGGTGGATGTGCTGCATCCCAAGGTCATTGGGAGCCTTGCTGACCCCGCAGAGGTGGACGAGCGCAGCGGCTTACCTTCTCTCTCCTGGGTGTTCCGCGCATCCGGCGCCCTGGGAGCTGCCGAGCCGGTCCCTGCGGAGGACCTGGCGCGCGCCATGCGGCTCGACCCCGCCATTGGTGAGCGAATGGCGGCGCGGAGTCGGCTGGCTGACCGACGCAGCGCCCCCTTGCTTCCCACCTCCAGGCTTCGGGGCGCAGTGCGGCGTCGGGGTGCAACGACGGACTTCGTCCTCACCTTCGACCGCATGACCCCCGACGGCTTGTGGATGCGCATGAGGGTCGATCTCACCGGCCCCGCAGGGTGGGAGGACCGCGGCCCCGTGCGACTCAATCCCGACGGCAGCGTCGACCTGCACGAGGGGCTGAGCCACCTCATGGGGAGGCACCTCCTGACCGCCATCGGCGCGCTCTGTCTTCAGCTCCAGGACGGCACCGGGGCCCTGGTCACCCGCCTCTCGCGGGGGGTCGTGGGTCCCTTCTGGTTTCCTGGGCAGCGGCTGCCCGAGGGCGTCCCCGCCGGGCTTGCTCGGGGGCTCGTGCTCCACGGCTCCCGTGAGATTCTGGGCCGGGAAGTCGCCACGTCGGCCGATCAGGATCCCTTGCACCGAATGCTCGGTGAGCGCGAAGAGAGACTGCCGCCGGAGATGGGCCTGACCCGCGAGCGACGATTCGCTGCGACGACAGGTCTCCACGGAGAGATTCAGCGGTGGGCGCAGCGCCATGGCTGTGCAGTGACCGTCGCGCCCCTCTTGCCAGGCTGACCTCCGAAGACAAGGTCGGCCCGCCCGCGCGGACTAGTGCGCCGCCGCCAGTCTCACGAGGCCTTCACGAAGGATGGAGGGGCGTTCCTCGCTCTCCGCCACCACCCGGAAGATCTCGACCATGAGGAGGTCGCGCGCGTCGCGCTCGCCCCCGAGCGCCCGGCGGACCAGGGGATGGTTGGCGGCGAGGGCGACCACGTTCTTCCACTTCACGTCCGTGACCGGCGGTCCGTGCTCTTCCTCATGGACGCGACGCAGGCGTCGCTTTCCTTCGCCGAGGACCTGCTCGAGATGGTCAGCGAAGAAACCCATGGCCGGCTTCCACGCCCGCTGCTCCGTGCGCACATCCGCGGCCTCCAGATACTGCGTCGCCGCGCGCTCCTCCGTGCCGCTCCATCGGTGCTCCTCCACGCCTCGACGGAGTCGGCGGTACATACGGTCCCGTGCCACCAGGAGGCTGAGGAGCTGCTCAGGAGTGACCTGGACCCCGCCACCACTCAGCTGCGCGATGCCGTGACATGGCTGGCGGACGTCGACCGCGGGGACGGCCGCGAAGCCATCCAGGCTCGAGACCAGCACGCCCGTCGTCGCGTCGAACGGCACCCGCAAACCGAGGGTCGCCCTCAGCCCCGGGGCATGGGCGCGCTCCTTCAGCAGCCAACCATCGCTCTCGTCGAGGAGGAGGTCGGCCCACAGCACCGGGGCGTCATCGAAGCGCAGCGCGAGCCGGGACCCGAGCCGCTCCTCGACCGAGGCGAGTTCGTCACAGGTCATGGCCACCGTGGTGCCCTCGAGCAGCGGCATCCCGTGGCGGGCCAGCACCCGGACGTCGGGATGGCTCAGCCCCCCGCGCCGCGCGACCTTCGTCCCCAGGGCGGCTGCCACGTGCTCGAGGTCGTCGGAGAGCTGGACCCGTGCGAGGCGAAGTCGCTCGACCGCCCGGCGGAGCGAGACCGGCCCCCGCGCAGACTTCGCCGGCACCGTCTTCTCCAGCGCGCGGAGGAGCCGGCTCTTGGCGTTGGACCAGCGCCACCTCCCATTGGAGACATCCACACGCTCGATCTGCAGCAAGCCGGGACCCGGGCTGTGGGCGCGTCGCCAGCCCGCGGGCAGCTCCGGCTCCCGCGTCACCGTGGGCAGCACCAGCAAAGCAGCGACGACGTCGAGATTCTCTCTCTGATCGGCCTCCGGGAACCAGCCGCTGATCAGGCGCCATCGGCTCCGTGTCCAGCCAACCGCGAGGACCGAGCTCCCTTCGAGTGCAGGGCTGGTGATATGCCCCATACCGAGGGTCTGTTCGAGCCCCTCCAGCGCGTCCAGCTCCGCGTCGGAGTCGAGGCGGTGCACGCTGGCGGTCCCTTGGAGGCTCGCGAGCTTCCGAACGGTGAGGGAGGTGGTGGTGAGCGGGGTGTCGAGGAGGGGTCGCGCGGCTGCGGGCCAGCTCGCGGGCAGCCCAGGCTCCACGCCTGCGTTCTGGCCGGTCTCCACCAGCTGGGGCCAGACGACCACCCCCAGGAGCCGGGCGAGGAAGTCGCGGTGGTCCCCCGGGCGCCCGGCGCCCTTCAGCGCCTCGGCAAGTCTCCAGCCTTGCTCCAGCACTGCGGTGCTGAGGGCCTCGGCGAGAGGGCGCAGATCCTTCGGCGGAGGCTCGTCACAGGTGAAGTGCACGCTGACGCCACGCAGCGCGAGAGGCAGTCGCCGCTGAAGCGCCGCGCGGGCTTCGTGCGACACCAGGAGCGGGACCGGCCCGTCGCCCGGATCGCCCCAGCCAGGAAGCGGCCCCGCGCCGTGGTGTCGCAGGCGCAGAGCACCGGCGATGGTGCCGTCCTCCGTCTCCAGGGAGGTGTGCATCACCACGTCGACAGGGTCTCCGCCTTGGGCCAAGGCCGTGCGGACGAAGTCTGCATCCGACGGTGCGACGAGACGACTGATCGAGCGGCCCTTGAGGCGCTTGCGGAGAGTCACCACCTGACCCTCGTCGAGGACCAGGACGCGGTGGGGGAACCGGGCTGGGTCCAGGGCCTGGCGCAGAGCGTCGCCGGCGCTGGGGTGCACATAGAAGAGAGGCTCGTCGTCGGCCAGCCCCTGCAGCGTGTGGAGGTCTCCTCCATCGCCGGGGCCCACGCAGTCCAGCACCTTCGGCAGGGGTTTGGGACTTACTGCGGCCGGGGCCGGCTCGTCCCGGGCAGGGCTCGTAGGCTCGTCCTTGGGGACATTGGGCAGGCTCGGGTGCTCGAAGCGTGGGTAGCGCCTCCGCATCGTGCGGGTCAGGGTCGTCTTGAGCGCGTGCCGCATGCGCAGCCACGCCGCGTCGCGCACGATGTCGCTCTGGTCTGCGGTCTTGCGGAGGGTGTCGTCGCAAATGATGCCGACGAGCGGCGGGCCTCCGGTGAGTTCGTCTGCCGGTACCGACGTCACGCGCACGCCGCCCACGACGATCTCGACCTGGAAGTCCCTGATGTGCTGCCCGGGGACCCCCAGCACGCCTCGGCGCTGGCCGTCGTCGAACGCGACTTGTTCGGAGACGCCGGGCATGACGAGATCGCGGGAGGCGCGATAGCCAAAGGGCGCCGCCCCATTGAGCAGAATCGGGACCGGTGTGTAGCGGCAGGCTTCCTCGATGAGGTCCGACTCGCGAGTCTGCTCCGCCCCGGCGAACCGAGGGAGCCAGTCCCGGCCGAACTCCGCCAGCAGGTACGTCCCCGCGAGGTACTCCTCGGGCGTGCCCAGCACCGCGTTGCCCTTGCGGTCGAGGTCGAGCCGGATGGTCCCGCCCTCGGAGCCGTCGCCGCTCTCGATCCTGAGCAGCCGCGGCTTGCGCTGGAGGATGGCGTTGAGCGCGATGGCCAGCTGCACCATCGGTCGGGTGGCTGCCGCCGTGTGGCTCGCGAAGAGGTAGTCGAAGATGTGCGCGAGGCCATCCTCCGGCAAGGGGGTCCCGCCGACCCAGGCGAAGAGCAGCCGGTCCTTCGTGACGTCCACCGCAATCCACCGCGCCCCGGCAAACACCGCCGCCTGGACCAGCTACAACACGTATTGCGCGGGGTCCCGTAGGGCGAACTCCCGCAGCTTCTCCACCGCCTTGTCGCGGGAGAGGGTGAAGCGTCGGCGCTCCACAAACGAGCCCGGTGCGCGGGAGCGCTCGAGCAGGGCCTGCACTTCGCTCATGGCAACGTCTCGGACGTGGCCTGGAGCAGCGCGGGCAGCAAGTCGCGGTCGTCCTCCGACGTCAGCAGCGCGCAGAGCAGACCGTAGGCGGCGAGGGCCGGGCGGGTGTGGGCGACCGCGCACTGGGCACGCACCACATCGTGGTGGCGGTTCACCAGCAGGCACTGACTCCGTGACGAGAACACGAACCAGCCCTCGCGGGGTTCTCGGGAGAACACGCCGCCTTCCTCGGGGCCCTCCAGGGCCAGCTCGTCTTCAACCCCCAGCCCGCCGAAGTCTCCGAGCCGCACACCCAGGTTGCTCCCCGTGGTGCCGAGCAGGGACCGCGTCGCTTCGACGAGAGCACGCTCATCGGGGGGAAGCTGGTCGTCCTCGATGAGCTCAGGGAGCGCGAAGACATCGTCTGTGCACACGATGGGCTGGTCACGGCGCACAAAGGGCAACCGTCGCACCCCGAGGGGCTCGAGACTCCGAAGCACCGCCTGCCCGAGCCAGAAGGGGTCCCAGGTGGCGCGGAGCACGGCGCGCACGGCGGGACGGTCCGACAGAACGATGAGCCCATCGGCGATGAGGGATTCATCCAGCGCCGGGTGCTCCCCGCTCACCAGCACGTGGCCCAGCCGCCGGTCCTGCGCGAGGACTTCGCTGAAGGCGACGGGCTCACCGCTGGCGAGGGGCAGGACGAGGGTCTTCGCGAAGTCGTCGATGTCTCGGTGTGCTCGGGCGCCGCGACACTCGGCCGCGAGATGCCACAACCAGGGGTCGGGGTTCCCCCCGGGGTGGGTCGCGCCGGCGATGCGGTCGAGGAGGAGCGGGCGCAGACGCCACGCCGCGTTGGACACGGCGTTCATGGCATCGAGCCATGCCTCGTCGTGCAGCACGTTGTCGCGGGTGAGGGTGTGTTCGAGGTGGCGGCCCTTGAGCTTGAAGCTCAGGTGGCCCAGCTCGCGGCGCCACGCGCCGAGGGCGTCGCCGGAGGAGCTGCGGATGAGGGTGAGTCCGCCGTTGTAGAACGCGTGCAGCGGGGCCTTGCCGTACCCCACGAAGCCCGTCAGATCCGGAGCGTTGACCGGAACGGACAGGTCCGCGTCGAGCGCCAGGGGTCGGTTGAGCTGCTCAAAGGCCAGGTGTCCGTGGTCACCGACCGGGGCCGAAGGGGCCGCGAAGGCGGCGAAGGGGTCCGCTGACGGAGGCGTTGGTGCAGGTGTCTCCTCGCCGTCGCGCCAGGCCAGATCTGCGCCTGCGAATCGGACTGGGACGTCGGAGTGCTCCAGCCAGTAGGAGAGCGTCCAGCGGCAGCGCGCCACAAAGGACTCCACCTCGTCGGCCTCCATGGTCTTGAAGAGGGTGATCTTCGTCCCGTACACCGCTTGGTCGATAGCGACCTTGTCGAAGCTCCGGTCTGGGTGGAAGACGAGCTCCCAGAAGTCGCCGTGACGGCCCGTCCGTAGCAGTACCGCTTCGGGCCGGATGGCGAAGATCGAGGTGAAGCCGATGCCGAACTTGCCGATCTTGGTGAGGTCGTCCTCCTTCGAGGAGGCGAACATCCGAGTCAGCTCGCCATCGATGATGCGCTCGTCCATCCCATCGCCGAAGTCGTCGATGTGAATCTCGAGCACCCCCTGGGTGCGGGCGGCCTTCGCCTGAAATCGAAACCAGACGTCCACGTGGGGCGTGCCCGCATCGATGGCGTTCTGGACGAGCTCGCGGAGGAAGTCGAGAGGACGTGCGAACTGATTGACGAGGTTGTCGAGGGCCTGGCTCGCCAGATCGGCGGACCGTTCGCTCAGCTCCATTGCCATGGCCCCCGGACCTCGCGCCTACTCGGCGAGGCCGCAGAAGACGGGGAAGGAGTCCGGGAGGTCTTCCTCGTAGGGGAGGGGGTCCACGCCCATGGGGTGGTCTTCGAAGAAGCGCCAGGCGTAGTCCTTGCCGCCGTCCGGGGGGATGTGGCCAGATGCATGCTCGCACTCGATGACGAAGGAGCCGTCGGACACCAACTCGTCTCTCAGAGTCTCGTTGGCGGTGTGGAAGTTGAATCCCACCGCGAAGTCTGTCGGTCCGCCCCAGGTGAGCAGGACCGGGAGCGGCCGAACGGGGGTGACGTAGAGATCCGCGAGTGCTCCTCCGGAGAAGGGAGCGGTGGCGGCGAGCCAGCGCGCCTCGTGAATGGTGAGGTAGCTGCTCCAGAGTCCGCCGGCGCTCATGCCCGTCGCGAAGACGCGATCCATGTCGACCCAGTACTGCTCGTGCACGCACGACAGCATGTCCTCGAAGAACTGCAGATCCGGGTTGTCGGTGGACTCCGAGAGGAACGACCACTCGAACTGCTCGTTGTCTCGAGACTCCGGGGCGATGACGATGGCGCCCTCATCACCGGGGAGGTCTTCGAACTCCATGGCGCTGAGGATTTCGCTGGCAGAGCCGCCGAGCCAATGCCACACGAAGACGACCGGCGCGTTCCGTGGCTCGTCGGGCAGGAGTAGCTGGAACTCGCGGTCGAGGCCGGCGCTGTCGAAGCCCGTGTTCACTCCCTCTTCCAGCACCGGACAGGCGCCGCCCGAGTAGACGGGACCGGGGGGCTTGACCTCCTCTTCAGTGGAGTCATCGTCGTCGCCCGACCCCACGGGCGCGCAGGCGACGAGAGTCGCAGAGGTCAGAAGAGCGAGGACCGAGAGGAGGTGGCGGAACGACATGCCGGCGATGATGGCATCCTCGCCCCCGATGCGCTGCCTGCTCCTCGTCGCCCTCTCGATCGTCGTCAGCGGCTGTCCCTCGGTCGAAGAGTTTGACCTGACCTTTCGCAACGGGACCCGGGCCGTCGCCTACATGGAAGCCGGTGACAGCGCAGGCGTCGCCGTGCGCATCGACGCCCTGGTCGACGACCAGTGGCTGTTTGTCAGTCCCTGGCTCGAGTCGCTCTGTGTGGAGCGATGCGCTGCTCCAGGCCAGGTGGCCTGCGCGGAGGGAGCGGCGGACCTTCCCGTCGCCCATGTTCTGATGCGTACTCAGGGGGTCACTCGCCATCTCGAAGGGGAGTGGTGGTACGTGGACCCCCAGCGCGGTTGCGCGAAGGAGGCGGTGATGACGTGGGACCTGCGTGCGACGGTTTGTTGGGATGACATCGCGGTCGATGCCTCGAGCGGGGAGTTGCTCCCAGAGCCAACCTCCAGCGGGGTGATTGGTGGGGTAGCGGGCGTCGAGCTTCCCGACCCCGTCTGCATCGCCTTGCCCTTCGATCTGCGCCAGGCCCGAGCCAAGACCCTCGTCTTCCCCGCGGACGGCCAGTGATGCGGGGCCCGGCGCTCTGCGCGGCGCTCCTCCTCAGTGGATGCTGCTTTCCGGTGGATGCGCCCAACGAGGCGCCCACTCCCCCCCCGGGCGCTCCCTCTGGAGAGCCTGCAGGCGCAGTGGACGGCGCCGGGGCGGTGGCGCCTCCTGGGGGGCAACTTCCCGGCGGGGCGACTCGTGGGCAGGGCTCGTTCTCTCCGCACTGGTCGCTGAGGCCGGACTCCCGGCTCGAGGAGCGCGCGGGGAAGAACCTCGTGCCGCAGTTGGCGGACGCACGCACCCTGTTCACGTCCATCACCGATGGTCCGTCCAAGGAGCTGGTCGAGGGCGGGCTGCTGGTCTGCGACCTGCGCATGCCCGGCACGCCCTGGTTCCGAAGCCGGCCCGACATGCGGGCGCGGTTCCATCTCGGGAAGGCGCCCGTCGCTCTCGCGGACGGACGCAACAACCGTGACGCGGTCACGCTGAGCACCCCCATGAGCGCGCTGGGCCGGGGGGAGAGCCTTCGCGTCGAAGTGCTCGATCGGGACCTGTTCAACAAGGACGACTTCCTCGACGCTGCGGAGACGTCCTTTCCCGGCCACTTCCCGCTGATCCTCGCCGGCGCCGCCAACAAGCTGCAGGCCACATGTCGCCACTTGGATGCGTCTGGAGTCGCCCAGCGTCTCCCCGAGGCGCGTCAAAGCGCGCAGTCAGCCATGGACGGTTGGGTCGAGGCCCTCGGCGAGTCGCTGGACGCCCGCGCGCCAGACCTCGGCTATCCGTGGCCGAAGCACGAGGCCATGGAGACCGGCATCGACGGCGTCGCGGCGTTGCTCGGGTGGGGCGGGGCTCCGGTGCCCTCGTTGCGGGCCACACGCTCCGCGGAGCTCGCCACCTGGAACGCCAACGCTCAAGGGATGGTCAAGCAGCTCACTGCGGCCGCCCCCGAAGCCACCGCGGTCGTCGACCTCGGCTCGGCGAGCGCTGGTCCGTTCGAGGTTGTGTGTGGCGAGGCCCCGCTGCGCGCTGCCCTCTCCGGGGCAGCGGGCATCGAGGACGGGCTGCCGCGGTGTGCGTTGGGAGTCACGCTGACGGGGGGTGTTGCGTCTGAGGAGGGACTGCCCGGGGGCCGCAAGATCGACCTCGTCTTCCCCGACGCACGGACGGAGCGGCTTCAGCTCGTGGTGAACCACGCTGGGAAGGCCTGGTTCTCGGCGGAAGGCACCCCGAGCGCGCTGGGTCGGACGGCTCTGCAGGATGCGAGCCTGGTCCGCATCGTCCGGGGCGATGGCGTCGAGGTGGTCAAGCTCCCCTGACCGGCCCGATGGAGGGACGCGCGTCCGGGCTCGTCGCTGACGACCGGAGCCCAGAACGAAGAAAGCGGCAGCCCCCGAAGGGACTGCCGCTCTCAATGTCGTGCTCTCGAGCTCGGAACGAGCACCGCGGGGTCATCCACCGTGGCGTCGGTGGCCTCGCGGTCCGTGATGCTCTCCTCAGAGGTTTCAGGAGATGAGCTGCCTTCGTCCCCGCCGAAGCTGGTCCGTCTCCCCGGCCGAAGCCGAGTCGATGCGACCCGACCGAAGCCGAGCCTGCTCACCGCGCCTGTTCTGCCCTCGCCGGTTGCCCGTCGTTGGCGCCTCTCATGTGATTTGTGTGTCCTGCAGGGTCTCACGAACCTGGGTAGCGCCGCGATTGGTTGCGCCGCTCCGGCCTCGACCTTGGTCTCTCGACTCAGTCCTCGCCGTCTTTCCCAGGCTCGCTTCCCAGTCTGTAAACCAGACCAGTGTGCTCCCCTCTTGAACTTCCACCGTCACTTCAGAGACTTTGAACTGGGCCCTGCGTCTCCGCCGGACCCGGCGTCCTGTTCACTCGCGTTCAGCCCACTGGAGGTGGCTTCCCGTTGCGAACTCCTCTCTCGAGGTTCTCTTCCCCTTCAACGCTTGAGAATGGCGGTGTCCACTCTGTCCCCGTCCCTCTCTCGAAGGTCGGCTCCCCGGTCCGAAGACCGAATCCAGTCGCGGCGTTACCTCAGCCGCTGTGTTCCGTCCGCGCCGTTTCTACGACCTCGACGGCTTGCTCCACCTCGACGACACTCTCATGCCGCCATCCACTCCTGCTCCGGTTTCCCGCAGCAACGCTCATGGGGTTTCACGCCCTTCAGGGTCTCTCCCGACTCTCGAGGACATCGCTGTCGCCAGCGCTGCCTTCCCCTCCTGGTCTTCCTCGCTCCGGTCCTGCCTCCGCAGTCGCTCTCGCTTGCACCGATGCGCCGTACCTCCAGGGGTTTACTCTTGCCCCGAGCCGAAGCTCGAAGCCGAATCGACCGTCGTCGCCAGTGTCTGGTTTCCCGTCCACTGGGACCACGAACCCTCGTGGGCTTCTCTTTGTGGGACCCATCCTCCCCGAAAGGTGGGGGGCCCCGTCACGTGTTCCGAACTGTCAATGAGCGGCGGGTCAGAGCTCCGAAGTGCGCTGTCCCGCTGACGAGAAAGACACTATGTGGTGCCCCCACTCGGGGCAAGAGGGCATTTCGCCGGAGGGTGGCTGCTCGTAATTAGTTCATTCGATTCAGATACTTGGGTCAGAAAGGCCTTTGACAACCTCGCTGGGCCTCCGCCGACAGAAACTCTGTCTCTCTTGTGTCCCGTCAAGAAGGCGATGCTACGAACAAGCAAATATCGGCGCCCATGGCGATAGTTTGCGTTAACTGATTGATATGCATGGGTCTTGTGCCGCGTCCCTCTTCGTTCTCATCTTTGCCGCCGTAGTCTCTCGGCATGCGTCCCTTCTCCCAGCTCACTCTCCGAGGCCGCGCTCGGCGGCTTCGGGCGCTCGCGCAGGCGGCTCTCGCGAACTACGACCTCGATGTCCGTCGTTTGCGACTCATCTCGAACACCTGGAACTGTGTCTTCCGGCTGGATACTCCGCGGGGGCCCCTGATCTTGCGCGTGACCCTCCCAGGGCATGGGCACTCCCCAGCCTCCGTCCGCTCTGAGGCTGCGTTCCTCGACTCCCTCGCGCGCGAGTCCACGATCGATGTCCCTCAGCCGGTGCCTGCCCGGGACGGTCGTCTGGTGGTGAGCGCGGAGGCGCCGGGGGTCCCCGAGCCGCGCATGTGTGTGGTCTACACCTGGATTCGAGGCACAAACCTCAGCGGCTCGCTCAACCCCGCTTCTCTGCACCTGCACGGCGAACTCCACGCGCGGCTGCACGCCTTCGGTGCGGGGTGGCGGACGCCGCCCGACTTCGCCATCAACGACTTCACAAGGGTGTTTCATTACCCCTCGCCCGTGGTGCTCTGGGACGCAGATCTCCTTGGATACGAGGCCCTCTTCCGAGAGGCACTGCAGGCCAGCGACCAGCTCATCGCCGTGGTGCGCCGCCGCGACCCCGTCATCGTGACTCACGGGGATCTGCATCAGGCCAACGCGCTACTTCATCGAGGCGTGCTGCGCCCCATCGACTTCGAGGACCTCATGTGGGCGACGCGCGGCCTCGACGTGGGGACCTCGCTCTTCTACTTGTCCCGGGTGGACTACGAGGAGCGCAGAGACGCCTTTCGCGCGGGCTACGAGTCCGTCGCTCCCTGGCCGGAGGGCGCGCCAGGCGAGATCGACCTCCTTCGCGTGCCGCGCGCGCTGCTGCTCATGAACTTCATGGCCGGCGACTCCGCACTCCGCGTGGGGGACTGGACGTCCTGGGTCGAGAGGATGGCCGCTCTGGCTCGCACCGCCTGTCGGTGAGAATGTGTCGCTGATCGAGGACACTACGCTGCTCGCCCCCTCGCCCCCGCGGCCCCGAGGCCGGAGGAGGAGCCAGGAGAGCAGATCTCTCCCAGTCAGTGGCCTGCAAGATCAATAGAAACCGGACTCGTCGCGGCGTGACGTCGTTCGTGGACACCTTCGTGGCATAGGCGTTGCGACTCCTTGCTGCGGAGGTCAGTCATGCATCGCTTCGTCGTTCTATTCGCCACTGCGCTCCTCGGGAGCGTTCCGCTCTCGAGTCACGCCGCCCGCCCCGTCGCAATCGACTGGCCCCGGCCCGAAGCCGCCGAGGCACTCGGTCGCGCGCTCCAGGTCACCGTCGACGACGCTCGCTCGCCGACCCAGTGGCGCACCGTGGGGGCGGGGGTGGACCCTGGCTTCGACCCGAGCGATGCCCCCTACCTCATGCCTCCCCGGGAGAGCTGGTACCTCGAGCACGAGGGACGCTTCCACCGCGGGCTGCGCCGCTCCGTCGCGGCTCAGCTCCGACACCGCGGGGTCTTCGCGGACCCGGGCCGAGGAGCCGAGACGGCCTCCGAGCTCGTCGTTCAGCTCGTGCGCTTCCACTGCCGCGACCCCGAGACGATCAACCAGCGCTGCGTGGGCATCGCCCGTCTGCGCTTCGACGGAGCCTTGCTGCCCGACGTGGCCGTCGTGGTGGAGGCGGACGTGGGGCATCCCTGGACCCAGCTCGCCGCCGTGCTGACCGCCCAGGTGGCGGAGCGTGTCGCTGAGCTCGACCCCGCTGTCTTCCGGGAGTTCGAGTTCCCGGCCGATGCGCAGTATCGCGGCGCGGACGCCTTCGATCGCGCCCTACGAATCGAGGAGGAGCCTGAGGAGTTCGTGGGGATCGGCGAGTTCTTCAACACGGACGCGGATCTGACCTACAGCCCGTCGTACGGGTCGCAGACGCTCGCCCGAGGCGTCGCCGACCTCCGAGTGGAGGTTCGGTACACCTCGGGGCGGTCCTACCTGCGGGTCCTCGTGGCCGTCGACCCGGGCAACGGCATGAACGCCCAGCTTCACTACAACCCGCCGGGCGCGGGGTGGTTGAGGACGCCGTTCGAGGAGATCTCGGACTCGATCTACGAGGCGAGAGTCACCGTGCCGGCCCGAGGGGCTGTCTACATCTACGTCGCCGGCGATGCGGGTCGCGGACATCGGCGTCTCGCCTTCCATGACCCCCGGAAGATCGAGCTCGACCGCGACGAGGCCCTGAACTCCCCCGACTGACCCCCCCCGGCTCTACGGAGCCATCACGGCGGGTTCGCCCGCCACAGGAGACACGATGGATCACTCGAACCCCCTCGCCCTGCTTCTCGCCCTCATCGCCTTCGCGCTCCCACAGCTCGCGTCGGCCCAGGACGCTGACCCGTCCGAGGAGCTCGACGATGCGAGCTCGTCGGAGAGCCCCGCCCTCGACCTCCGCACGTCCGAGCCCTCCGAAGAGGACCTCGCGGCCGCCCGCCGCGCCTACCAGGGAGGGGTCGCCCGGGCGGTTGGTGGCGCCGCCCTCACCGGCGGGGCTCTCGCCCTGATTCCCGCGATCACGGAGTACAACCTCGACTACAACAAGGAGCCCGACATTGCGTTCCTGGCCAGCACGATGCCGCTGCTCTTGACCGCCGGGATCCCCCTCCTGGTCTCCGGGATTGGGCACCACTCGTCCACTCGGCATCTTCCCTACGAGCAGCGGGGCGCGGCGATGCGCGCCCGCCTCTCCCGCGGTCTCACGATCCCCTGGACCCTCGCCGGGGCCGCCATGGGCACCGCCGCTCTCGCCTACTTCGTCGACCTGTCGGGCGAGGGATACAACTCGACGCCCGCCCTCATGGCGACGGTCGCTGGGTGGTCCATGGTGGGCGGCGCTGCTGTCATGGCCATCGATGGCGACCTCGCCATGGCCACGCTGAATTCGCCCCGCGGGCAACGCGACAACTTCGCCCGGTTCAGCGTGCCGATGCTCGTCATGGGCAGTGTGACGTTGTTCGTTGTCGCCCCGGTGGCGCGCACCGGACAGGAGATGTCACGCGAGGTGCCGCAGGCCATCGTCTC
>JAGSHC010000107.1 GCA_023954745.1 Deltaproteobacteria bacterium | reverse complement strand
GCAGAACGAAGTCTTCCGGCGTCGTCGGCTCGATGTCGATGGCGCGCTCCATCAGAGACGCGGCCTCCAGAGCTGCGTCCCCATCCACCTTCAGGCGCGCCAGCGCGCGGAGGTGCGACTTCTCGGGAGACTTCTCACGGGTCATCCCCACAGAGCGCTGCAGGTACGCAGCGGCTGTCTCCGGTTCACCCGCGCCCCAGAGCACCTCACCCACCCCGACCACGACGTCGAATCGGAGCTCGGTGATGGCTTCGTTTCCCAGAGTCAGGGCGTCGCGCCGAAAGACCTCGCGCCGAGCCCGGTCTTCTGAGTCGACTGGAGGGAGCCCTGCGACCTGTTCGGTCAGGGTGGCGAGGGCCGCCAGGCGCTCGTCCGCGGGCGTCGTTGGCTCTGCAACGACTTCGGGGGTCGGCTCCGGCGTGACCTCGACCGCCTCGTCCTTGTCTCCACATCCGCCGCACCCGCTCGCCAGAAGGGCGGCCGTGATCGCCCCTGCCATCCATGTCGTTCGCTTCATGTGCTCTCTCCCCGGGTGAGGGCGCGCTGGGCAAATGCCTCCAGGGTCGCGGGGAGCGTCTCTCCCACCAAGCGACTCACAATGGCGCCGGGCACGAACATACCGACCTCGACCTCGACCTTGTACGTCGCGCGGGACCCACGAGGCGCTTCTTCGACGGCCCAGGACCCCGAGTTCTTTCGCAGGTCGCCGTCCTTCATGGTCCAGCGGACCGAGGTGGGCGCTGTCTCCTCGAGGTCGAGGGTGTAGGTGATGCGCTTGACGATGTTGAGGACAAAACGCACGCGGGCGTGGCCGTCTCTCCTCGAGAGAAGGGTGGCGCTCTCGATCTCCGGGAGGAACTCCGAGTACGCCTCGTAGTCCGTGATCACCGCAAACAGCGCCTCGGGCGCCGCTGCGACTTCGATGCATCGCTCCGCTTCGGCCATCGGCTCCTCCGACGCTCGGATGGTACCAGCGCCGGCTGCCTCCTCTGGGGGAGGCGCAAACCCCCAAACTACGCCATGTAATGAATTTACAGCGCCGTTCGCGCCACAGGCTGGCGCGGATTCCCAGGAAATACATACAAGTATGTCTCTATGCCGACAGGTCTTGTCGTGGCTGCATTGTCGGCTGGTGGTACTTCTTCCCAGAGGCCCAAAACCGCCTGGATCCACGCCGTAGGGAGTGGTGTGACACTTGACACGAATTACCACCCGGCTCTACGGTTCATGGGACTCGGACCGTCAGGCTCAAAAAGGGCGCTTCGGTTTCGAGAGGGAGAAACGCAATGGGCAAGCTCACTCGTCGAGTGAAGTTCATCGCTAAGGAACGACGCCTGAGCATTCCGGCGGAGTTCCTTCATGAGCACGGCATCGAACGCGGCGACCGACTGGTCATCGCAGTGCATCGAGACCGCCTGTACGGCTTCTCCATTGCGGCGTTCGAGCAAACGCAATCCCTGGTGACCCAGGCGGAGAACTTCTTCCCCGGGGTGGAGCACCCCTTCCACGATGTCGTGGCCACGGGGGTCGCTCTGCGCCTCGGTTCCCAGGACCGCATCGTTCTCCCGCGCACCTTCCCCTTCTCGGAGGAGCAGAACACGCGTCTTCACTGGGAGTTGGTGAATGGAGTCCTTCAGCTGGAGCCAGAGCACCGCACGGTGCCCGAGCGACCAGCGCACGAGGTCCCCACCGGGCAGCGCAGCCTGCTCGATTTCATGGCGGCCAACTCACCCACCCTCGAGAAGTTCGACCGCCAGGAGGCCGAAGCCCAACTCGTGGAGACCGTCTCCGTGGGTCGCATCGACTGGCGCGACCGGACGTTCGAGACCGAGGGCGCTCTTGCTCCCGATGCTCTGCTCCGCTCGATCAAGGTCGAGGGGGTCCGCCGTCCGGTGGTGGTTCGTGAGCGCGAAGATGGCCACTACCAGGTCATTGACGGGTTCCGGCGTCTTGCGGCCGCACGGTCACTGAAGATGCGCAGCCTTCCCGCGCTGGTGTGGCGTGATGTCTCCGAAGAAGACTGCCGCCGCCTCAAGCTCATGAGTCCCCCGAAGGAGGGTGTCGCCATGGGCTCGCCCCTCCAGCGACTCCAGTCCACCGTGCGTCTGCACGAAGACCAGGTCGCCCTCCAGGAGATCGAGCACATTACGGGCCGTCGCAAGCGCACGCTGCAGCGGTACCTCCGCATTGCTCAGGACGAGGGCATCAAGCTCGCCGTCGAGCAGGGGCGGCTCTCCATCTTCAAGGCCGAGGAGATCCTCAAGGCGGGGGTCGACCCCGAAGAGGCGATTCGGGAAGGCTGGACCGTGAAGACCATCCGCGAGAAGGGTCGCGCCGACGGCCGCAAGCGGCATCGTCGTCGTCAGCACGGAACCACCGATGGGTAGCGAGGGCGGCGCGCAGACCTCCGGTCCGCGCAACCCGTTCCCCACGGTCGACGTGGTCGTCGAGCGAGGCAATGGCTGCGTCCTGCTCGTACGGCGGACGAACCCGCCACTGGGTTGGGCCCTGCCTGGCGGCTTCATCGACTACGGCGAGGCTGCCGAGGCCGCGGCGAGGCGCGAAGTCGAAGAGGAAGCAGGGGTGACCGTGCTGCTCACGGACCTGCTGGGAGTCTATTCCGACCCCGACCGCGACCCCAGGCACCATACGCTCACGGTGGTCTACATCGGCCGGTCCCGTGATCCCGTGACTGCGGGCGATGACGCCGCCGAGGTCCGTGAGTTCCCCCTGGACAGCCTGCCGGAGCTCGCGTTCGACCATGCGCGCATCCTGCGGGACTACCAGCACTTCAAGGCGACTGGCGTTCTTCCACGCCCGACTCCCTGAGGAGCGACTCCCCGTCGCTCCCGTCTGAAATCAGCCGAGCTGCGACACCGCGCTCGCCAGACGCGTCACCGCGGACTCGATGTCCTCCTGCTTCGTGGCGTAGGACATGCGGACGCACCGAGACTCCCCAAAGCCCTCACCGGGAACCATGGCGACTCCGCCAAGCTCGAGGAGCGCAGCGGCGACATCCCCCGCGTTCTCCAGGACTTTGCCGTCGGGACCCCGGCGGCCAAAGAGGTCGTTGACTCGCGGGAAGAGATAGAAGGCGCCGCTCGGAACGACGTCGAGGGAGATGCCGGGGATGGCAGCGAGCCCCGCGACCAGAGTGTCCCTCCGCACCCGCAGCGCGTCGATGACCGGCCCGAGGAAGTCCTGGGGTCCCGTGAGCGCGGCCAGGGCACCAGCCTCATTGATGCGGCAGACCCCTGAGGTGCTGTGACTCTGGATCTTGGTCGCAGCCTTCACGAGGTCGCGCGGTCCGAGCATGAACCCGACGCGCCAGCCCGTCATCGCCCAGGTCTTGCTCACCGCATCCACGATGACCGTCCGCTCCAGGGAGGGGTCGGCAAGGAGCGGGTGACAGACCGCTGGTTCGTCAAACGTGATGGCCCGGTAGAGCTCATCGGAGATGACCACGGCGCCCACGGCGGCGGCGGCGGCGTCGATGGCGCGAAGACGCTCCTCGTCGATCACCGCCCCGGTGGGGTTTGCTGGACTGTTCAGGAGGACGAACCGTGTGCGCTCGGTGAGGGCGGCCGCCACCCGATCCGGGTCTGGGAGGAAGCCCGCTTCCGGGTCGCAGGGCACACACACGGCGCGCCCCCCGGCCAGCTCGATCTGGGGGATGTAGGACACCCACGCCGGCGTCAGAACGACGGCCTCGTCGCCGGGGTCGAGCAAGGTCTGGGCAAGGTTGTAGAGGGCCTGCTTGCCACCGTGAGTCACAAGGACCTGGTCCGACTGCACGTCGAGACCGAGGCCGCGGTATCGGTCCGCGACCGCTTCCCGCAAGTCCATCATCCCGGCGACGGGGGCGTATCGGTTCGCTCCGGCCTGGACGGCGGCGACGGCAGCGACCCCCACAAGTGGCGGCGGCAGGAAGTCGGGCTCCCCCGCGGAGAGGTCGATAATCGAGCGGCCTGCGCGTGCGAGGGCCTGGGCCTTGGCCTTGATGGCGAAGGTGGGAGATGGGGCGACGTTGCGTACCCGAGCGCTGAGACGAGTCACTGGCTGCGTCCGAGCTTCTCGAACATCGCTGCCTTCACCTGCTCTGGGACCAGTCCGTCGATGGTGCCACCGAGCTTGGCCACCTCCTTCACCGTCCGCGATGCGATGTAGAAGTGTTCTTCGTCGGTCATCATGAACACAGTGTCCAGGTCGGGTGCGAGTCGTCGGTTCATCATCGTCATCTGGAACTCGTACTCGAAGTCCTGAACGGCCCGGAGCCCACGAATCACCGCGTCGGCCCCGCGGCTGCGCACGTAGTCCACCAGGAGGCCGCCGAAGTGGTCCACCTGGACGCGCTTCTCGTCCGTGAACACGTCCGCGATGAGGCCTGCTCGCTCCTCGGGGGTGAACATCGCCCGCTTCTCGGGATGGTTCAACACGGCGACCACCACCACATCGAAGTAGCGCAGCGAGCGCTGCACGATGTTGACGTGCCCCATGGTGAGAGGGTCGAAGCTTCCTGGATAGATGCCAACTCGCGCCACGCTGTTCTCCGTCACTCCGCCTCGTCGGCGCGATAAATCCATAGCTTCGTGTCCCCGTAGCTTCGGGGTTCGTCCCGCCGCAGCCCCCCGAGGGTCTCCGGCAGCGTCGCCGCGCTCTCTGTCTCCGCGACGACCGTGGCATCAGACCTCAGTAGCGTCGGCGCCACCTCGGCCAGGGCCTGCACCACCTCGAGGGCCAGTCCACGTCCGTAGGGCGGGTCGAGAAAGACGAGGTCGAAGGTCTCTCCCTGGCGGGAGAGCAGCCCGGGGGCCCTTCGCGCGTCCATCCTCCGCACATCGATGTCGGCGTGACCTTGAAGCAGCGCTGCATTCTCGCGCAGGACGCGAAGATGATCACTTCCCTGCTCGACGAACACCACCCGCGACGCGCCGCGACTGCCCGCTTCAATGCCGAGAGTCCCCGCGCCGGCGCACAGATCGAGCACCGACAAGTCGTCGAGATTCTGGCCCAGAATGGAGAAGAGGGCTTCCCGAACCCGACCCGTCGTTGGGCGCACGCTCGCCCCCCGCGGTGTCCGCAGCGTGCGACCGCCCAGCTGTCCCCCAGTGATACGCAACGCCATGGCGCGCGCACCTTATCAGCGGAGGCCCATTCTCCGGCGCAGGATCCACTCGCCCCCCAGGGGCAAGATGAGGAGAAGCAGGAGCGCGGGATGGGCCCACAGCGGGTCTACCTCCCGGTGGGTGGCGAGCAGCGCGTCTACGGGGCGGCGCTCGGCATCGCGCGGGTTGGGCGCCGAGGTGAAGTGTTCGCCCCCTGTTGCCTCGGCGATGGCGGCGAGGAGTCCAGGCTTCGCGGCGGGGTCTTCGAGCTCGCCTTCCCGATCGGTCACCGAGACCCGCACCTCGGCGGATCCGTACTCGCCGCCGATCTCCGGGACATCCACCGCTATCTGCAGGGTGCCTTCCTCTCCGGCCGGCAGCGCGACCGCCACCTGTCCGGTGCGGTCGGTGGTGCCTTCGAACGCCACCGGCTCCCCTCCCCTGACCGGCAGGACGTTGCCGACGACCCGCACGTCGGACCGCGGCGAGTAGTCGTCCGTGAGCACCGTCACCTGGGCCTGAATGGTCTCTCCCAGCCTGTAGTTCTCCTTGTCGGTGATCACCTGAACCTGCTTCTGCTCGACGTCCTTGACCAGCCACCGCACGGCGTTGCGCCAGAAGGTCGCGTGCTCCTGCCCCGCACCGGCACCGACTTCTCCGGCCAAGGCCCAGTTCCAAGTGGTGTCCGTGGCGACGGCCATGCTTCGGCCGCGCCCAGCGTTGCGGACGGCCACCACGGGCCGCCCCTCGCCGTCGTCCACGAGCGTCACCGCGCCCTCTTGCAGCGCGCCCAGCGGATTGAGGCCCTGGAGCGGCGCCAGCGACTCCCACCGTGGGTTGTTGGCCGCAGGGTCCCGCGTGAGTCGCGTGAGTGGGTGACGTAGCCCCGATTCGGTCAGCTGTGCTGCGAAGGGGTGCACCAGCAGCGGTGTCTCCGGCATGGCCGTGGGCATGATGCGCTGGAGGGCCGAGCGCCCGTACTCCGCCTCGCCGAAGGATGCATCTCCGCCGACCATGAGGAACGCACCACCTTCTTCGACGTACTGAGAAATGTTCTCGACCGCGAACCGGTCGTCGATGCGGGAGAAGCTCCCGAACCAGAAGTTCTGGAAGATCACGAGGTCGAACCCCTGGAGGTCCTGGTCGAACAGCTCCCGATAAGGGAACTCGATGAGGGACAGCGGTTGCCCGATGCGAATGAGTTCTCCGTCCCTCTGGTTTCGCAGGATGAAGAAGGACACGAGGTCGATGTTCGGGTCGGTCTTGAGCAACCTCCGCAAGAACTTCACGTCCCAGGAGGGAGCCGACGTCACCTGAAGGACCCGGGTGCGGTCGCGCACCACCTTGACCGTGAACTCGAGCCTGTTGTTCGAAGGGACCGTGTCTCCGTTCGGGACCGGGACTTCCACTTCGTAGGTGTGGTACCCGATCTCGTCCGGCTTGACCTCGAAGGAGACCTCGGCTTCGCCGCCCGTCTCGCTCTGGATCTGGGCGCTGCCGAGGAGCTCGCCATCGCCGCGCAGGGAGACCGTGACCGGTCGCGTGGGCAACCCTCGGTTGCTCACGCGAGCCGTGATGTTGAGCGGCCGTCGCACAAAGCCGAAGGGTGGTGCGTCCACCTCGGAGACGGACAGGTCCGGCGCGCCGTCCATGTCGCCCACGGCCCAGGTGGACACTGGGTACCGGAGGGCGCTGGTCAGCCGGGTGACGCCTTCGGCCCCCTCGGTACCGTAGGAGCGCCCCAGCGCTGCTCGATCGGCGCCATCCGACACCACCAGCACACCAGCCGGTCGCGCACAACCGAGGACGTCGGGCAAGCCGAACAGCGCAGCGCCGATGTCGGTGGATTGCCGATCTGCGGGGCTCGGCTCTCCAGTGGCCACCCCGCCTCCCCCAGCGGCTCCCTGGTCCGCACCTGCCGGCGAAGCGCCCGCGTCCGAGGGTCCGTCACCGCCGGACACTCCCCAGGGGGTGAGGCTGTCGCCGAACAGGACGTACTTGACGTCCACGTCGTCGGCGAGTCGCGCGAACTCGGGCTGCTTCTCTGCGAGCCACCGGCCCACCTGGCTCGCTCGGGTCGCACCGCCGGCGTCCTGGACCTGCATCGAACGCGATGCGTCGATCAGCACGACGAACGGGTCCCGCGTCACCTTGCCGGTCGTGGTCACCCGAGACGGCCCGCCGAGGACCAGGGCGAACAAGAGCACCATCACGACGCGCAAACCCAGCAACATGGCGCGGCGTGAGGGTCGGAGCCCCCGGCTCGACCGCCAGGAGAGCGCCAGGATCAGCAGCGCGATCACCGCGGCAGCGACCATCTGCTCGGAGGAGAGCAGCGGCTCCCACGAGAGCGCGACCTGGGTCTCGTCGCCGTTCATTCTGCGTATCCACCCTGTCGACGCATGCGGTCGAGCAGCGTGCGCACATGGACGGCATCCCGCTTGTAGTTCGACGTGAGTCCGAAGAGAACGAGATTGAGTCCCAGGCGGCGCGCCTGCGTGCGCTGGTTGTCGCCGCCGGGGACCACCTCGAGCTGCCAGCGGCCGTCGGCCCCCACCATCCAGGCGCCCATCAAGTCGTTCGCGCTGTACAGCACAGGGGTGATGTCCCCGACCCAGAGCCCTTCGAGGTAGGGCTTCACCATGATGCGGCCCGACGCTCCCCGCATCAGGAAGAAGCTCCGGTACACCGCGTGTTCGCGTCCGATGCGAGCGAGCTTGCCTCCGGGAAGGATGCGCGCGAGGTCACGCCGGACGCTGGCATCGAAGTCGGAGTCCCGCACCCCCGAGCTGTCGTCGATGAAGAGGAAGCCACCTTCCCGCAGATAGAGGCGCAAGTTCGCCACCGCCGCGTCCGAGAGAGGCGCGAAGCCTTCGGCCCCGAGCAGGGTCACGAAGGGGTGGTCAAAGAGGGCGGACGCCCCCGGCGCGACCTCCGTCACCTCTTCGGCAGTGACGACCGAGGAGTTGTCGCGCACCTCCTTCATCAAGGTCGCGACTGCGCCTGGGCGGGGGTTGCGCAAGCCAGGAATCACCAGCCGGGCCGCGCCAACCGGCGGCTCGCCAATGGCTTCGGCCCGGCGGGGGACGAGGGCTGTCGCGCCCAAGGCTGCCGCGGCCGTGAGCAGCTCACGTCGGGTGGGCCGGCTCATGCGCGCCTCCCGATGAGCAGGCCTTCGAAGAGCAACGCAAGAGCCAGTGCGAGGACCAGCGCCGCCCCAAGGGAGGCCGTGCGCACGACCACCGCTTCGTCGTCGGACTGGTCGGCGTCCTGGCTCCCGGAGTGGTGAATGAGCCCGGGCACGGCGTCGAGCAGGGCAGCGCGGTCGAGGTGACGCCCCAAGGACTCCTCGGCCGGCACCCGTGCGGAGAACACCGTACGCACGATGCCTTCGTCGCTGCCGGGGGCCACTCCCCAGATCACCTGGTAGTGCCCAGGCTGCGTCACTGCATCGAAGCGCACGCGGCCCTCATCGTCTGCGGCCCCGGTCTCGAGGCGCTCCTCGGTGCCATCGGGCATCACGACCCACGCGGGGCTCGCGGGGTCCGGCGGGACGGCGATCGGCATGCTGCTGCCTACGTTCACGAGCGCTCCGCCATCGAGAAGCAGGGAGTTGGAGAGGCTCCGCGCCAGTTGGTGCACGAGCGGCACGAAGATGGAGCGGAGCGGGAGATCCGTCCAGTCGTCGTCCAGGCTGGACGTGAACAACAGGACGTTCCCCGCCCCCACCGGGCGGGAGAGCAGCGCCGGGAGCCCGTCGCTGTACCGGAGGACGACCTCGGCCTCGGGGGCCAGGGAGGGCTGCACGCCGTGCACCTTTCCGAAGCGCACGCTCGCAAAGACGGAGGCGCCCCCCGTGCGGAACACCCGGAAGGCATCTTGCTCCAGCGGCGGCATGGCGAGTCCGACGGGGCTCTGCTCGAAGGTCCCCCGCCCCCGGGCCTTGACCTCGGTCAGGGGCGATGGGAGGAGGTCCCCCAGCACGGCGTTGTACCGGTCGGCGTCCACCCGGGGACCCACCGAGATGAGCAGGCCCCCCCCGCGCTCCACGAAGGCGAGCAGCTCGGGGGCGAGGGGCGCGGGATCCGCGACGTTGGCGAGGACGACGACGTCTCCACGACCACCGTCGATGCGGCGCAGCTCTTCTGCGGGGACCACCCGTGGTCGGATCCGAGACAGCGAACCCGCGCCGGGCTGAAGAGCCCGCTCGAGGTAGTACGTCTCGTCGTCCCGAGGCTGCGTTCCCCCATCCCCCGACACGAGCAACACGCCGAGGTCGGTCTCACCGGCGAGGGTGAAGCTGAACTCGTCGTCGATGGGCAGGTCGTCGCCGGGTTGCACTGAGAGGGTTGCCTGGAGCGTTCCCGAAGGCGGCACGGCGAGGGAGAACGTCCGCTCGGCGCTGAACGAGCCGTCGAAGTCGACATCGCCCACGACCTCGACTCCGTCAGCGAGGCCGAGGGTCAGTTCGACGTCGTCTTTCGGCACGGCACCGGCGGCGCGCGCGGTGGCGAGCACCTTGAGCCCCGAGCCTCGACCGGAACCGGTCTCGACCCGCGCCTCGTCGCAGAAGAGGTTGTCGAGGGGGCGTCCTCGAAGGTCGTGATAGTGGACGGTGATCTCAGCCGGCCACGTCTCGTCGAGGCCGGCGGGGGCGTCTCCCAAGCCGTCGCTCAGGACGAACACGTTGGCCGAGCCGACTCCTTCGTCCCGGAGAAGGTCCCGCGCCCTCGCCAGGGCAGCCCCAAGGTCTGTGGAGCCCGCGCCCGGGGTCAGGCTCTGAAGCTCCGCCCGCAGCGCGTCATGCCCCGCCGTGAGGCCGGGCCCGAGGACCTCGGGGCGCGCCCCAAACGCGATGACTGCGGCGCTGGTCCCCGTCGCCAGGGTGTCGATGAGTTCCTCGCCGCGCGCCTGGGCCACGGTGAAGAGCGTTCCCTCCCCCTCGGTCGCTTGCATCGAGGCTGAGACGTCCACCAGCAGGACGGAGGTGCGTGACGGGTCCGTGCCCGCGAGAGCCGAGGCGGTCCAGGTCACGGTGGGGCGAGCGAAGAGCAGCACGATGGCGGCGATCGCCAGCAGGCGGAGGAGGAGCAACAGGAGGGCCTCGAGCCGCGTGCGCCGACGGACCTTCTGCTGGGACGCCACCAGGAACCGCAGCGTCGGGAAGCGAACGCGCCGCACCTCCTGATAGCCGGTCAGATGGGCGATGATCGGCACCGCGAGCAGGGCGAGGCCGGCGAGCATTGCAGGAGCAGCGAACTCAAGCCCCACGGCGCACGTCCTCACCCCGAAGGAACGGTACGAGGGCGTCTTCGAGGGCCTCGCTGGTGTTGAGCCGGAGGTAGCGAACGCCGCGCTGGGAGCAGCCGATCTGAGCCTGCTCCAGGAATGCGCCGAACTCCTCGCGGTAGCTCCTCGCCAGCTCCCGGGGGTTCGCCGACAGCTCCTCACCGACCTCGAGGTCCTCGAACAAGGTGGGCTCGTCGTAAGGGAACTCGATCTCCGCTGGGTCGACGACGTGAAGCACCTGGGCCTCACGACCACGGGCAGCGTGTACCCCGAGGGGCGCGAGCCACTCCTCGATGTCGTCTGCGAGCAGGTCGCTGATCACGATGATCTCGCTGCGACGGCCGGCGGCGGCGGCGTGGGCGAGCGTCGCGGCGAGGCTGCCCTCCCCTCTCGGCGCCTGGGCTCCGATGGCCGCCGCCAATTCGTTGAGGTGCCGCTGGCCCCCACGAACTGGGACCCGACCTGGGACCCCGCGGGCCCCCAGAGTGCGCAGCGAACGCTGACCCGTGCCCGAATCCACGAGCCACAGCCCCACGCGATCTCCCTGGCGCAGCGCGATGAAGGCCAGGGCGAGGGCCACCGTCGACGCTGCCTCCCACTTGCTGTCGGGCCACGGCCCCCAAGCTCCAGCGGGACGGTCCCCGGTGGTGCCAAACGCCATCGAACCGGTTCGGTCGAGCACGATCTGAAGCTCGCGCACCCGGTCGCTGTGAAAGCGCCTCACCACATAGCGGTCCGTGCGCGCCTGGACCTTCCAGTCGAGGAAGCGAAGGTCGTCTCCCGGCTCGTAGGCCTTGTACTCGCTGAACTCCGACCCGCTCCCGAGCAGCTTGCTGCGGTGCGCTCCGGTGCGCGCGCCTGCCGCCAGGACCCGCGCGTGCGCAACCAGACCCTTCACCCTCTCCAAGAGGGCGGGGTGCAGGAACTGGCGCGTGCTGGGGGGGCTCTCGCTCACAGGGCTGACGTCGGATCCACCTGGGTGAGGAGCCGGTCGATGACCTTGCGCGGCGTCACGCCCTCGGACTCCGCGCGGAAGTTCACCAGGACGCGATGGGCCAGGACCGGATGGGCGAGGGCGCGGATGTCCGCCCGAGTGACGGCCGGTGCGCCCCGAAGGAGGGCACGAGCCTTCGCTCCGAGCACGAGGTGCTGCGACGCGCGGGGTCCCGCTCCCCACGCGACATAGTCCTGCACCGTGGCGCTCGCATCGGGCCCGGGACGGGTGGCCCGCACCAGCTCCACCGCCAGGCGAATCGACTCGTCACCCACCGGCACGTTGCGCACCGCCGCCTGGAGCACGACGAGCTCCTCCGGCGTGACTTGAGGCTCGAGGGTGGGCATCTCGGATGCCGTGGTGCGCTCCACGATGAGGAACTCCTCCTCGGCGGAGGGGTAGTCCACCTCGACCAGGAACATGAATCGGTCGAGCTGGGCCTCCGGGAGCGGGTAGGTCCCCTCCTGCTCCACGGGGTTCTGCGTAGCGAACACCAGGAACGGAGGTGGCAGGTCGAACGTGCGGCCGGCGGCGCTGACCTTGCGCTCCTGCATGGCCTGTAGGAGCGCAGCCTGCGTCTTGGGAGGCGTCCGGTTGATCTCGTCGGCCAGGACGAGGTTTGCGAAGAGCGGGCCCTTCATGAAGCGAGTGGTCCGGCGTCCAGTGGCGCGGTCCTCCTCGAGGATCTCCGTTCCCGTGATGTCCGCAGGCATGAGGTCGGGAGTGAACTGAATCCGTGAGAACTCACACGACGTCGCCTCGGCGAGCGACCGGATCAACAAGGTCTTCGCCAGGCCCGGCACTCCTTGGAAGAGCCCGTGGCCCCTGGCGAGGAGTGCGATGAGGAGCAGCTCCACCACGTCCTCCTGACCCACAATGCGACGCGCGAGCTCGCGCCGAAGACGCTCGGCGAGGTCGGCCGCGTCTTCCGCACGGATGACGGTGGACGGGGCCTCACTCACGGGCATCGAGGCCCCCGGAGCCTCGATGGGCTCTGAGGGAAGGGTGTCTGTCGGTTCGCTCAAAAGGCCTCCTGCGCGGCTACCAGCCGCCATACGTCTTGAGCACCGAGAGAACCGTCTTCTCTCGTTGAAGCTCGTCAGTCCGCCCGGCCGCGTCGTAGATCGACGCGAGCACGATGTGGGGGGCGGGGTCGAAGGGATTCAGTCCGATGGCGCGCCACGCCTCCAGCTCGGCGGTGCGCACGTCGCCAGCGTCGAGGGCCAGCTGGGAGAGCAGGGTCACGGTCGGAGTGAACTCGGGGTAGAGGCTCACGCTCTCCTGCAGCACATCCTGCGCAAACGCGACCTCTCCGAGCCCAGCCAGGGCGCGGGCCTGCTTGTTGGCGAGCTTTGGGGAGTGATAGGGCTCCGAGGCCGCTGCGCGCTGGTACTCGATGAGCGCGGCGCGGAGATGTCCCCGTTGCCGGAGCATGTCGCCGATACGGCTCAGGTCCTGCATCTCCCGATGGGCGAGCAGGACGTCGTCCAGTTCCTCGTCCTCGCTGTCCGCCTTGCCGGCCGCGTTCACCTCCAGGGTCTCCTTGAGGCGCAGCACGTTGGTCCGCTGCTGGAGTGGCTGCTTCGCAAGCCACCGGGTCCAGCGCTTCTCGAAGCCACCTCCAGCGAGGCCCATCACTTCGTCCACGGCGCGCATCACGTCCCCGTGGAGGGCGGTCTGTTCGACGATGCGGCGGTAGCCCTCCTCACCCAGCTCCCGAAGGAGGAAGTCGATGGCTGTAGCGACCTCGGCAAAGGCCAGCGACGCATCCTCCGCGGAGGGGAGCGCCGCCATGGAGGGATGCATGGCGTCAAAGGTGATCAGGCTGTTCTTCTCGAGGGCCTTGGCCAGCGAGGTCTCCGACCAGGGGTCGAGGGCGAACGCACCGGGCTTGGGCCCCTTGCGCCACCAGGACTCCATGACCTTCGCGGAGCCTTCCTGAAACCAGATCGGGGCGTGATTGGCCGACGCGCGCGACAAGACGAGGTGGACGTACTCGTGGGCGAGGGTGTCCTTCCAGGGATAGCCCCGGGCCATGTTCATGGGCGAGAGCACCAACATCCGGTCCCACTTGCAGATGGCGACCGTGTTGGTGGTCTTCACCCACTCGGGAGGCAGGCCGCTGGCGGTGACGAAGTCGAGCACGTTGGAGTAGAACTCGACGACGATGGGCCGTTCGGGGGCGACGCCCAGGACCCGCGCCATGGCCGCCCGCTGACCCTCGAGTGCCTCGATGGCGTAGTCCACGAGGATGGCGTCGACGCCGGGCGAGAACCGGTAGATGAAGTTTTGCTCCCGGCGCTCGAGGTAGTCGGCGGTGACGAGCCGCGCAGCCTCGATGCGGACCGGAAGCCAGGCCAGGTCTTTCATGGGAGTGCGGCCGGCCGGCAGGGCCGCCTTCGCGGCGTCGTAGTCGCCGTAGTGGAACTGAAGGAGGGCCTCCGCAAAGCCACGGTCCGGGTCGTCGGCGGGGACTCGCTCCAGGGTCGCTGCAGCCGCCTCCATCCGCGTCGCGCCCAGCAAGCGAATGACGTCGGACGGGGTCGCGGGCGCGGGCCCGGCGTCGGCGACCGGGGACGACGTGGTCACGGTGATCACGAGGAGGAACAGCAGGAGGCGCTTCATCGGACAAGCTCCTCGTAGTAGGTGCCATTGAGCGGCTTGTATCGGTCCGGGGCGTCGCCCTGGGCGCCCTCCTGGAGGAGCGCGCGGAACGCTTCGGGACCCACGAACTCGTCGGGGTCAGTGAGCTCCACCTTGCCGGTGTCCTCGGGGTCGCCCTGGCTGTCCCAGCGCGTCTGGCCCTGGCCTGGGCGCTGCGCCATCTTGGGCCCGCTCTGTCCCGAGCCCCCTTCGCGCAGAGCCTGCTGCGTGCCCTCGAGGGACTCCCGGAACTGGCGCAGCTGGTTCTGGCCGTCCTCCCCCGACGACTGCGCCCGACCAGGATCCCCCTGGCCAAGCTGCCCCTGGGCGCGCCGCATCAGCTGCTCGGCGTTCTGGAGGTTCCCCCGGGCACCCGCGGGGTTGAAGGCCGAGCCCCCCATCTCGTTCATCTTCTGCTGGAGCTGGGCGACGCCGTTGGCCACGCCACCTTGCTGCTGTCCCGCTTGCTGACCCGCCTGCTTCGCCTGGGCTTGCCGCTGACGCTGCTGGGCGTCGAGATCGTCCAGCTTCTTGGCGATCGAGCCCGCGAGCTTGCCCGCCGCGCGCTCTCGCTTGGCTCGGTCGGTGTCCTGCGCAGCACGGGCCGCCCCTTTGAGGCGCGACTCTGCCTCCCGCGCATAGGCGGCCGCCTCGTCCGGCATGCCCTCGTTCAATGCCTGCTCCACCCCTTGCACCTCGAAGGAAGCCGAGCGAACTGCCTGCCGCTCCGCACCGGAAGGCGCGAACGGACCGTTCCCTCCCTCGCGTAGTGCTTCTACCTGTTCGGACAGCTCCGCGATGTCCTTGCGGATCTCCTCAATCGCCTCGTCCGCCTGCGGGTCGGAGAACCGCTCAGCCAGCTCCTTGGCCTGCTGCAGCACCTGCCCTTGCTGCTGCTCCAGCTCCTTCGCCTGCTCGATGGCCTCGCTGAGGGCCTGATCGAGGGCGTCCCGGTTCTGGGCGCCAGCCATCTGCGGGGCCTCGTTGGCCAGTTGCTCCTCCATGTCCGCCACGGCGTCGTCCGCCTCCCGCAGCTTCTCCATCGCCTCCTCGAACCGGCCCTGCTTGATCAGCTCCTCCACCTCGGCCAGGAGGTCCTTGCTGAGCGCCCCAGGCATGGAGTTCTGGAAGCCATCGTCGGGGCCACTGCTGCGGTCTGCGAGCTTCTTCGCGAGCTCGGCCATGCGCTCCCGCACCTTCTGCATTGCCGCGGCCAGTTCTTCGTCCATCGGCTCGCCGTCGTCGGCGCGACGCAGGAGCTCCTGCATGTCCGCGAGTTCATTGCCGAGGTCCGCCAGTTCGCCTCGCACCGACTCCCCCTGGTGCAGATCGATGAAGCTGCTCAGGTCCAGGACGATCTGCTCCAGCTCGGAGATCACCGGCTCTCGACCCGAGATGAGGTTCCGCACGACCACCGGGTGCACGAAGGGACGGTCCACGGCCCGCACTTCGTTCTCCACGTACTCGACAACTCCGCTCCACTGAGTGTCGAGGTTGCGCACGAGCTGCAGGATCCCCGCAAAGGCGTTGCCTTCCTCGAGGTCGTCGCGGGCCATGGCCTCAAAGAGCTCGCTGGCGACACGGAAGAACGAGTCCGCGAGGGCGGCCTGTTGGTCATGCTCTGCCAAGACCGCCTTCTTCTGATTGCGCCGCTGCCCGTCCAGATTGGAGACGAGCAGCCCGGCGAGCATGTCCAGCGCGGCGTCGGCCAACTCGCGCTTGAGAGCCAACACCTTGCGGTGCTGGTCCTTCGCCGTCGGCACGTAGATCTCGACGGGGCGGGAGCGGGTGACCTTCGGCCCATTGACGAGGTCGTTGTCCCAGGCCTCGACCACAAACTCGAGGTCACCGCCCTTCCCCTCCAGGGACTCGGGGCTCCACCGCAAGAGGTCGTCATAGGCCGCGAGCCCTTGCACCGGGGCTACAGGCACACGCAGCACCTCGTTGCCATCGATGAGCACCACCTGCTCCAACCGTGACAGAGCGAAGTCGTCGGACGCTCGCACCTGCATGGGCACGGAATCGGCCGGCGCGAGGGTGAGTGGACCCGCCGGAGCCAGGACCTCGAGCTCGGGAGGTCGGTCGGGCAGCAGGTCGATGACGAACCGCCGGGACTGAAGGGGTGCGCGCCCGAGACCGCGAGGGACCAGGACCCGGTACCAGGTGGAGTTGTCCGTGACGAACTCCAATGACAGGCGCTTGCCGTCCAGTTGCCCTTCGACGGGCGTCTCGCTGGACTCGAGGCGGGCCTGCGCGGCCTTGCCCGCGCTGTTCGACTCCGCCTCCAGGAAGACCCGCGTCCCCGGGAGCGCGACGATGTCCCCCGTGGTGCCGTCGAGGACCACCTCCGCCCGGCCCGAGTAGGAAGGGGGCACGAGACGAATCGCCAGGTTGCGTAGCGTCAACGTGACGACGTCCTCGGGGGCCGCGTCGGCGACTGCGGACTCATCCACGGGCACGGGTCCGAAGACTGCGTCGAGCCCTCGCTCGAAGGGGCCCGAGGAGAACGACCAGAGCGCTGCGATGGCCATGGCGGCGACAGGGCCCAGCAAGGTGCTCGGGTGGAGGCCAGTGACCGGAAGAATCTGCTCCGGCTGCACCGAGTCGATGATCTTCTCCGCCGCTCCGAGGTGCTGTTGCGCCAGACGGATCGTCTCGGGCTCAGCGATGGAGTCACGATCCAGGGCGCCCGCGAGGTCCACTGCGGTGAGCAGGCGATCCCCGGTCTCTGGAACGCGATCGTCCACGGCCCGTGCGAGGCCGGACCAGGAGCGTGTCCGACGCCAAGGCGGCACGACGAACATGGCCGTGGGGACGATCACGCAGGCCGCGACCCACACCCGAGCCAGCCCACGGATCCATGGGGCGGCAGAGCCCTCGGGGAGCAACGCGAGCACGCCCAGAAGCACTGCGAGGCCAAGCAAGGCCCAGCACGCTGCTTCGAGCAGCGCGAGCGCACGCCGGCGCCGCCGCACCGAGGCGAGCTTGCGGAGTACCGTTTCTGGGAGGCTGTTGGGTGGGCTCATCAGCAGTCCAAGATAACAACCCGTACCCTGGCCCGCCCTTTCCCGGTCCGTCCAGAAAACGCCCTCAGGAGCTCGGAAGTGCCTCGCGTCGTCCTCATCGCCACTCTCCTCTTCGCGGCCGCCCTCGCACCGGCGGGCGAGGCGTTTGGCGAACAGCCCATGGATCGGTTGCAAAGGCTCCTCGATCAAGGGAAGAGCGAAGAAGCAGTCGAAATCGCGCGAAAATGGCTCTCCAAGAACGAGGGCGATCGGCGGACCGGCGAGGTGCTCTCCCTCGTTGACAAGGGCACCTGGCAGACGCTGGCGGAGGAGCCTGACCTGGGCAAGCTCGCCGCATATCGGGCCGAGTTCCCCGACAGCGAGCACGAGCCCGCAGCCCGGGAGCTCGAGGCGAACCTGGCCTACTACGCGGCGATCAAGACGAAGTCAGAGGACGCGTTTCGCGCCGTGGTGGACTCCTATGCAGGCACGAAGGCCGCAACGGAGGCGCTCCCCGCGGCGGCGGAGGCGGGCTTCATCGCGGCGCAGAAGGCCGCATCGGGCGAGGCCTGGTCGCAGTGGTTGTCGCGCTACCCGGGGACCGAGCGGGTCGGGTCGGCCGAGAAGCTGCTCTACGACGCAGTCTGGGCGGAGGCCGAGGAACTGGACACGGCCCAGGGCTGGCTCGAGCTCCGGGCTGCTCACGCGGGACACCCCAGGGCAGACGAGGCCCGCGATCGGGAGGCGACACTGACGATTCAGGCGACGTCGGGCCAGGCACCGCTGATGAAGGCCGCGGCTCGGTACAAGGGCACGGAAGCAGGCCGCTCGGCGCTTCGCCGTTCGCTGTTCATGGCGGATGTGGTGGCCCTGCGCGCAGGCGCGTCGGCCTTCGGCCGGGACGACGACGGCGCGATCGTCGTCCAGTTCGAGGAGCAGCGTCAGCCGCTTGGCAAGTTCCTGCAGCGGGGTGAGCCCCTGCCGGCGGACACGATCGCCGTCTTTCTCGCCACCGAGGAGCCCCTCCCCCGGCAGGTGGCGCCGCAGTGGATGAGAACGGGCATCGAGCCCGCGCGCCCCGCGGGCTGGCTCACCCCGAGCGACGAGGACTCGGATCTCACGGCGGGGGTTGCCCGTGACGAGGGACTGGGGATGCTGGGGCTTCGCGCGGAGGGCTTCGGGAATCTCGAAGTGGAGCTCGCGATCGCCGGCGCTCCTGGAGATCCAGCGGTCAGCGGAGAGGAGGGTGGGGCCCCCGCCCCCGCGCTGCGTCCCCCTTCCTGCCAGGCGCCGAGCAGCGAGGTCAGCGTGGGGCTCCTGCGCTCTTGGACGCCCTGTGACGTCGGGTTGGTGAGCAGCGAGCCTGACGGGTACTGGCTGAGCAGCGCCGAGGCCTGGCGCGCGGCGTCGGTCCCCCTGGGCGATCCTGACCCCACCGTCGGCGCCGGCTGCCCTGTTCCGGGCCCCACCACCTTGACGGGGGACGATGACGACAGCGCGGCGCCCGCAGCTGAGCCCCCTCCCCCAGATGGGGAGGAAGCCATGGACGCCGAGAGCCCGGCGGCTGATCCCTCAGGAGATGACGACGACAGCGCGGCCCCAGAGCCCCCAAGCCCACCGGCCTGGGCGGGTCTTCCAGCTCCGGCGTCGTCCGCGAGCCGCGATCTCGACGGCGACGGGGTGGACGAGGGGCTGCACCTCATGTTGGGCGAGACGGGCACCACCGTGATCGTCGTGGATGGTCGGGGACTCGCGTCGCGGGTCTTCGTGGTGTCTCAGCCCGTCGATGCCGCGGTGCTCTCGCAGGTCCGCCACACAGGCTGCACCTACGTCTTGCCCCTCCCTCCAGTCACGGAGTAGCGGGGGCCCCGCGACGCGCGGCGAGTTTTGGCTAGACTCCATGCCGTGCCGGAGTGGCGGAATCGGTAGACGCGACGGATTCAAAATCCGTTATCCGAAAGGGTGTGTGGGTTCGAGTCCCACCTCCGGCACCACAGATCCGACGGCGAGACCTGGTCCGCCCGGAGGTGTATGGCGCGAGGACCTTCCCTGCCGGGGCCTCTTTCGAGGGCTCGTCGACACCTCCGGATCGTCGGGCAGGCTCGTGGTCTTGCGCCTGCCGCGGCGCCGCCGTTCTTCATCTTGTTCGTCAACAGCATCTGCAACCTGACGTGCGACCACTGCTTCTACTGGCAGAACCTCAACGCGCGCGACGACCTGACCTTCGATGAGCTCGCCGCGCTGTCCCGCGACATCGGCCCCATCGAGAACCTGAACCTGTCGGGGGGCGAACCCTTCCTTCGCCCCGATCTCGATGAGGTCGTGCGCATGTTCGTACGAGAGAACGGCGTCCGGCAGGTCTACGTACCTACCTCCGGCTTCTTCACCGATCGGACCGAGAAGACCCTGCGCTCGATCCTCGAGGAGGATGCGCTCCAGCTGTTCGTGGTCGAGCTCTCCATCGATGGGATGGAGGAGTATCACAACACCCTGCGTGGCCACCGCGAGGCCTTCGAGCGGGCGATGCGCACCCACGACATGCTGACAAGGTTGCAGCGCGAAGACCCACGGGTTCGCGTGCACGCGATCTCTACCGTGACTAACCAAAACCTGGATGACATTCAGAGGCTTACGGACTTTCTCTTCGAGCGTTGCCCCACCATGGAGCACCACAACATCCCGGTGATTCGGGGGGACCGCAAGGACCCCTCCCTCCTCTCGCCCGATCCCGACGCCTATCGTGCCCTGTGGGAGCACGTGCAGCGCCGATGGGCGCCCCGGGAAGAGGGTCGATTTGGGGGCCTCGTCGAACCGATGCTCCAGTGGGCGCGGGACCGCACGCTTCGGGAGAAGAGGCAGGTGGTTCCCTGCCGAGCCGGGGTGTTGAGCGGTGTGGTCTACGCCAACGGAGACGTCGGCCTCTGCGAGCAGCACGATCCCATCGGCAACCTACGCCAGGCCAACTTCTCGGAGATCTGGCGCTCGCCGCGGGCTCAGGACCTTCGGGCGCGCATCGCAAACCGCGAATGCTGGTGCACCAACGAGGTGTTTCTCTGGCCCAGCGTCACGTACGACCCACCATCGATGGCTCGTGCGCTGCTGACCAACCGGTCCTGGGTCCCAGGAGCCAGCTCGTGACCAACGTCGCGGTCGTGGGCCTCGGGGCCGCAGCCCGCACGATCTGGGCGCCGGCGCTGGCGAAGGTACGCGGCGCCGTCCTCGTGGCAGGCGCAGACCCGGACACCCGCGCCCAGGGTGCTTGGGCCCGGACGGCCCCCCGCGCGGCACCTCACCCAAACCTCGAGGAGCTCTTTGACAGTCATCAGTCCATCGACTGGCTCGTCGTGGCCAGTCCTCCGCCCCTGCACGAGCAGCACGTGCGCGCTGGCCTCGCGGCGGGCTGCAACGTCCTGTGCGAGAAGCCCGTAGTCCGCACGTCGGAGGCCCTCGGGGGGCTCCGGGCTGCAGCCCGAGAGGCAGGCCGGCACATCGCGGTGAATCACGAGTTCACGTGGATGCCCATTCTCGCGGCCAGTCTCGCCCAGGTGCATGGAGCCGAGCATGGGCGCCTCCGGTTCGCTCAGGTCTGGCAGACCGTCGACGACCGAGGGGCGTCGGGCTGGCGCGCGTCGGGCCGAACCTTCGCCGAGTTCGGCACCCACGCGGTCGATCTTCTGATCGAGGCGTTCGGTGGGGCGCCGTCGACGGTGTCGGCACGGATGCCTCGCCCCGACGGGGGCAAGGGAGATCCCATCGATCTGGTCACCCTCGAGTGGCCTGATGGTCGTGCTGCACACGTGGTGTTGGACCGTATCTCCCCAGGAAAGCACCAGTATTTCGAGTCGAGATTTGATTGCGAGCACGCGTCGATCCGGGCATCGATCGGGGGGCGGGCCCAGGTACGGATGGGGATCTC
>JAGSHC010000286.1 GCA_023954745.1 Deltaproteobacteria bacterium | reverse complement strand
GGCGGTCTGGAGCGCCAGGTAGAGGCTGCGCTGAAGCTGCGTCACGTCGCCGACGACGAGGGCGACGTCGGGCGTGGGGTGCCCCTCGATGCCGAGCAGGGCGTGGATCGCGATGCGCTCCTCGGCGCTTCGTCCGCAGAGGCTGTAGGTGCCGGGCAGGTCGACGAGGTCGATGACGCCTTCACCGAAGGCCACCCGGGCCTCGGCGTGCTCGACGGTGACCCCCGGGTAGTTGCCCACCCGCAAGTTCGTGCCGGCCAGACGATTGAACAGGGTCGTCTTCCCTGCGTTCGGGTTGCCGAGGACCACCACGCGCGCGGCGTCGGTGACGGCGGCCTTCTTGCGCCGGGGGAGCTGGACGAGGGACGCCATGATCAGGGGCTACCGGGGGCGACGGTGATGGACTTCGCCTCAGCGGCCCGCAGCGAGAGCCGCCCGCCGCGCACTTCGAGCTCGAGAGGGTCACCGAGCGGAGCGACGCGCACGATGCGCACGGGCGTGCCAGCCACGAAGCCCATCTCCAGCAAGCGCCGTCGGAAGCCGCGCTCCCCGCCGATGGCGGAGACGGTCACCCACTGGTTCTTCTTCGTGTCCGCGAGGGTCATGGTCCTCCTTCTCTTCGGCTTGCGCCGGGTCTCGTCCTTCTTCCTGTCTCGCCGTGTCTTCCACCAAGCTTGATAACGATTCTCATTATCGACAGCAAGCGGGACGTGGCGGCAGTGTGGCGCACTCCCCGCCGCACGCAACCCGCAGGCGCACTCTCGAGGTGGATCAGGGAGCGGATCGCGGTCGCAGGCCCCTACTCGATGAAGAAGACGAGTTCGCCGCCATCGCGCAGCGACGACCAGTCCAGCTCTACGCCGTCCACCACGACCCCATTGAGTTCGACGCGCGCGACGGTCACGACCCCATCGTCGGCCGCAGCGAGGGCCTCGGTGAGACCCGGAGCCTTCACGGTGAGCGTGGCGTCCTGTACCCGCATCGTGGCCTGAGGGAAGCGCGGCGCGCCGAGGATGAACCGGGCCGTTCCAGCGATGGGATAGAGGCCCAGAGAGCTCCACACGTACCAGGCGCCCATGGTGCCGCCGTCGTCGTTGCCGGGCAGCCCCGCCGGGCCCACGTCGTAGAGCGTGTCCTCGGCCCAGCGCGACCACTGCACCGTCAGGTCCGGGCGACCCAGCTGAGCGAAGAGGTAGCTGGCGTTGAGCACGGGCTCGTTCCCGTGCCAGTAGTAGGCGGTGGGATAGGACGGCCCGTGGTCCGCCAGCTCGGCACTCGCAGCGCGGAAGAAGGAGTTGAGGCGCTCGACGGCCGCCTCGTTGCTGCCCATCAGTTCGGCGTAGCCGGGGATGTCGTGCGGGGCCATCCACATGTACTGCCAGGCGGTGCCCTCGACGTAGGCCGGCAGCTGCACGTCGGGCCACCAGGGCTCAGTCAGGACTCCGTTGCTGTCCATGGGGCGAAGGAAGCCGGAGTCGGCGTCCCAGTGGTTGCGCCAGTTGCGGCTGCGCGCGCGCAGCTCCTCGGCCTTCGTCGTATCTCCGGCCACCTCGGCGAGGACCGCGAGCGCTGCGTCGTTCCAGCTGTATTCCAGGGTGTGGCTGACGCTTCCCCCGGACATGTCTGCGGCCACGTAGCCCAGATCGAAGTAGCTGCCCTGGCCACTGCGCTGCGCCGCCGTCACCTCGAGCGCCTCCAGCGCTGCCACGGCCCCTACGCTCTCGAGCCCGATGCCCTTGGCCATGGCGCCGGCGAAGACGTTGGCCGCCGAGTCACCGATCATGCCGCCCGTGGTGCCGCTCCCCAGGGGCCAGCGAGGCACCTTGCCTACCGCCTCGTACATGTCGTAGAGCGAGCGCAGAAAGTCGTCTTCGAGCTCGGGGACCACGAAGTCGTAGAGCGGATGCACCGTGCGGTACGTGTCCCACAGCGAGAAGTCGGTGTAGAAGGTCCAGCCCTCGGCGGTCTCGATGGTGCCGTCGAAGTCGAGGTAGCGACCGTCGCTGTCCGTGAACAGCGTCGGCATCAGCATCGCGTGGTACAGCGAGCTCGCGAAGATGGCCCGCTCGGTCTCCCCTCCCCCGCCGAGCTGGATGGTGTCCATCACCTCGGTCCATGCCTCCCGGGCGGCGGCGCGCGTCGACTCGAAGTCGAAGACGTCCGCCGGCAGGTCGGCCGCGAGGTTGGCGCGGGCGCCCGCGATGTCCACGAAGGAGAGTCCCACGGCCACCCGCAGCTCCGTGTCCGTGCTGGCGTCGAACCGAAGCTGGGCGCCCAAGGCGCCGTCCTCGTCCCACTGGCTGTGGTCGATGGGGGCGCGGTCCATGCGCATCACCACGTAGACGTCCTCGCCGCCGTGGCGCTCGGAGTAGGGACCGTCGAAGTGCATCCAGCCCTCCCACTCATCCCCCGCCTCCCCCGCGGGGTCGAGGGCCCCGCCGGTGAAGTCCACGTCGGGGATGGTGTGGGAGAGATCGATGATCAGCCGCGCGTCGTCCCCCGCCGACGCCGGGAACGTCACGCGGTGCAGGGACGCCCGAAGACCCGTGGTGAGCTCGACCCGGATGGGCTCGCCCACCGACGCCGACCCCGACTCCATCTCGACGCTGTAGTACCCAACCTCGCCCGTCTCGCTGGCGAAGTCCTTGAGCGCCCGGTGGCCGCTCGCGGTGCGCTTGCCGTCGTCCCAACCCACCGTCGGCATCACTGCCACGACGCCGTAGTCCGGCACGCCCATGCCGTTGGGCCGGAGGTGCGAGAAGCCGGCGATCCAGTCGTCGTTGTACGAATAGCCTGAGCAGTGCGTGAAGATCGGCGTCGCCGAGCCCTGGGTGTCGGGGCCGGGCCGAGCGAGACCAAAGGGAAGCGCGGGCCCCGGGAAGGTGGAGCCAATGCCGATGCCCTCGAAGCCGGTCCCCACGAACACGTCCACCTCGTCCACCAGCGACGTCACGTCGGGCAGTGGCACCTCGGGAGCGGGAGTCGGCGGCTCGACGCCCTCGGTGGGGCACCCCAGAGCGAGGACGAGAGGGAGACAGATCAAGGCTCGGCGCATGTGAGGAACCTAGAGCACGCAACGCGCCGGCGCGACACGAGATCCATGCGCAGAGCCGCTCTGCGGGATTGCGCACCGATGAGCCCTCTGCGGACGGCGCGGTCTCCGGTACCGTGCGCCCATGCGCTCTCGGACCCTGATCTTCCTGCTCTTGTTGGCCTTTACCCTCTCCACGGCGTGCACCACCGGCGGCCGCGGTCGCGGCGGGAGCGGGGGCAGCGACGACGACGACTCCGCCAACGGGGACGACGACGACGTGTCCAACGACGACGACGACGGCGACGACGACGACTCCACCGCGGGCCCCTGCTCGCCGGAGGGCGCCACCGCCTGCAACGGCATCGAGTTCATGGAGTGCGTCGACGGCACCTGGAACCTCGCCGACGAGTGCTTGCCTCCGGAGCCCATCTGCCACTCGGATCTGGGCTGCCTGGAGTGCAACCCCGGTCAGTTGAGCTGCGACGGCAACGACATCGTGGAGTGCAACCCCACCGGCTTCGGGACGGCCTACGTCGACACCTGCCCCGACGAGTCCCCCTGCATCGCCGGCGTGTGCCAGGACCCCTGCACCCTGGCGGCGACGCAGTTCAGCTACCTCGGCTGCGACTTCCTCGCCGTCTCATCCACGAACATCGTGGAGTCGGTGTTCGACAACAACTTCGCGGTCATCGTCGGCAACCCCGAGTCGTCGACAGGCACGGCCGAGGTCACCGTCGAGCGCAACGGCAGCATCATCACGTCGCAGAGCGTGGGCGTGGGCCAGACCGCGGCCATCACCCTGCCGATGGTGCAGGGACTCAAGTCGGCGACCGGTTCGGTCATCGAGCCCGGCGGCGCCTACGAGATCCGCAGCTCGGTCCCAGTGGCTGCCTACCAGTACAACCCGCTCGACTTCGTCATCCTCGGGACCAACTCCTTCTCCAACGACGCATCCCTGCTGCTTCCGGAACACACCCTGACGGGGCAGTACATGATCAGCCAGTGGCCGACCTTCGGCGTGGGCCAGGGCTCGGGAAGCTCGGTGAGCTGGATTGCGTTCCAGCCCGGCTTCTTCTCCGTCGCCGCCACCGCGGACAACACCTCGGTCACCATGGACTTCACGGGCCGCACGGCGCCGGGCAACCCCGGGCAGTTCAGCGCCGGGCAGTCCACCACCGTGAACCTCGACCGCGGCGACGTGGTGCAAGTCATGAGCTACTACGAGGGCAATCCGTCGAGCTCCACCTACTGCGGCTCCCAAGGCTGGCTGCAGACCACGGGCCTGAACAACGGCACCACCTACACCTACTGCATCGGCGACGACACGGACCTCACCGGCACCGTGGTCACTGCGACCCAGGCCGTGGCGGTGTTTGCGGGCCATCAGTGCAGCTTCGTCCCCTACGACGCGTGGGCCTGCGACCACCTCGAGGAGATGATGTTCCCCACGGCGACCTGGGGCACCACCTCGGTGATGACGGCCCCTCGCCTGCCCCAGAACTCGAGCGCCGTCGCACGGACGAAGTACCGGGTGGTGGCGCTGAACGGCGCCGAGGTCAGCTTCGACCCTGCCGTGACCGGCGCGCAGACGCTGTCGGCCGGACAGGTGATGGAGTTCGAGACGGACCAGGACTTCGTGGTCACCGGCACCGGGCCCATCTATGTGACGCAGACGATGCTCGGCCAGGACGAGCTCGGCACCGCCATCGGCGACCCAGCGATGGGGTCGGGCATCCCCTGGGTGCAGGTGCGCAACGAGTACGACTTCCTGACCCCGAGCACCTTCACCGAGAACTGGGTCAACGTGGTGGCGACCTCGGGCACGACGGTGTTGCTCGACGGCGCCCAGATCGGCGGCTGGGAGACCATCGGGAGCACGGGCTACTCCGTGGCCCGCGTCTCCCTCAACGCCGGCTCCCACCACATCGAGAGCCAGGACCTGTCGGGCTTCGGCATCACCACGTACGGATACGCGAGCTACACCAGCTACCTGTACCCGGGCGGGCTCAACTTCCTGCGCTGACCGACGGGCGCTCTGCGTTCCCCTTGCTCCGCGACGCCCGTCACGCCTATGCATGGCGTATGGACACCTACACTCGCGTCGTTCTCACCGTCATCGCGGCGGCCCTCGTCATCATCGCCCTGCGCGGTGTCTCCCCCATTCCCAACGCCTACGCCGGCGACCGTCTGGACTGCCGCATTGACGGGCCCATCGAGGTGAAGGGGCTTCAGGATCTGCGGGTCACCATCCGAGACACGGTGGAGGTGAAGCAGGCCTTCAGCGAGGCAGGGAGCTCGAGCTCGTCACCGGTCTACATCAAGTCGGTGGACTGACGTACCAGTCCCGGTAGGGCAGATCCGAGCCCAGCGCATCGAGCTTCTCCAGAGCGAGGGCGTCGATGCGGTCCTGCTCCTGACGACTCAGGAGTTCCCCGCTGCCTCCGCTGGCTCCCTTGCGCAGCATCTTCCCCGCGGGGCGGCCCCCGAGGAACCTCAGGATCGGGGGGCCGAATCGGTATTCGTGGTCCTTCATCCAGGCGAAACCGCATCGCTCGAGGACGGCGGCGCGCTCGCCCCGGGTGAGCTGGACCCCGAGGAACGCCGAGACCTCGTCCAGCTCTCCCCCCAGGTCCTGCTTCAACGACTCGAAGCGCAGGACGTGCACGTTGTCTCGGTCCCTTGCGTCCCAGACCTGGGCGGCGTGGGAGACCCAGGCGTCCAGAAGCAGGCCCTCGATGGCGAAGT
This sequence comes from Deltaproteobacteria bacterium, assembly GCA_023954745.1. Classification (GTDB taxonomy): domain Bacteria; phylum Myxococcota_A; class UBA796; order UBA9615; family UBA9615; genus JAGSHC01. The sequence goes on along the minus strand of JAGSHC010000286.1, from coordinate 1,832 downwards.
CGATCCAGCTCGCCGCGGAGACCGCTTCCCGTAGCCCGAAGCTGTCCATGATGAAGTGGTACGCCGAGACGACCACTTCCTTCGGGTCCCGGAGCACGCACAGGAACCTCGCCGGCGAGTCGACGGGGAGCACCTCGAGGGGCGCGGAGCACTTGATGATGTGGCGCGGCTCCGGGGCCGCCCTCCAGCCAGGGTCGGTCAGCGGAACCACGCCGGTGAAGGGAGAACCGGGCCAGGCCACGTACTCGTGCACGTGGGCGAACTCGGCCTGTCCTCGCCAGGCGATCTGTGCCGCCATCTGCATCGCCCAGTTGGTCCCGGACTTGCTGAACACGGCCACGAACACGTCTTCGGGCAGAGGCTCGTAGTTCGCGAAGATCGCGCGGTACTGGTCCGGCGCAAGCATCTTCGTGGCGAGGGTGCGCACGAAGGGGACGCCGAAGCCGAGGGTGCGCGCGGCCCAGGCCGCGACGGACACGGGAGTGCCTAGCGACATCCACGGCGGGTTGCGAAAGGTGGAGGTGTCGCGGGGGTCGGACACGGGGGCTCCTCTACTCCTTCTGCTCCCACATCATCGTGGGCCGATCCTGGGGCTCCGGCCAGACCCGGTGCATCGTCTCTGCGTCGTACACCGCGCCGTTCTTGATGACGTAGCGGATCGTGTTCGTGTTCTCGATGTTCTCCCGAGGGTCCGCCTCGAGGACGATGAGGTCGGCGAGCTTTCCGACCTCCACGCTGCCGAGATGCTCATCCATGCCGAGGTAGGTGGCCCCGCTGATGGTGGCCGCGCGCAGCGCCTCCATGGGGCTCATCGCCCCGGGGCCGGCGAGAGCCCAGAGCTCCCAGTGGGCGCCGAGGCCCTGAAGCTGGCCGTGAGCTCCGAGAGTCACGAGGCCACCGCGCTTCGCGATGGCGGCGGCGGCGGCGGCGGCGTCCTGGTGAAACCACTCCCCCTCGGGGGCCTGGAGTCCGGGGCGGCGGGCGCGGGGGTCGAGCTGGGACTGGGGCGTGAATAGCTGGAGCTTCTCGTCGGCCCAGACGGGCTCGCGGGAGAAGAAGAAGTTCTCACCGAAGGGGCCGCCGTAGGTCACGAGGAGCGTGGGCGAGTAGCCGAGGCCGCTCGCACCAAAGACCGTCAGCACGTCGTCGTAGACGGGAGCGACCGGCAGCCCATGCTCGATGGAGGTGTGGCCGTCGAGCACCATGGAGAGGTTGTTGAAGAGGTCTCCCCCCCCTTCGGGGACCACCAACATGTCCTGCGCGCGCCCCTCCTCCACCAGCCACTGGCGCTGGTCTCGGCGAGGCTGCTGGTAGCTCTTCACGCTGATGGCGCCGAGCTGCTTCATGCGCATCATGTGGCGCCGCGCGTCGTCTCGGGTGGCGATCTCGCTGCGGAAGGACCCGCCCGCGCCGTACAGGATCTGCCCGGTGGAGAACACCCGCGGTCCCCACATGGCGCCGGTCTCCACAAGCTCGCCGAAGGCGAAGACGTTCTCGCTGAAGGCCGAGGGGTCGTGGACCGTCGTGACTCCGTAGGCGAGGTTCGCGAAGTAGCGCCATTCTTTTTGCGGGTTGATATCGAGGATGCCGTAGCCCATGTGCGCGTGGACGTCGATGATGCCGGGCATGATCGTTTTGCCGCTCGCGTCGAATTCAAGCGCGCCGGCAGGGATCGCGATCGTACCGTCGGCGCCGACCGCACTGATCCGGTTATCGGTGACGACGATCGTGCCGCGTTCGATGACCTCGTCGCCATCCATCGTGATGATGCGTGCGCCGGTAAACGCGGTGCTGCCGGACGGTCTTGCGCGCGGTACCTCGAGCGATATCGT
>JAGSHC010000477.1 GCA_023954745.1 Deltaproteobacteria bacterium | reverse complement strand
GAGATCCCGGCGATGCGGCGGCCCTCCCAGGGCTCCGGCGCTTGCAGCAGTCGGAACGGAGAGTCGGCGAGGGCCGGGTTGAGGGTGCTTACGGCTGCGTTCGGGGGACGCACGCCGTGGCGCATGGCCTCGAGCACCTTGATGAGTCCGGCGACGCCGGCGGCGGTGATGAGATGACCCAGGTTCGACTTCAGGGAGCCCAGGGGGAGCCCCTCGTGCCCCGCAAACACCTCCGCGCTGCTTTGGATCTCGGTGGCGTCGCCCACCTTCGTGCCTGTGGCGTGGCACTCGAGAAGGCTGACGTCGGTGGGCTCGATGTCCGTGCCGGCGTAGGCCGCGGCGATGGAGCGCACTTGCCCCTCGGCCGAGGGGGCGAGGAAGCCGCGGGCGCGTCCGTCGTTGGACAGGCCGACCCCGCGCAGCACGCCGTGGATGGTGTCGCCGTCGCGCTGGGCGTCGGCCAGGCGCTTGAGCACCACGAAGCCCGCGCCTTCGGCGGGGACGAGGCCGTCGGCGTCGGCGTGAAACGGCCGGCTCTGGCCCGACCGGCTCATGGCCTCCAGCGCGCAGAAGCCCACGTGGATGAACAAGTCGTCGGCGCCGCTCACCGCGCCGGCGAGGGCCACGTCGGCCACGCCGTCGTGGAGCTGGTCGCAGGCGAGCTTGATGGCGTAGAGCGAGCTCGCGCAGGCGGTGTCGAGGCAGTAGACGTCCGGACCGAGGCCCAGAGCCTTGCGGAGCAAGTCCGCCGTACCGCCGCTCATGAAGCGGTTGCGGGCATCAGGGCGCTCGGAGCCCTCCCAGACCGCCTCGGCGAAGCGGGTCATGGACGCCGAGGGATACCCGAGGTTGCCAAACACGGCGCTGGTGCGGGGGCGCGCGGCTGAGCCATCCCGCCGGTCCCCGGCGTCGCGCAGGGCTTCCCGAGCCGTGTGCAGCACGTGCAGCGCCAGGGAGTCGAGGCCGGCGAGCTTGGACACGGGGAGAGCGAAGCCCTCGGGGTCCCAGAGCTCCTCGAACCCCGTGACGTACCCGCCCTGGTCAGACCACGAGCGGTCCGTCGCGTCGCCGTCGGGGCCACAGAGCAGGTCTTCGGCGCGCCCGCGCCAGCGACCCTCGGGCACCGACGAGAGCAAGCTGCGGCCTGCCAGGACGGCATCCCAGAGAGCCTCGGGGCTGTGGGCCCCGGGCAGGACGCAGGCGCGTCCGACGATGGCGATGGGCGAGAACATGGCTCAGGCTCGGGCGGCGGGGGCGGCCACGTCGGGGCGGAGGATCAGCTCGACCCCTCGCAGCTCGGCGAACCGGCGTCCATCGGCGTCCAGGAACGCGATGTCGGCGGTTCCTCGCTGGGAGCCCTTCGCACCGCAGCGCGCGATGCAGCGCACCGGACCTTCGGGCAGGGCGCCGTGCAGGCGCAGGTCCTTGATGCCCATGGGCAGGGCGGCTCCGCCGAGCTGGTCGCGGGCCCAGAGCAGAACCAACTGCAGTCCGCCGTCGAGAGCTGCGACGTCCGTCAGCCAGCGTTCCCAGACCCAACCAGCCTCGTGCACGCCAGCCAGCGTCCCGTCGATGCCCTCGGGACCCACACCGTGGAGCTCCCGAATCACCTGGAAGGCGTCCGAGTGGAAGAGCACGTCGCCGTAGATGGCGGCGCCGCCCCAGTCGTCGAGGGTGGGGTTGGGGCTCGGGGCAGGCGCCGTCGAGGCCGCGTCCCGAGGCGCCATGGATGCGCGACCCCGGTAGAGCAGCGCGCCGTGGGTGTCGTGGAGTTCGACGGTGAGCTGGGCGCCGTGGCCGTTGCTCAGCTGCGAGCAGGACAGGACGAAGCGCTCGGGCTGGGCGTCGAAGTGG
>JAGSHC010000050.1 GCA_023954745.1 Deltaproteobacteria bacterium | reverse complement strand
GTGGCTCATGGTCCAGAGTGCGGTGCTGCCTCAGCTGGGTCTGGGCGACCTCCCCTTTGATCCCCTGCTGCCCCTGGTGGCCGCCTTTGCCCTTGGCGGCCGGCGGGTCGAGGCCTGGATCCTCGCGATGGTGCTCGGGTACCTGGCGGACTTCTTCGGTGGTGTCTCGTCCGGTCGCACCATGCTGCGCTACGCCGTCGTGGTGCTGATGGCCCTCCCGCTCCACGGCAAGGTGGTCCTGCGGGACCGCTTCGTCCCCGTGCTCGGCGTTGGAATGGCGACTGCGGTCGCGGGCACGGTCTTGCTGGTCTTGCTGACTCTCATGGGGGCCGAGAACACCGCCGACTGGGCTGAGATCCCCTGGGAGAGCCTGGGCACGTCCGCTGCTGCCTTTCTTTGCTGGCCACTCTATCGCCGCATCGCTGGCTGGGAAGACGACCGCACGCGCCGGGCCCCCAGGGTGCGCCGATGAGCGGCCGCATGGGAGGAGCCTTCGGCACGCGGTCGCGCCGCTCAGCTCCGGCGTTGCGCCGGGATGCTCGCCCCCAGGACCTCCGCAACCGCCTCTCGGCGTACGCAGCGTTGATGCTCTTCGTGCTGCTCGTGCTGCTCGGACGGCTGTGGGTCCTTCAGGTGGTCCGTGGCGAGGAGTACGCGCGGGAGGCTCAGTCGAACCACCTCAAGGAGCGGGAGATTCCCGCGCCGCGCGGCTCCATCTACGACGCCGAAGGGCAACGCCTCGCGGAGGTCCGTGCGTCGTTCGACCTGGTCATTCAGCCCCGCGATGTAGACGCGACGCCGGTGGGGGACCGCCAGCCCCGGCGGCGTTCCTCGGTGCCCGGGGCCGATGGGGGCGGTGGCGCTGAGGACGATGGCGCCGCTGGACTCCTGGGCGGCCCGCTGCTGGACGACCTGTGGACCATCGAAGAGCGGACGGACATCCTCACCCTCAGTGAGCGATTGGCTCCTCTGCTGGACGACTCCACCGTGGACGAAGTCCTCGAGCGGTGGGACGAGGCGCGGAAGACCAGCCGGCATCGGCAGCTCGTCCTGGCGCCCGACGTGTCGTTCGAAGAGCTCGAGCGCGTCCTCGCCAACCGGCCCCGGCTTCCGGGCATCTCCGTCGCGAGTCGCCATCGACGGAGCTACTCGGACCCGGAGTTGTTCGCCCACCTCCTGGGCTACCAGCGCGAGGTACGGACCGACGACCTCAAGCGTCTGCGCAGCAAGTACAAGGACACCGATCACGGCGAGGACTGGTACGAATCCGGCGACCTGATCGGCAAGTTCGGCATCGAGGCCGGGTGGGAGGAGTGGCTGCGCGGCACGGACGGCGCGTACTGGGTCCAGGTGGATGCCCTCGGCCGTCAGCTGGGCCGGAGCGCAGACCCGAACCAGCCCGGAGCCGAGTACTTCCGAAGCATCGCCCACTTCCTCGACACCGAGGTCATCCCAGAGGTGCCCGGGCACGACCTGCATCTGACGGTGCGCAGCGACTTGCAGAGGCTCGGCTACGACCTGCTCGGCGAGCAGAGCGGCTCGGTGGTGATGCTCGAGGTGAACACCGGTCGTGTGCTCAGCCTCGTGAACGCCCCGAGCTTCGATCCTGCGATCTTCGCCCGGAGGCTTCCGCCGCACACCTGGAACGCACTCCAAAACGACCCGCAGCGACCGATGGTCGACAAGTCCCTCACCGGGATCTATCCCCCGGGATCGACGTGGAAGATGCTGGTGGCCGCGGCGGTGCTCGGGTCGGAGACCTGGACCAAGGACACCTCGGTCGTCTGCAAGGGCGGCCACAGGATCGGGCGCCGCACCTGGCACTGCTGGAAGCGGAGTGGCCACGGCAAGGTGGACCTCGACGGGGCCCTCAAGGGCTCCTGCGACACGTACTTCTACCGCGCTGGTCTCGCCATGGGCATCGACGAGGTCGCGCACTACGCCTCCATGTTCGGTATGGGCAAGCCCACGGGCATCGGCATCAACAGCGAGTCCGGCGCGCTGAATCCAACGACGGCCTGGAAGAAGCGCCGCTATGGCTCAGGGAGTCGGGGGGTCTGGACCCCGGGGGACACTGCCTCTGCCGTGATTGGTCAGGGGGCGACCCTGGCGACGCCCATCCAGCTCGCGGTGATGACTGCGGCCCTCGCGAACGGGGGGCTGGTCTACCGGCCCCTCATCGTCGATCGAGTGGTGGCGGCCGACGGGAGGGTGGTGCACCGCGAGGATCCGCAGGTGAAGAGCCAGGTGGACCTCGCACCCGAGCACTTCGACGCCATCCGCGAAGGGATGTTCTCCGTCGTGAACGAGGTGGGAGGGACCGCGCGCCGTCAGCGCTTGCCGGAGCTCGCCTTCGCCGGGAAGACAGGCACCGCGCAGGTGGTCGCTCTTGGGGCGTCCAACGCCAAGGAGCACCGAGACCACGCCTGGTTCGTGGCGTTCGCTCCCTACGAAGATCCAGAGGTCGCCATCACCGTCCTGGTGGAGAACGGGGAGCACGGATCCACTGCTGCGGCACCGATTGCGCGCAAGATGTTCGAGTTGTACTTCAAAGAGCGGATGGCCGAAGCCAAGGAAGCGGGGCTCCGCATCGGTGCCCCCGCCGAGGACGAGTAGATGGGTGACGCGGGCAACATCGAGGTGCGCACGGGAGGTCGGCATTGGGACTGGCCCATGCTCCTCACCACCATGGCGCTCCTCGTCATCGGCCTGGCCACGCTGGCGGCCGCCACCGCGGCGCCCATCGGAGACGAGATCTCCGCTCGGGTCGTGAAGCAGGCGCTCTTCATGGGCGTGGGCCTCGTGGTGATGGTCGTCTTCGCCTTCGTCGACGCTCGGGTGTTTGAGCAGGTCGCATACGTGGTCTACGGGGTGGTGCTCGTGCTCCTCCTCGCGGTGTTGCTCTTCGCCCCCGAAGTCAACGGATCGCAGCGATGGCTCCCCTTGGGAGGGTTTCGTCTGCAGCCTTCGGAGCTCGCGAAGATCGCCCTCGTCCTGGCTGCCGCGCGCTGGTTCTCTACACGGCCGCGCGAGGATGGCTGGGGGCTCAAGGAGCTCGTCCAGCCAGCAGCGATGTTCCTGCTCCCCATGGCCGCTCTGACGTTCATGGAGCCCGATCTTGGGACCACCCTGTTCCTCTGCTTCATCTTCGCGGGCATCAGCTTCGTGGTGGGACTTCGTTGGCGCACCATGGCCATCCTCGTGGTGATTGGCACCATCGCCGCGCCTCTCGCGTATCAGTTCGTGCTGACGGACTACCAGCGAGGTCGAGTCGACACCCTCTTTGCGCCCGAGCAGGCCCCGAAGGGCAAGGGCTACCAGGCCATTCAGGGGCGCTGGGCCATCGGGAGCGGTGAGGTCTGGGGCAAGGGCTGGCGTCAGGGCACGCAAGGCCGCCTCAAGTTCCTTCCCGAGCAGCACACGGACTTCATCTTCAGCGTCTACGCCGAGGAGCGTGGCTTTGTCGGCTCGATGGTGCTGCTCTTCCTCTACTTCGGCCAGATGCTGCTCGGATTGCTCGTGGCGTGGAACGCGAGGGATCGCTTCAGCTCGCTGCTGGCTGCGGGCATCGTGACCGTTCTCTTCTGTCACGTGTGCATCAATCTCGGGGGAGTCCTGGGCCTGCTGCCCATCACCGGCGTCACCCTGCCGCTGCTCTCCTACGGGGGCAGCTCGATCCTGACGACGCTGGTCGGGATCGGGATGCTCCTGTCGGTGTCGATGCGCCGCATGGGGAGTGAGCGTCTCTAGACGGCTTCTCATTCGATGAGAGGCCGTCTAGACCGCTGAGAGCGCCGCTTTGGGGCTCTGTCTGCTATACGCGGCGCGCGTCCGTGCCGGGCGCGCCCAGGAGCCAGCATGAGCAAGAACGCCCTCGCCCTGTTGGGCGCCGTCCTCTTCGGCGCCGCCTGCAACGTGGAGATGCCCGGAGCCGACAAGCCCCAGGTCATCGTCCGACATCGTTGTGGCGACGTGAACTTCAAGGACCTCAACGGCTACTTCGGGAAGCTGCAGGGCGAGAACGGCGTCAACAGCAAGTTCCGCGTTCAGTTCGGAAGCGCTGACGGCAAGCTCACTGCCCGCTGGGCCCCCGGCGGGTTCGACGTCACGGCCTATGAAGGGACGAAGACCGGCGAAGACACTGCGGTCTTCACCGAGGTGGGGTCGGGCGAGCGCAAGCGCGTGTGGGCCACCATCACGAACGACTGCCGCATCGAGGCGCAGATGGGCACCGTGAGCGGCGACGGCACCGAGGCGAAGAGCCCCATTCCGGCGGACAAGTACGTGCCCTTCGAGGACCTGAAGAGCCGGGACTTCGAGCCCTGCACCGAAGTGCTGTACACCGGCCGCGCCGCGAAGTCGCACAGCTCTGCCAAGTCCTACAAGAAGCCCGCCACCCCCCCGGTGGTGCGATCCTCGAACATGCCGGTGGCCGCCTGGGGCCCCACCGGTGAGGTCGGCCCCGGCTGCACCGCGCACTTCGATCTCTGGACCGACGGGAAGTCCATGGAGGTCATCGGCGCAGAGACCGTGGAGGAGAGGGACGGAATGCTGCGCTGGCATCACCCCTACGAGAACGACTTCCTGGGGCTTCACGGGGTCGCGATGCATCGCAAGGTCAAGTGCAACGGTGGAGAGGCGAAGCTGCTTGGCGTCGCCTGTCTCCAGGTCGAAGTGAAGTAGGAGCGACGGATGACAACGGCCTTCATGTTTCCGGGACAGGGGTCCCAGACCGTAGGAATGGGCGCGGACTGGCTCGGCCGGTCCGACGTGGTGAAGCGGACCTTCGAGGAGGCCGACGAGGCCCTCGGCGAGTCCCTGAGCAGCGTGATCCTCGAAGGGCCCATCGAGGCTCTCACCCGCACCGAGAACACCCAGCCCGCACTGCTCACGGTGTCTGTCGCCTACTGGCGAGTTCTCCAGGCCGAAGGCAAGGCGCCCGATGTGGTCGCAGGCCACAGCCTCGGCGAGTACTCGGCTCTCGTCGCGGCAGGCTGCCTGGACTTCGCTGACGCGGTGCGGCTCACCCGCTTGCGCGGTCGCGCCATGCAGAGCGCAGTGCCCGAGGGCGTCGGCTCCATGGCGGCGATCCTCATGGCCCGGGACGAGGAGTCGATCACCAACCTCTGCGCCAAGGCGGCCCAGGGCGAGGTTCTCGAGCCCGCGGGCTTCAACACGAACGGGCAGACGGTCATCGCGGGGCACAGCACCGCCATCGCTCGGGCTGTGGAGCAGGCCAGCGACTTCCGCCTGCGCGGGGTGCAACTCAACGTGTCCGCGCCGTTCCACTGCTCCCTGCTTGCCCCCGCCGAAGCAGTCTTGCGGGAGGGGCTCGACGCGGTGGACATCAAGCCACTCAGCGTCCCCTACGTGCCCAACGTGACCGGCGCCTGGACCGTCGACCCCAGCGCGGAGCAGGTGAAGAACAACCTCGTGGAGCAGGTCAGCAACCCGGTCCGGTGGCTGCAGACCATGGCGGCCATGAAGGAAGCCGGCGTCGACCAGTGGCTCGAAGTAGGCCACGGCCGCACCCTCGTGGGATTCGTCAAGCGCTTCGACCGCAAGGCGAACCTGTCGTCCTTCGAGGAGGAGAAGTGGCGGAGCTGACGCCCGCCCCTGACGGCAAGAGGGTCTTCATCCAGACCTTCGGCTGCCAGATGAACGAGCTGGACAGCGGCAAGATGCTGCGCCTGCTCGAGTCGGACGGCTACGCCGCCGCCGCGGACCCGTCGGACGCGGACGTCATCCTCATCAACACATGCTCGGTGCGCGAGAAGCCCGAGCAGAAGGTGCGCTCGTTGCTCGGGCGCTACAAGAAGCTCAAGCACGCCAACGAAGACCTCGTGATTGGCGTCACTGGTTGTTACGCCCAGCAGGCAAAGGGGGAGTTGCTTCGCCGGTTCGACGACCTCGACCTCGTCATGGGCCCCGACGCCATCCCACGCCTCCCGGCCCTCCTCATGGACGTGCGCGCCGGGCGTCGCGAGTTGGCGACGGAGCAGCTCGACCGGCAGGACTACCCATTCACCAACGACCTGGTGTTTCGAGGCGACCGACGCGTCTCTGCCTTCGTCACCATTCAGAAGGGCTGCGACAACCTCTGTAGCTTCTGCATCGTTCCGTTCACCCGAGGGCGCGAGGTCTCGCGCAGCGCCGACGATGTGATTGACGAGGTGCGTCGGCTGGCAGCCGAGGGCGTGCGGGAGGTGACCTTCCTCGGCCAGAACGTCAACAGCTACGGCCTCAAGAAGAGCAACGAGATCCCGTTCCACGAGCTGCTGGCGCGCGCAGCGGGGGTCGAGGGCATCGCGCGGGTGCGGTTTACGACCAGCAACCCCTGGGACCTCGATGAGGGCCTCGTCGCGCTCTATGCGAACGAGCCTCGCCTCAGCAGCTACTTCCATCTGCCGGTGCAGGCGGGGGCCGACTCCATGCTCGTTCGCATGCGACGGCGCCACACCAGGGAGCGCTATCTGGAGCTGGTCGAGGAGCTGCGCGCTGCCCGCCCCGATCTGGCCTTGAGCACCGACATCATCGTGGGCTTCCCGGGGGAGACCGAGGAGGAGCATCAAGCCACGCTGTCGCTGCTGTCCGCAGTGCGCTACGACTTCATCTATAGCTTTAAGTATTCGCCCCGACCCTTCACAGGCGCAGTGCGAAAGTACGACGACGATGTCCCCGTCGATGTGAAGAAGCGTCGGCTCCGCGAGGTGCAGGACCTCCAACGGACCATCACCGACGAGGCGCTCGCTTCCTGGGTCGGGAAGGACGTGGAGGTCCTTGTCGAGGGTCCTAGCAAACGCGATTCCTCATGGCTGGCAGGACGTATCGGACAAAACTGGATGGTGAACTTCAAGGGTTCCGAGCGCCTCTGCGGCGAGCTCGTGACCGTCCGGGTCACCGAGGCCTTGACCAACTCCCTCGCTGGCGAAGTGGTCACGCGGGCGTCCGTGGCGCGCTCCGCGTTGCCGATCCTCGGATAGGTCGTGCTTCAGTTCGAGAACGTCCACATGCAGCTGGGCACGAAGGTCGTGCTCGATGGTGTCGATCTTCGGGTGAGTGACCGCGACCGCGTGGCGATCGTGGGTCGCAACGGTGCAGGCAAGTCGACGTTGATGAAGATCGCCGCCGGGCTGCTGCCGCCGGATGGTGGCCGGATCCTGCTCAGCCGCGGCGAGGACGTGGGGTATCTCGCTCAGGAGCACGCCGTCACCGAAGGGCAGACGCTGTGGCAAGAAGCCCAGGCGGCTGTGCAGCCCATTCTCGACCTCGAGCTCAAGGCGAATGATCTCCTCCAAGGCCTCGACTCTGGGGCGCTTTCCGAGAAGGAGCAGATGGCTCTCCTGGAGGAGGCTGACCGGCTCCAAGAGGCGTTTCGGGTCCGCGGTGGATACCGACTCGAGGCCGACGTGGGGCGGGTCCTCTCGGGTCTGGGGTTCGAGGCGGAGGACTGGGAGCGCGACACCGCGACCTTCTCGGGCGGGTGGCAGGTCCGCATCGCGCTCGCTCGCCTGCTGCTGATGCGCCCGCGCTTCCTGCTCCTCGACGAGCCGACGAACCATCTCGACATCGAGACCCGCACCTGGCTGCTTCACGAACTCCGCGCCTACCCCGGCGGAGTGGTGATTGTCGGTCACGATCGCGACTTCCTCGACCGACTCGTCAACCGCACCGTCGAAGTCCGCATGGGCAATGTGGAGTCCAGCGCAGGGGGGTACACGGCCTGGGCCCGGGCCCGCGTCGAGCGCATCGCCCAGTTGAGCGAGCTCAGCCGGCAGCGGACCGAGGAGCGGGAGCGGATCCAGGCGTTCATCAACCGGTTCCGATACAAGGCCAGCAAGGCTGCGGCCGTGCAGTCGCGGGTGAAGATGCTGCAGAAGCTTCCGCCCATCGAGGTCCCCACCGACGACAAGCGCGCCCAGCTGCGCTTCCCGGACCCGCCGCCTGCGGACAGTCCGATGCTGGAGATCCGGTCGGTCAAGAAGGCGTACGACGGCACCACGGTCTTTGCGGGTGCAGACGCATCTGTGCTCGCGGGCGACCGCATCTTGCTCGTGGGGCCGAACGGCGCCGGTAAGTCCACGCTGCTCCGCATGTTGTCCGGGGACGAGCGCCCCGACGATGGCGTGATGCAGCCTCGTCCGTCCACCCGGGTGGCCTGGTTTGCCCAGGACCAGGCCCGGGCACTGAACCCAGACCACACCGTGATGCAGGCGGCGGCAGAAGGGGACCCGCTGCTGCTGGAGCAGCGACTTCGCACGGCCCTCGGCGCGATGCTCTTTTCTGGGGACGATGTGCACAAGCTCATCGGGGTGTTGTCTGGTGGGGAACGCAGTCGGGTGGCTCTTGCGAAGATCCTGCTGCGGCGTGCCAACCTGCTGCTTCTCGACGAGCCCACGAACCACCTCGACGTGGAGACCAAGGAAGCCCTTGTCAACGCGCTGGGTGCCTGGCCTGGCGCCCTCATCCTGGTGTCTCACGACCGGGTCTTCGCCAACGCCGTGGCGAACCAGGTGTGGGAGGTGGGTGACGGGACGATTCGACGCCATGTGGGCGACTTCGACGACTTCCTCTGGCGCAAGGCTGAGGAGATGGGCGTCGTGTCGCGACGCGCTCCGGGTCAGACGGCACCGGACGCGTGGCTCCTCAAGGGCCTGCCCACGGCGAGCGACGGAGATGTGGGCCTCACCGGGAGCAGCAAGCCCAAGGTACAGGCAGCCGAGGGCGCGCGAGAGGCTGTGGACACGGTCGAGCCGGAGTCGAAGGAGTCCTGGGAGGAGGCCAAGCGCCGCAAGCGAGAGTCCGCCAAGCGCGAGAAGCGCCTCGAGCAGCTCCTCGGGATCATCGACGAGCTGGAGACGAAGCTGGGCGTCATCGACGCCCAGCTGGCGACACCGGAGGTTGGCGGGGACTGGGAGCGCATGCAGGAGTTCCTGAACCAGCGCGACCCTCTGGAGCGGCGCCGCGACCGCGCCATGGCGGAGTGGGAGCAGCTGGAGTCGCAGTAGGGGCTATTGTCCCTGGGAACATCCGAGGCGCCGTTGGGTCCTATGGGAGCGTGGTGCGCTCCAGTTCAGGGGACGACCGCCGATGGAGTGCTCCTTGCCATGACCCGGCGCCTTCCCCTCCTGCTGCTCCTCCTCGTCGCTGCCTCGGGGTGCGTGCGCCAGGCGCCCACGCGCACCTCAGGAACGTTGGAGCCCCCGCGCCCTCGGCCTACCCGCACCGTCGCCGGAGGGGAGACCCGCATCCAGTCCGACCTGGACCCCATGTTGGATCTGGCCGTCTACGACGCCCAGGACCTGTTCGAGTACGGCGTGGCGACGCTGGAAGCAGAGAACCCCGGATTGGCGCGGGTCGCGTTTGCTCGCCTCCTGCAGGAGTTTCCGGCGAGTCCGCTCGCCATCGCGGCCCGCTACAACCTCGCCCTCGCGGCGGAGCGCCAGGGGCGTTTGGGAGACGCGGCGGACCTCTACCTCGAGTATGTGGCCGTCATTGAAGGAACCGAGCCTGAGGAGGCGACGGGCCTCGTCCTCCATGCAGGGCTGTTGCGCTGGCAGGGCGGAGACCATCCCGGCTCGGTGGTGGCCCTGCGGCGGGCGCTGGGCTCCTCCACCCTCGACATCACCGAGCGCTGGGAGGGACGAGCCATCCTGGCGCGCATCGCCGGACTGGGGGGAGACTGGGCCTTCGCCGAGCGAGAGCTGGACTCCGTTCGGCGCGGCATTCGCCGGTACACGCGCACGACCCGCGAGGTGGTGCCGTGGTCGTCGGCGATGGTCTGGTTCCACGCGGCGGAGATGTACCGGGACCGCGCCAAGGCGCAGCGCCTCCTCGACGTAGATGACTTGCCGGCCGCACGGAGGTGGCTCGACACCACCGCGGGGTGGTTCCTGGAGTCCCGGCGCTGCCACAAGCGGGTGCTCGAGCATCGCCACCCCGAGTGGAGTGGACGCGCGGCCCTGGCCCTGGGCAGCATCAACGAGGAGTTCCGTGGGTCGATGCTCGCAGCCGACACCCCAACGTCCCTCGATGCCGAAGCCACCGTGGTGTACCTGGGTCTCCTCAGGGAACAGACCCGTGCATTCCTCGAGAAGGCGGTGGAGGACTACCGCTGGCTCCTGATGGATGCCCACGACCTGCGCGTCGAGGGTGACGCGCTCGACCAGCTGAGGCACGCGCTGCGGCGCGTGGAGGAGCAGCTCGAGACCCCGGACGCACGAGCTCTAGCTCCCTTGGCGCCCGAGAGGGAGCCGTAGCTCGAAGCGTGCGCCGGCGAGTCGCTCGGACCGGCCCACACTGATCGAACCTCGGTGCTCCACAGCGATGCGATGGACCAGCGCGAGCCCAAGCCCCGTCCCGCGGCTTCCCTTGGTGGTGACGTAGGGCGTGAACAGGCGGTCCTGGAGCTCTGGAGCGACGCCGGGGCCCGAGTCCTCAATGGCGATGAGGAGCGGGTCAGAGGCCACGATCGTGAGGTGAAGCGTGGGGGGGCGGTCCGTCTCTTCGGCGGCCTCGATTGCGTTCTTCACGAGGTTGCTCAGGGCCGTGTGCAGCTGGGTCCGGTCCGCCACGAGGCCAGGGTCATCCTCGGGATAGGTGCGTCTGACCTCGACGTTCTTCGTGGCGTAGAGGGAGACGACCCCATCGAGGAGCGCGCGAGGGTCGAGGGCTTCTGGGCGAGGGTCGGGGAGGCGAGCAAACCGCGAGAACGAGTCAGCGAGCTCTTTGAGCCGCTGGACCTCCTCGACGACGGCGCCGGCTTGCTCGTCGAGGATCTCATCGAAGTCTGCGCGATCCAGCCGCCGGGCGCGCCGAATCACGTCCATGGACGCCTGGATCGGCGTGAGCGGGTTCTTCAGCTCGTGGGCGAGCCCGCGCGCGATCTCCTGCCAGGCGGCCACGCGCTCGGCGCGCACCAGCTCGTCGCGGGAGCGCTCGATGTGCCCGCCCATCTCTGCAAAGGCGGAGACGAGCCGCTGCACCTCGGCAATGTCGCTCGCGGGTACCCGTCCCGCCGCGTGGAAGTCGCCTGCGGCCACCTCATCCGCGGCCCGGGCGAGGGCCTCTACAGGCCGGGCGATGCGTCGTGAGAGGACCAGCCCGATGCCCATCGCAAGCAACGCGCCGGCGAGGGCGACGACCAGCGCTCGGAGCCGGACACGCCTCCTCAGAGTCTGCAGCGCCGAGCGGTCGACCCCCAGCCAGAGGCCCGGGTACGGGGAGCCGAGTCGAAGTGCCCGGGTCCACGCCGCGTCGTCCGGGTCGAAGGTGGACGACGGCTCCTGCACCCCCTCGGCCACGGTCACGACGCATGGCGCGCTGGGAGGGCAGACGGCCAGTAGGTCCGCACCGGCCACGGCGCGGAGACCCTCGATGGCGGTGGAGTCCATGATCCGGCCCGCCACCGCGGTGACCTGCTGGCTCCCCCATCGCCCGGTGCCCCAGCGAACGAAGGCGGGCACGCTCCCCGACGGGACCGCCTGCATCAGCAGGGTGGGCTCATCGCCCTGGAGACCGCTCATCTGTGCGATGGCAGGGTCCCGCGCGCCAAGGGAGGCCGGCCAGTGGCCCGACGTGAGGACCTCACCCTGGTCGCCGAGCACCGAGAGCACGTCGACACGGCCGGGCTCGAGGCGGCTGGCAGCCCAGGTCCAGCGCTCCGCGGCGCTCCCCCGGGAGGAGAGCGTGGCGGCTACGCCCCGGGGGTCCAGAACGTGTCCCACCTCACGGTCGAGACGTTGCTGGAGTCGGAGGAGATCGGCGTGCACCAGCCTCTCGGCGGTGGCGCTCCGGGCCTGCTGGTCCGCTACGAGGCGTGCGGAGACCTCGCGCAGGTAGACCACGGTAGCCACCCCCACCGAGAAGAGGACCACCGCCATCAAGACCAGCGTGAGTCGGACACGGAGTGAACTCACGGCGAGACCCACCAGGCATCATCGAGGACCGGGGCGCCGTCACCCCGAACCCTCACGCCCACGAGGCGAGGACTCACGGTCAGCGTACGCTCCGCCGTGAGGAGAGGCACGACCAGGCGAGCGTCCAGCCACTGCCGCTCGATGGTCAGCGCGGCAGACGTACGCTCTGCTCGAGTCGCGGAGAGGAGCCCCTCGGCGGAGTCGGGCGGGAGTGGCAGGTCGAGATCAGCGGCGAGGGTCAACAGCGCAAGCCCCGTGTCGGGCGTCGACGGCCGCCAGCGCACGATGTGAGCCGCCGGCGCCCCCTTGGACTCGGCTCCAGTCACCGCCCACCCACGGGCCCGGAGCAAGAGCGCCAGCCGTTCGAGCAGGGCACCGGCGAGCTCGTCGGCTGCCTGATGCGCCACGCGCAGTGATGGAGCGTCTGCCGGCAAGGGCAGCAGCGTCAACGGTGGCGCGGGGGCCCTCCCGAGCGCGACGGCCATGCTCCGGGCTGGGGCCACCCCCGGAGGAAGTAGGTGCGTCGTCGCGGCGCCTCGGCCTCCGCGATGCACGGCGAGAATGAGGTCCGCGGCCAACTCGTCCGAGAAGCGTGAGAGCCCCTCGCCCGCCACGCCGAGGTCCAGAGGGTCCGCGTCTTTCGCGGCCTCGTCGGGGACGAGCAGCCACACATCGGGCCACGGAGCGACCAGCAGCTCACCGGCTGCGCCCGATGTCGCGGCCAGGAGCGCTGCCTCCCCGGGGGTCGTCACGACCGTGACCGTGTCCAGGTGGGGGCGCCCTCCGGCGGCCGCGGGGTTGGCTGTCCATCCACTGTCTCCAGCCGCAAGGAACGGTCCGTCCGGGGACGCGCACCCCCGGAGGAGAGCAAGGACTGCTCCCACGGGGGATGAGAAGCTGAGGGTCACCCGTTCCCCCGCGGTCCCCACCGTCACCTCCGTCCCCGCTGCGCGCAGCGCACGCGCCGGCCAGGCGTCGCTCCCGCTCAGGCATGCGGCCAGGATCCCTGCGAGCGGCTTGGCGTCTCCGTGGGGGACGAGAGTCCAGAGGCGTCCGGCGTCCGAAGACACGAGACCTGCGAGAAACCGAGAACGCGCCCCCTCCTCACCAATGGTGGGCCAGGCCGCCGCAAGGTCGGGCGAGATGCGACGGTCCCGTGGCTCCACCAGGGGGGTGGTCTCGAGGGCGTTGGCCAACAGCGCGAGGTCGACATTGCCCAAATACACGCTGGCTTCACCGCCGCCCACCGCCGCGCGGCGCGCCTCGCTCGGGGCGGGCGCCGCCATTGTCGCCAACAAGGAGAGCGCGATCATGGCGGCGAGCCGCATCAGCGCCTCCTCACAATCCAGAGGACCGGTGCGCCCGCAGTCTCTTCCACCAGCAGGAGGTCGCCCCGGCCGTCGAAGTCCACGTCGCCGGCCGCCATCGCTCGCACGGCGCCGTCCAACGATCCCTCGAACAAGACCGTGAGGACATCGAGGCGCGGGCTCACGGCCTCGATCCGCACCCGGTCGGGGCTCCCCGGGAGAGCAGCCTCCGACGTCACGAGCTCCGGGCCAGCGTTGGCGTCGAGATCTGCGAGGAGGAGCCGATCTCCCACCCGCCGCTCCCGAAAGGTGGGCGGCCCAGCTGAGCCTGCCCCCCCGAGCACACCCGCTGCGTCGACCCACAGCCACACGTCATCCCGCCCTGGCCACTGGGCCACGTCGCGGAGGGGGCCGGACTGAGGAGTGGATGGGACGGTGAGGTCCACGCCGGAACCGAGGCGGCCCAGCAGCAACGGCGCGCGGGATGGATCGTAGGCCTGGGAGAGAGGCACGCCGTCCTCCTCGTCGGGGAGGAGAGCGCGCCCATCGATGGGCCATCGCATGCGGTGCCCGGCGGTCGTCGCCACCCGGACCGCGGCACCGTCCCAGGCGAGCCACCCCTCGAGGGCCCGAGGCCAGGGAGCCCGAGGGAGAGGGAGGGGCCCTTGGTCCAGAGACGGGCGCTCTTCCAGAGGGGACCACAGGTAGGTGCGCACGCCGTCGACGCCGAGGAGAACGATGTCATCACGCCCGTCGCCGTCCAGATCCTGCAACAGGAGATCGAGGACTCCGAGGGGCAGCGTGCCCAGCCGCTCCATGCTCCAGCGACCCTGGCCCGGTCGCGCAGGGCGCAGGCCGAGCAGCGCTTCGAGCTCCCGATCGACGGGCCAGTCCTGAGCGACGGCCACCGGGCCCGCCAGCCCCCCGCTTCGCAGCACGCCGACAGCCCAGACCCGGTCGCCCTCCAGAGAGACGGTGATCACCATGGCCGAGTCGCCGTCATCGTTGAGGGGTCCCACCACCGCCCCTCGCTCGAGCCGCCGGACAAGGTGTGGGCGCACGACGCGCTCGACCCGGCGCTCCTCCACACCGCGCCCAGCGACCCACTGTATGGACAGACCGGCCCGCGGGCCGTCGGGGACGCCTTCGAGCTGCCGCGCGAACGCATCGAGCCACCCGGTGAGCGAACTCTCGCCGGGCTCCTGGGCCACGGCCGGCCGCAGGGCGACGAGCGCGAGAACCAGGAACCCGACGAGAGAGAGACGCGTCACGGGTGAAGGATAGAGCAGCGGGGCGCCGACCTAGGGGAGCTGCATCGACGCCACGCCCTCGTCAGGCGCCTCACCCGTAGCGCGGGCGGCCAGGATGCGGGCCACCTCATCCGCGGTCTCGCGGTCGACCACCGCCTGCATCCGGTCGCGGTTGGAGACCGCCTTGACGTACATCGGGTCCAGGCTTGCGGCACGGGCGAAGGCCGTGAGGGAGTCGCCGTGCCGGAGCAAGCGCTCGTAGGCCACGCCCAGGTTGTTGAGCATGTAGGGCTCCAGCGGCGTGAGCTCCGTGGCTGCCTCGAGGTACTGGATGGCCAGGGCGTCGCGCCCCACCTGAAGGGCAGCAAAGCCGAGGTTGTTGTAGGCGTAGATGAACTCCGGGTTCAGGGCGACCGCGCGCCGACTGGCGGTGATGGCCTCCTGCCACATGTTCATCGCCAGGAACAGCCGGCTCTGCAGGTAGGGCGTGCGGAAGTCCTCTCGGTCGTAGCGGGCGAGGGCGCGCACGGGCGCCCGGGCGGCGGCAGTCTCCCCTCGATTGAGGAAGTGGCGTGCCAGGAACCGCTGCGCCTCGACGTGGCGTGGCTCTCGAGCCACCGCCTCCTCCATGCAGTCGACGCCGCGACCCCGACGGCCCACCGTCACATACGCCTGGCCGAGCTCGTACCAGGTGGCCGCAGACTCAGGGGCGTCGAAGAGCGCCTTCCGCAGGTGGTCGATCGCACCGGTGGCGTCTCCCTCTTCCATCAGGAGCTGCCCCTCAGCGAAGTGGTCGTGGAAGCGCGGGTCGTGGTGCGGAATGGCCTCTCGGGCGAGGGGAGTACCAGGCTCGCCGATGGGCCGCAGCGCCTCGTCGACCTCCTCCTCAGGTGCGGGCTCGACGAGGCTGGCGGCGAGGTCTGGAATGTCCGCCGCCGCCTCCGCCGAGACTGCCTGTGCGATGGAGACCTCGCCGTCGGGGGTGCATGCGCTCAGGGCCGCGGCGGCCAGGAGGGTGGTGACAACGGGGAACAAGCGGGACGTGGGCATGGGAGCCTCCAATCAAGGCCGCAACATCGCGGCTGCTCCATCCTTACTCCACGTTCCGTGCCACAACGCCAAGTGCCTGTTCTTGCAGAGGTTGAGGCCGGCGGGGGCTCTCGCGCCACCTCGGGACGTGGCAAGACGTCCACGCCGCTGCCGTGGTGGGTGTGCCTCCCGGGACACACGCGTTCGGGGCGGGAGCCGCGGGGCTCAATCCTCCCGGCGAATCCCGAGTCGCTTCACCTTCTTGTAGAGGTGGCTGCGCTCCAGCCCCAAGTCCGTGGCTGCCTGGGTCATGTTCCCATCGAACCGCGCGATGCGGTCCTCGATGATGCGTCGCTCGAAGGACTCCAGGAGCTCGTAGAGCGCCCCCTCCTCAGGAATGCTCGGACCCAAGAGCGGAGCAGCTCCCGGCAGCGCAGTGCGCACATCATCGCCGCGAATCAGCGCGTCGCGGCTGAGGATTGCGAGCCGGTCCACGAGATTGCCCAGCTCCCGCACGTTTCCGGGCCAGTCATGACGCTGGAGAGCCCGCAGCGCCTCGTCGGTCCACTCGATGGGCGGCAAGTCGTGCTGGGTGCATGCGCCGCTGAGCAGCGCAGTGGCCAGGGCTGGGACGTCGCTCAGGCGGGAGCGCAGCGGGGGGACCGCGATGGGGAGGACCGCGAGGCGGTAATAGAGGTCTTCGCGAAAGCGACCCGCCGCGATCTCCTCGGAGAGGTCACGGTTGGTGGCGGCGATGACTCGCACATCCACGGGAATGACAGTGCTGCCGCCAACGCGCTCGAGTTCGCCCTCCTGAAGCACCCGCAGGAGCCGCGCCTGGAGCGACAGCGGCATCTCGCCGATCTCATCGAGGAAGAGCGTTCCTCCATCTGCGCGCTCAAAGCGCCCCAGTCGGCGACGCTCGGCGCCCGTGAAGGCCCCGCGTTCGTGCCCAAAGAGCTCGGACTCGACGAGGTTCTCGGGGATCGCGGCGCAGTTGAGCTTGTTGAAGGGCCCGGCCGCCCGGCGACTGAGGTCATGGATGGCCCGGGCCACCAGCTCCTTGCCGACGCCGCTCTCGCCGGTGATGAGGACCCGCGCTTGGGTCGGAGCAGCCCGCCGAATTGCCTCGATGACCCGGTGGAGGGCAGGGGAGTCCCCGACCATCCCGTGCCGCCTGACCACGCTGCGCCGCAGGACCGACACCTGCTTGTCGAGCTCGTCGAGCTTGAGGACGTTTCGCACCGTGATGAGCAGGCGGTCGATCTGCACGGGCTTCTCGAGGAAGTCCAGGGCCCCGAGCCGGGTCGCCTTGATGGCGGACTCCAGGGTCCCGTGCCCGCTCATCATGATGACCGGAGGGGCCTCGTCCAGCGTCGCGAGCTGCTCGAGAACCCACAACCCGTCCTGGTCGGGGAGGCGCAGATCCAGGAGGACGAGGTCGGGCTTGAACTCGTCGACGGCCTCGAGGGCCGTCCCCGCGTCCTCAGCGGTGCGCACCGCAAACCCTTCCAAATCCAGCGCGCGGGAGAACGTCGTGCGAATGTTTGGCTCGTCGTCGACGACGAGGATGCGAGGACCGTCGGGGCTCACTTGAACAGGTCGTCCAGCTTGCTCTTCGCCTCGGACGCCTTGTGGTTCCGCATGGTGTACTCGACGGCCTTGTGCAGCTTGTAGAGCTCGTCGTCGAGGGTCTCGACGATGCCCCAGTCCTTGACGTCATCGAGGGCGTGGAGCGATGCGCGCACCTGGGCCAGGGTGCTCTTCAGCGCGTCGGGGTCCGAGATCGCCTCGGTGTCTCCCGCAACCTCTCGGCCCATCTTGGCCTGCACGGCCGTTCGCAGGGCCTGCTCCGAGAGGTCGACGCGCGGTGCCGTCTCGGACTCCGTCTCGGCGGCCGGCGCTGGCTCGGGCGCTGGGTCGGGCGCCACGCGCGCCGCGCGTTCTTGTCGCTTGCGGAGGCGCTCGTTGTAGTTGCTCCGCGGGTTGTCCTCGAACCCCGGCTCTCCGCGACGCATCGCAGCGATGCCGTCTCGACGCACGTGGTACTCCGTCGCGCCCCAGGAGACCCGCAGCTGTGGGTGCATCCCCGCGGCCCAGGAGACCAGGTGGGGAGCCACGGTCTTCCCGAGCCGGCCCAGCACCCGCACGAGGGCCCCACCGCGCAGGGTGTGTTCGGGCTCTGGGTCCCACATCGGGTCGAGTGAACTCACGTCTCTCATGGCGTCGGAACCTAGCATCTCTCCCTGTGGGATCGCCGCTCACGCGCGGGGGGGCACACTCACGAACACCCCGACGAAGGGTCTTCCTTCCGGGAATCCGCGGCGCGACGGAAAGTCCCGGGCCGGAGGTGCGCTCTCGAGCTCCGTGGCCGTGCGTCCCGCCGCTCGGAGTCCGGACTCCACCTGCTGCCGGAGCCATGCGGGCTTGGTCCCCTTGAGATTCACGACGCAGAGCAGCCAGCACGCCCCGGGGCTCAGGGCACCGGCGACCTGCTCGACCAGAGCTCCGTAGTCACGGCGGGCACTCCACCCGCGGGCCCCCGCCTTTCCACGGGCAAACGCGGGGGGGTCGATCACGACGCCATCGAAACGCTCGTCGGTCCCTTGGAGGAACCGGTCCGACGCCGACGCGACCACCGTGTGCCGCGCCGGGTCCAGGCCATTGCGAGCGAGGTTCTCTTCAGCCCAGGTGCAGTACCGGTGGGACAGGTCCACGCTCACCGTCCGCTGCGCCCCCGCCGCCGCCGCGCAGACCGAGAACGCCGCC
The DNA here is from genome assembly GCA_023954745.1 of Deltaproteobacteria bacterium. Taxonomy (GTDB): domain Bacteria; phylum Myxococcota_A; class UBA796; order UBA9615; family UBA9615; genus JAGSHC01. Next base: position 13,804 of record JAGSHC010000050.1, on the reverse strand, counting down.
GTGTGGGCAAACAGGTTCAAGACGCGGCTGCTGGGCGCGATGCGTTTCGCCAGCCGTGCCCGGTTGTCCCGCTGGTCGGGGTAGAAGCCCGTCGTCAGACCGCCGAAGGGCTCGACCCGGTAGTGCAGCCCTGCCTCCTTGGTGATGAGTTGCTCATCCGACGGTTGCGGACCGCCTCGCAACCATCTCCCCGGCAACTGCTCTCCTTCGTGGCCGCCGCCGCGCCGGCGCAAGTCGACGATGTGGTCCTTCAGGTACATCCTCGCCCCGGGGAAGGTCGCGCCGAGGACATCCACGACGGGCTCGATGAAGCCGTCCACGGCCTGCGTGCTTCGGGTGAGGACCAAGGCGTCCGCCCAGCGGTCGACGACCAGTCCAGGGAGACCGTCCGACTCTCCGTTGATGAGCCGTCCGCAGTCCGTGTCCTCTCGAGCCAGGAGGCTCGCCCGCCGCCGAAGAGCGCGTCGGGTTCGGTCCGCGAACCACTGGGGAGTGAGTGGGCTGCGGGCCTCGGGGTCGAGGAGTCGGGCCACGACGTCGTGGCCGGGGTCCACCAGGGCGACCCCAAGCTCCCGGCCTCGAGTGTCCACCAGGAGTGCCTGGTCCCCGGGGGTGAAGGAGCGGAGGTCGCCAGTGTCTCGATCTGGGAGGACCCACGGATGTCCTCCTGCGAGGACCCGCGTCGTCGCGGCGGAGACGCGCAGGGTGGGCGCCGGCCGGTCCTGTCGCCGCTTGGGCTTGCGGTCCCTCGGAGGTGGGGGCGTGGAGCCTGCCGCCGCTCCGGGGTTCAGGAGCAGGTCCCAGGCCTGGGGGAGGGGCGCAGTGACCGTCTCTCCATCCCAGCGCAACTCCTCGCAGTGCAGAGCCATGCGCGGCGCGCCGCCAGGGAGGGCGCGTCCATGGATGAGGTCGCCCACGATGGGCCAGCCCGCGGCCGCCAGTTGCCGGCGGATCTGGTGGGTGCGCCCTTGCTCGGGACAGACCTCCAGGTCCGCGCGCAGACCGTCTTTGGAGCGACGCAGGACACGCCAACTCAGCCGCATCGGCCCTCGCTCGTCGGGGTCCTCCCGGACACCCTGCTGACCTTCCGGCGCGGGGGAGACCACGGCGCGGTACCGCTTCGTCACGAGGCCCGCCCCGAAGGCCGACGAAAGGGAGGAGGCGCGGGTGTCGTCGAGGGCGACCAGAAGGACGCCCGACGTCGCGCGGTCGAGTCGGTGTGCTGGACGAATGGCCTCACGGGGAGCGGGCACCAAAGCGTCCAGCGCCTCGGGAACCCCGGGCACATCCTCCGACGGTCGGTGGGTGGGTAGCCCAGGTGGCTTGTTCAGAGCCAGCCATCCTTGCCCCTCGGAGAGGATGTCTTGCGGAGCGAGGGTCGGGCACGGCAGGAGCGAAGGTCGCAGATCGAGCGTGAGGACCTGCCCAGGCGTGAGCGTGAGTCCGGCCTTACGCTCCGGCCGCGCTCCGACGCGCACTTGACCTGCGTCCAGGATCCCCTTCACCTTGCGACGCGAGAGCCCATGGAGCTGGGCGCATAGGAAGCGGTCGAGCCGGGCTGGCTCCGCAGGAGTGGGGACGACGAGCGTGATCTGCTTCACAACGCCCTCACGAAAGGGAGCATGGGGCCGCGTGAGCCGACCACCAGAGGACTCACGGACTCAGATGAGCAGGCGCTCGCAGATGGACTTGCCCTGCAAGAACTGAAGCAGGTGCTCACGCCCCCCCGCCTTTGCGTCGGTGCCGGACATGTTGAACCCGCCGAAGGGCTGGACGTCCACGAGAGCGCCGGTGCACTTCCGGTTGATGTAGAGGTTCCCGCAGAACAACTCACGCTTGGCGCGCTCGATGTTCTCGATTCCGAAGTATGCCCCTGTGAGTCCGTACTCGGTGCCGTTGAAGACCGAGACGCCAGCTGCGTAGTCTGCGACCTTCACCAGGGCGAGGATCGGTCCGAAGATCTCCTCGCTGGCGACTCGTGAGTCCGGTGCGCAGTCGCCGAACACGGTGGCCTGGACAAAGTGGCCGTTGCCTGGAGCGGCCTCGCCACCGACGAGGAGGGTTCCCTCCTCCTTGCCGTAGTCGATGTACCGAAGCACACGGTCGAGGGCTTCCTGCTCGATCACCGGACCCATTCCCTGTCCGTTGACTTCGGGGCTCCCCACGGTCACGGCCCTTGCCTTGGCGACGATCAGCGGGACGATCTCGTCGTAGACATCCGCGTGAATCAGTGCCCGCGAACCGGCGGAGCACTTCTGCCCCTGGAAACCGAAGGCGCCGCGGACGATGCCGTCGGCCGCCGCTTCGAGGTTCGCGTCCCGGTCCACGAGGACGGCGTCCTTCCCGCCCATCTCGGCGACCACTCGCTTGAGCCAGATCTGGCCGGGGCGCACCTTGCCGGCTTCTTCGAAGATCCAGCATCCGACGGCCTTGCTTCCCGTGAAGCTGATGAACCGCGTCCGGGGGTGCTGCACCAGGTGGCCTCCGACCACGGCACCATCGGAGCAGGTCACGAAGTTGAGCACGCCCTTTGGGAGGCCAGCCCGCCGCAGGAGGTCGAACACCAACCAGGAGGTCAGGGGGCTCTGTTCTGCAGGCTTCAGCACCATGGTGTTGCCCGCCGCGATGGGCGCGGTGGCCATGCCTGCGGCGATCGCCACGGGGAAGTTCCAGGGCGGAATCGCCACCCCGGCTCCGAGGGGCACGTACCGCACCACGTTCGTCTCCCCGGGATATTCGGTGGTCTCCTGGGGCTTGGCCCAACGGACTCCTTCGCGTGCGTAGAACTCCAGGAAGTCGATGGCCTCGGCGGTGTCGGCGTCCGCCTCTGGCCAGGTCTTGCCCACCTCGAGAACCATGGCTGCGGAGAAGAGGTGCCTCTCGGCGCGCATCAGGGCGGCGGCGCGCATCAAGACGCCAGCGCGGTCCTCGGGCGTGCGCCCTGCCCAGTCCGGGAATGCATCCCACGCGGCCTGCAACGCTGCCTCTCCGTGCTCGACGGTGCCATCGGCGAAGTGTCCGATCACCTCGTCGAGATTCGACGGGTTGATCGAGGCGAAGGTCGTCTCGAGGGCGATCTCCTCACCGGCGATGACGAGCGGATAGGTGCGACCGAGCTGAGCGCGCATCTTGGCCAAGGCCTGCTCGAACGCAGCGGCGTGGTCGGGGTCCGAAAAGTCGGTGTACGTGCAGGTCTCGAAGGGAGGAAGCATGGTGGGCTGCGACTCCATGCGATCCGCGCCAGGGCGAATCTGGAAGGGGACTGGTGGTTAGTAGTGGGGTGGGCGGTCATCCTCGGCGCTGGGCATGTCGCCGACGCCGTTCTCGACCATCTGTTGGCGGAGGACCCTGATCTCGCCTTCGAGTGCCGCGATACGCGACTCGTATCCGCGCACGAACGCTTCGAGTTCGGCCAGATCGCTCCGTCGCTCCTCGGAGCGGATCTCGAGCTCCATCACGCGGGATTCCATGCGCGAACCGTCGCCGTCGGTCACTTCTTCAGCTCGCTGGAGAGGCTCAAGCCCATGTCGGTGACCGTGTCCATGGCGACGGTCTGCCCCTGCATGTCCATCTCCATGGACATCGCCGAGTTCAGCTTCGTGTTCCCGGCAGCGGGCAAGGCCAGCGACAGATCGATGGTGACCGTGCCCGTGCCCGTGCTCTTGACGCTGTTCACCTTCGCCTCGCCCTGGGGCGTGGACAGGGTCTGGGCTTCCGCCCCCTGGGTGATGGCCACGTCGAGGTAGACCATGTTCCCCTCGCGCTTCGTCAGCGTGTACTCCGCGGTCTGGTCGATGACCATTCCCTGGTTGGACACCGCCATGGCGACGGTCCACTTCGCGCCAACTCCCACCGGCTCAGCCGGGAACGGCGCCGCGAGCTGGGTCAGCTGCTTCTCCATGCTGGCGGCCATGTCCTTGATCTGCGGGTCGGCCGCCTCTGCGGGGACGAACGAGCCGTCCTTCACGAAGCCGCGGGTGGTCATTGTGGTGTGGCCCTCCGACCCCACCAGTCCCCCGAGCACTCCGCGCAGAGTCTCGACCGCCTGCTCGGGCAGGCCGGCGGCGTCATCGACGGTGGCCTTGGTGTACACGAACGTGGTCGTGAACTCCTCGCCCTTGACCTCGTTGATCACCATGTCCATTCCCATGCGCATGGTGGGCACGGTCTGGGGAGGCATGGTCTGCCCGCCAAAGGACATGGACATGGTCATGTCCATGTCCATCGTGACCGTGGCCTTGTCGCCGGCCTTGGGGGCCAGGCGGAGCGCCTCGAGCTTGCCGCTTCCTGCCTCGACCAGAGTCACCTTCGGCGCGTCGTCGGCAAGGGCGGGGCTCCAGGCGGCCAGAGCGAGGGAGGCGGTAAGAATCGTGACGAGAGAGAGCTTCATCGTGTGTCCTCTGAAATGGGCCAACCACGGGGTCGGCGAGGGAGAAGGGTAGAGCAGGGAGGAGTCCGTTGCTCGTCCTCCTTCTACGGACCGAACCCCGTCCCATTGCGGGGCACTCCGCAGGTGCAGCAGGGGGGACTGATCTCATTGCTCGCGCCTCGCGCGCGTGATACGGATCCGGCCCGCAGCCCGCCGGCCGCGGCCCTCCCCGGAGCCCCAGAATGTCCGAAGAGAATCCGCAGCGAGAGCGAGTGTTCGACAACGTCCTGGAGGCGATTGGGGACACCCCCATCGTGCGCCTCAACCGGGTCACCAAGGGAATCGAGTCGCAGGTCTACGCGAAGCTCGAGTTCATGAATCCAGGGGGCTCGGTCAAGGACCGCATCGCGCTCCACATGATCAACCGGGCCGAGCAGCGCGGAGAGATCAAGCCCGGCGGAACCATCGTCGAAGGGACGTCCGGCAACACCGGCATGGGTCTCGCCATGGCGGCTGCAGTCAAGGGCTACCAGGCCATCTTCGTGATGCCCGACAAGCAGAGCATGGAGAAGGTCCAGGCCCTGCGCGCCTTCGGCAGCAAGGTCGTCGTGACGCCCACTGCCGTCGAGCCCGAGGACCCACGCTCCTACTACTCGGTGTCCAACAAGCTAGGCACCGAGACCCCCAACGCCTTCTTCGCGAACCAGTATCACAACCCCGACAACCCAGAGACTCACTACCTCACGACGGGCCCGGAGATCTGGCGCCAGATGGGCGGCAAGATCGATGTCTTCATCGGGGGCATGGGCACCGGCGGCACGCTCTCGGGGATCGGCAAGTTCCTCAAGGAGAAGAACCCGGACATCAAGATCGTGGGCATCGACCCCGTGGGGTCCATCTACTACGACTACTTCAAGACCGGGAAGCTGACGGAGGCCTACAGCTACGTGCTGGAAGGGATCGGCGAGGACTTCCTCCCCAGCACAATGGACTTCACCTGGCTCGACGACTGCGTGCGCGTCTCCGACAAGGAGAGCTTCCTGATGACCCGCGACCTCGTCCGCAAGGAGGGCGTCTTCTGTGGCGGCTCGTGCGGTGCCGCGGTGGCCGGGGCCCTCAAGTGGCTCAAGAGCCACGACGTCGAGGGGCAGCAAGTGCTGATTCTGCTCCCGGACACGGGCCGGCAGTACCTCGGCAAGATCTTCAACGACGACTGGATGGTGGAGAACCGCTACCTGGCGTCCGAGGGCGATCTCGGCACGGTGCGCGAGCTCCTTGGCGCCACGCTCAACCGGAACGTGATCAGCGTCAACGCCAACGATTCCGTCCGGGATGCCGGTCAGCGCATGAAGAAGCACGGCGTCAGTCAGGTACCAGTCATGGACGCCGAGGGCGGAATTCACGGGATCCTCACCGAGGGCCGGGTGCTCGCTCACCTACTGGACCACCCTGGCGCCGCTGACGAGCCGGTCAGTGACCTGGTGGAGAACAGCTACTCCGTCGTCGAAGCGGACACCACCATTCCGGTGCTCTCCGACATGTTCACCCGCGTGAAGCTGGCCCTGGTGCTCCAGGGCAAGGAGATCGTCAACGTGATCACCAAGATCGACCTCATCGACTACGTCAGCAAGCTCGGTCGATGAGCGTGCTCGACGACGACCCGACCGCCCCCTGGCCCCCGCGGGATCACCTGATCCCCGACCGGGCCTTTGGCACGCGCGCCATCCACGCGGGACAGCCTCCCGAGCCCCGGACCGGCGCCGTGATGGTGCCCATCTACCAAACGAGCACCTACGTGCAGCCGGCCGTGGGGGAGCACCTCGGCTACGAGTACTCGCGCACGGGCAACCCGACGCGCGCGGCTCTCGAGACCTGCCTGGCGTCCCTCGAGGGGGCGACCTACGGGGCGTGCTTCTCGTCCGGCTCCGCGGCCACGGCCACGCTCCTGCACTCGCTGCGCCCTGGTGACCACGTCATCAGCAGTGATGACGTCTACGGCGGCACCTACCGCCAGTTCAACACCGTCTTCGCGCCCATGGGGATCGAGTTCACCTTTGTGAACATGACGAATGTGGATGAGGTGCGTGCGGCGGTGCGGCCCGGCACCACGAAGCTTCTGTGGGTGGAGACGCCCACGAACCCGCTGCTCAAGTGCGTGGACATCGCGGCCATGTGCGACATCGCCAGGGCTGCGTCGGCCATGTGCGTGGTGGACAACACCTTTGCCACGCCGTACTTCCAGCAGCCGATGGCGCTCGGCGCCACCGCAGTGGTGCACAGCACCACGAAGTACGTGGGCGGCCACAGCGACGTGGTCGGTGGCGCGGTGGTGACCAGCGACGAGGCGCTCGCCAACGAGATCTTCCGGCTCCAGAACGGCATCGGAGCGACACCGGGACCCCAGGATTGCTTCCTCCAGCTGCGCGGCCTCAAGACCTTGCACCTGCGCATGCAAGCGCACGAGGCGAACGCCACGGCGCTGGCGGAGTTCCTCTCGGAGCACGCCGAGGTAGACAAGGTGCTCTACCCAGGGCTCGACAGCCATCCGCAGCACGCGGTGGCCGCGAAGCAGATGAGCGGGTTCGGTGGAATGGTGAGCTTCGAGCTCAAGGGCGATCTGGCCCGCGCCGAACGCTTCGTCGCGAGCTGCAAGGTGTTCTCCTTGGCGGAGAGCCTGGGTGGGGTCGAGAGCCTCATCGAGTTGCCTGCGGCCATGACTCACGCCTCCGTCCCCCCCGACGTGCGGAAGGCAATCGGCATTGCGGACGGACTCGTGCGACTCAGTGTGGGAGTCGAGGACCTGACCGACCTGCGGGACGACCTCGCCGAGGCCTTCGAAGCCTCCCGCTAGTTCGTTCCCCGCGGCCCAGCCGCGGGCGCCCCTCAAACCGCCACCGCCGGCTCCCGAGCAGATGCTCAGGGCCGGCGGTGGCGCTTGGAGAGGGGAGGGCGCCGAGCCCGCAGGCGCCCGGACAACGAGAGGGGCGTCGGAGCGACCCGAGTCCAGGTGAGGACGCAGGGACGGATGAGGCGTACTTCAGTACGCCGCAAGACCGAGCGAGGAACTCAACGCCGAGATCGGGCCGCTCCGGCGACCCGAAGGGCCAGCGAAGGAGCGACCCGAAGGGCGAGGCCCTAGGGGCAGGTGCCGGGGTAGGCGTTCGGGTCCGCGTCGTCGCAGTCCCCGCCCTGAAGCACATTGCAGCTGCTGTTCATGTAGCTGACGATGTTGCGGAGCATTGCCCCCTGGTCGGCGTCGGCCCAGTCACCCATGTCGACGTTGCCGTTCCAGTACGCAACGACCCCACCGCCGATGACCGGCCGCCAGATGATCTTCGCGCGCGAGCCCACGGAAGCCACTCGGACCGCTCCGGCGCCGGTGTTCGCGAAGGCGTTGTCGTGCACTGTCGAGCTCGCCGTGAAGGCGTAGGACGTACCCCAGACTCCATAGGGGCCCGTAGTGACCGGCGTGCTCGCGTTGGACACCGTGCAGGCGTCCGTCTCGGGGCCGAGCCCCGTGGTCAGCGAACCGATGAGGTCGGCCATGAGGGTCGCGTCGACGTCGGTGCTCGCTGCGGAGTCGTCGTCATCGCCCGCTGCGGAGTCGTCGTCATCGCCCGCTGCGAACTCCTCGTAGAGCACGCCCTCGCCGGTGACGATCAGGCCGTTGCCCGCCCCAATCCACGAGATGAGTTCGTCGTACTCGTTCGAGCTGAGTTCGCGGTACCCGGTGGCCCAGAGGATCACCCGGCTGTCCGAGAAGTTCGCCGCATCACCGAGCACGCCAGAAACCTCGGCGTCCACGGAGACGACCGTGTCGAGCCCCAGGGCATCGAGGGCCGTGAAGGAATCGAAGTACGTGGCGTCATCGGAGTCCGCGACGAGAGCGACAGAGCAACCGGGAGGGGTACAGGTGATGAAGCCGTCGAGGTCGGCGTCGTCTTCGTCTGCGGGCACGACGCCGTCGCAGTCGTCGTCGATGGCGTTGCAGCTCTCGGTCGCGCCTGGGTTCACCGCCACGTCCGTCTCGTCGCAGTCGCCGTCACACTCGGAGTAGGTGTCGCCATCGACGTCGGTCTCGTTGGCGCCCACCACGCCGTCGCAGTCGTTGTCGATGGTGTCGCACAGCTCGGGCGCGCCCAGGTACACCGTGGCGAGCGCGTCGTCGCAGTCGCCTGCGCAGGCGGACTGGCCGTCCCCGTCCCCGTCGAAGCCCTCGTCGACGACACCGTCGCAGTTGTCGTCGATGCCGTTGCAGGCCTCGGTGGCTCCCGGATTGACGGCGGCGTCGAGGGAGGCGCAGTCACCCTGGCACGAGGTGAAGCCGTCTCCGTCGCAGTCGAGGTTCTCGGCGATCTGGCCGTTGCAGTTGTTGTCGATGGTGCCGCAGATCTCGGCGTTGCTCGGGAAGACCGTGGCGTCGGTGTCGTCGCAGTCCACCTCTCCGTACTCCTGCAGGCAGCCGGGGTACTGGCCGGGAGAGCCGTCACCATCGAGGTCCAAGTCCTCGTCCACATCGCCGTCGCAGTCGTTATCGATGTCGTCGCACCCCTCCTGGGCGCCGGGGTAGTTCACGAAACCGCTCACCGGGTCGTCGTCACAGTCGCCCTGGCACGGGGTGAACCCGTCGAGGTCCTGGTCCTGGAACTCCACCTCGAGACCGTTGTCGATGAGGCCGTCGCAGTTGTCGTCCTCCTCGTTGCAGTCCTCAGCGGCTCCTGGGTAGACCTGCGGATCCTCGTCGTCACAGTCGGCGGGGGCGTCGCAGATGCGGAACCCGTCGAAGTCCTGATCCAAGCCGTTGTCGATGAGGCCGTCGCAGTTGGTGTCGTTCCCGTCGCAGGTCTCCTCCGCGGCCGGGTTGATTGCGCCGATCAGGTCGTTGCAGTCGAGCTCCTCGGGCGGGTACGTGCCCACGCACTCCGGGTTCTCGACTGTGACGTAGCCGTCGCCATCGGCGTCGAAGTTCTCGTCGACCCGACCGTCGCAGTCGTTGTCCTTCGCGTCGCAGGCCTCCTCTGCGTCGGGATTGACGGATCCGTCGTTGTCGTCGCAGTCCCCCGGGGTGAGGTCCTCGTCGTCGCACTCGTCGTCGCCCAGGCAGAAGCCGTCACCGTCCGCGTCCCCGCCGGGGTTCACGTTGGCGGAGTCGTCGTCGTCACCCGAGTCGTCGTCGTCGGTCCGGCCCCCTGAGGGACACCCGATCGCGGTGAGAGACATGGAGGTCAACAGCAGGAACAGCAGGAAGCGATGAAGCATGTGAGCGGCATCTCCGAGGGATCGTTCGCAGGCTAATGCCATTGAATCGCGTCATTCTCCCTTGTCGCTCTAGCATTGTAAATTCCCAGCCGTGAAGGGCGGTCGTCTGCCCGTACGAATAGGGGAGCCATGCCTGTCGGTTTCGTCTCGCTTCAAGAGCTTCGGGAGCGGGCCCAGGAGTTCGGTCTCGATGTTGGTTCCTCTTCGGCCCCTCCGGGGCCCGAGAAAGAGCGACTGGTCCAATGGTTGGACGCGGGGAACCATGCGGAGATGCGCTGGCTCGAGCGTGACCCCGCCCGCCGCGCCGACCCTCGGATCGTCCTCGAGGGCGCCCGCTCCGTGGTGTCCGTGGGCCTCAATTACTTTCAGGGAGATCTCCCCGACCCCGCCGATCGCCCCACGGGGCTGATCGCGCGCTACGCCCTCGGGGACGACTATCACGATCTTCTCTTGACCAAAGTGAGGAGCCTCGCCGAGTCCCTCGGGGACGACCTGGCGCGCCCCTACGTCGACACGGGGCCCGTCCTCGAGAAGCCCCGCGCGCAGCGAGCCGGGCTCGGCTGGGTAGGCAAACACACGAACTGCGTCAGCCGGAGCCACGGCAGCTGGTGGTTCCTCGGCGACATCATCACGCGCACCGAAGTGGAGCCCTCGGAGCCTCACGTCGACCGCTGTGGGACCTGCACCCGGTGTCTGGATGTCTGCCCGACGAAGGCCATTCGGGCCGACCAGCCCTACCGCCTGGATTCCCGCCTGTGCATTTCCTACCTGACCATCGAACACCGGGGCCCCATCCCTCGCGAGCTGCGGCCCCTGATCGGGACCTGGATCTACGGGTGTGATCTCTGTCTCGACGTGTGCCCCTGGAATCGCTTCGCCGAGCCCACCCGGGAGGAGCGCTTCCGCCCCCGTCCCGAGCTCGTGCACCCCCCACTGGAGGACCTCCTGGGTTGGGACCAGGCCACGTTCAGCCGCGTCATGAAGGGGAGCCCCATCAAGCGAACGAAGCGACGTGGCCTTCTCCGGAACGTCTGCGTCGCCCTGGGGAACGCAGGAGATCGCGGTGTCGTCTCCGCCCTCGCCACCTGTCTGGCCACGGAGCACGAGCCCCTGGTGCGGGGACACGCCGCCTGGGCGCTCGGCGTCCTGGGGGGAGCCGAGGCCCGACGCTCCCTCGACTCCGCACGCAACGACGAAGACGCGTACGTGCGGAGTGAGGTCGAGGCCGCGCTCGACCAGCTGCCGGGCCCTGGGGTCGAGGCCGCGCCGCAGCCCGCCTGACGGGTCTAGAAGCCCGCCTGCCCAGGCGTGCGCGGGTAGGGGATCGAGTCGCGGATGTTCGCCACCCCGGTCAAGTACATGAGCATGCGCTCGAACCCGAGCCCGAAGCCCCCGTGGGGCGTGCTTCCGAAGCGACGAAGCTCCAGGTACCACCAGTACGGCGCCCGCTCCATGCCTCGTCGGTCCAGCTCCTTGTCCAGGACGTCCAGACGCTCCTCGCGCTGACTCCCGCCGATGATCTCGCCCAGGCGCGGCACCAGGAGGTCCGTCGCGGCCACGGTGCGTCCATCGTCCGACAGGCGCATGTAGAACGCCTTCTGGTCGGTGGGGTAGTCGGTCACGAACACGGGCCCCTTCACGAACTCCTCGGCGAGCCAACGCTCGTGCTCGGTTTGGAGCGGATCGCCCCAGCTCGTGGGGTGTTCGAAGCTCTTGCCGCTCTTGCCCAGGGTCTCGATGGCCTCGGTGTAAGTCATGCGCGCGAAGGGCTTGTTCACCGTCTCCGCGACGCGGCCGAGCACGCCCTTCTCGACCCACTTGTCGAAGAACTCCATGTCCTCAGCGCAGCGCTCGTGCACTTCGTTGGTGATCTCGCGCACGAAGTCCTCGGCGAGGTCCATGACGTCCTCGAGATCCGCAAACGCGATCTCGGGCTCGATCATCCAGAACTCCGCCGCGTGGCGCGCCGTGTGGCTGTTCTCGGCACGGAACGTGGGCCCGAAGGTGTAGACGTCCGTGTAGGCGGACGCGAAGGGCTCGACGTTCAGCTGCCCCGAGACCGTCAGGAAGGACGGGGTCCCGAAGAAGTCCTGGCCCTTGAGGTCCGTGACCTTGAAGAGATCGCCCCCACCCTCGGCGTCGCTCGCCGCGATGATCGGGGTGTGGACCCAGAGAAAGCCCCGGTCCTGGTAGAAGCGGTGGATCGCTGCGGCCAGAGCGTTCCGAACCCGGAACGTGGCCTGGAACGTGCGAGTACGCGGGCGCAGGTGCGCCACCGTGCGGAGGTACTCCATGCCGTGGCGCTTCGTCTGCAGCGGATAGTCATCGGGGCAGGCCCCCACGACCTTCACGGACTCGGCGAGCACCTCCCAGGCCTGGCCCTTGCCCTTGCTAGCCACGAGCTTGCCCGTCGCGCGGATCGCGGCGCCCTTGTCCACCGCCGCCGCAGCTTCGGTGCCGAGGGGCCCAGCGGCGGGGAACACGAGCTGCAGGTTGGCGAGGCGACTTCCGTCGTTCACCTCCAGAAACGCGATGTTCTTGGACACGCGCTTGTTGCGCACCCACCCGGTGATCTCCACGGTGGAGTCAGCGGTGGGGCTCTTGAGGAGGTCCGCGATCGACGTGCGTCGCGGGGAACGAGTGGGAGAGGTTCGGCTCATGGCGGCGGAGCCTACACCCCGTCTTTTCGCGCCGCATCGCTGCTACCTTGCGCCCCCCGTGATTCCTGACACCCCCCGAGCCCGCGCGACCGAGATCCGCGACCCCCTGCACGGCGCGATCCGCGTGACGCCGCGGGAGCGCGCGATGCTGGACCACCCGCTGTTTCAGCGTCTTCGTCACATCAAGCAGCTCGGGTTCTCGGATCTCTCGTTTCCAGGGGCGACGCACACGCGATACCTCCACTCGATCGGGGCCCTGCACCTGGCGGGTCGCGCGTTCGACGTCGTCTTCTCTGGGGACGTGGGCCGGACCGTCTCCCCGGAGCGTCGCGCGGTCCTTCGGGACATGGTCCGCACGGCAGCCTTGCTCCACGACGTCGGCCACGCTCCCTTCTCCCACGCGTCCGAGTATGCGATGCCTCCCCTGGCTGAGCTTGCAGTCCCGGTCTACGCCGAGTCCCCGGAGCTGTATCCGCCGACGCGGCAGGCGACCCACGAGGACTACACGATCAAGGTGATCACCGACTCTTCCCTCACGCGCCTCGTCGAGGGGGGAGGGGACTTCCCTGCACGGGCGGTGGCGGGACTGGTGGACCCACGTCTCCCCGTGGACTCGAGTTGGTACCGAGGCGGGGGCATCGACTGGCGCCCGCTGCTCCAGCAGCTGATCAGCTCCGAGCTCGACGTGGACCGAATGGACTATCTGGGTCGGGACAGTCACTTCGCCGGCGTGCACTACGGAGTCTTCGACGTGGACTGGCTGGTCAGCAATCTCGCACCCCACGTGCGAGGAGGGCGCGCCTGGCTCGGGCTGTCCGACCGCGCGATCTACGCCTTCGACGACTTTCTCATCGCCCGCTACCACATGTTCCTGATGGTGTATTTCCACTACCGGAGCGTGGCTTACGAGCAGATGCTGCACCGCTTCTTCCACGCGGGAGGTGACGGCTGGGCGTTCCCCACCAACATCGAGGACTACGCGTTCGTCGATGACGCGACGCTGTTCGCTCACTTGCGGCGGTCCCGGGACCCGTGGGCCCGCCGGATCGTGACCCGGCAGGAGTACAAGCTGCTCCTGGAGCGCCACGGCTCCCCCGAAGACATCGACCTCTCGCCCATCAAGGAGCGGTTGGACCACGCCGGCGTCCCGAACTTCGTGACCCAGAGCAAGGGCGAGCTGAGCAAGTACTTCGCGCACCGCAAGGCAGCGGGAGGCACGCAGTGGACGTTGCCCCTGGGCGAGGTCCACGCCGACGACCAGCTTCCGACCGCGCCCATCTACGTCCTGCGCCAGCGCTACCGCGGAGCGCCAGACCCCGAAGTGACCGAACTCGAGGACAGCACCAACCTCTTCGAGAGGTACGAGAGTCAGCTGCGGATGACCCGGGTCTATGTCCCGCCAGATTGTGTGGAGCGGGCGGGAAAGCTCATCGATCGGATCGCCTGAGAGCCTCCACCGCGACCGGGACCGCCTCGTCGAGGGCCCGAGTCGCTCGCCGTGCGCCAAACACCATGC
>JAGSHC010000390.1 GCA_023954745.1 Deltaproteobacteria bacterium | reverse complement strand
GACGGGAGCCGAGACCACGTTCGTCCTCGATCCCGGCTGGACCTGCACCGTCTGGGATGGCGGCACCCTGGACTGCCGTCACACGGCCGGGGTCGCGCCCGCCCCGCGTCTCCCCGAGGCACCGGACCCTGTGGGGCTCGAGCTCTTCTCTCGCCGCTTCATGGGCGTGGCCGAGCGCATGGGGGAGACCCTGCGCCGGGTGGCGTGGTCGACCAACATCCGCGAGCGTCTTGACTTCTCCTGTGCAGTCTTTGACGCCGAGGGTCACCTGCTCGCCAACGCGCCGCACATTCCGGTGCATCTCGGAGCGATGGGGGAGACCGTCCGCGCGCTCCGGGCGGGGCTCGACGACGGCGCGCTGCGCCCGGGACGCTCCTGGGCGGTCAACGACCCGCAGATGGGTGGCTCCCACCTCCCAGACATCACCGTCGTGACTCCCGTCTACGACGGACCGCGCGTGTTTGCGTGGGTGGCGAGCCGCGGGCACCACGCAGACGTGGGCGGCATCACGCCGGGCTCGATGCCCCCCTTTTCCACCTCCCTGGCCGAAGAAGGCGTGCTCTTGCGAGCCCTCCTCCTCGTCGATGGGCAGGAGTGGCAGAGGGAGCAGATTGCCGCGGCTCTGGCGGCAGGCCCGTACCCGGTGCGGGATCCGGCGACCGTCCAGGCGGATCTGCAGGCTCAGGTCGCCGCAAACCAGGTGGGGGTTCACGCCCTGCAGGAATTGCGTGCGCGGTGCGGCGCCGAGAGCCTCAGTCGCTGGATGGGGTGGGTCTTGGACAACGGTGAAGCAGTCCTGCAGGACTGGCTCGAGTCCCTCCCCGACGGGCCCCTGACCTGCGCGGACGCCATGGACGACGGCACGGCGGTCGTGGTGGGCCTGACGCCTCTGGGTACCGCGGGGGAGCGCCGACTCCGGGTGGACTTCACAGGCACAGGTCCAGCATCGTCGGGGAACCTCAATGCGCCGAAGGCCGTGGTCCGGGCGGCCCTCCTCTACGTCCTGCGCTGTGCCATGGGGCGAGAGATTCCCCTCAACGACGGGGTCCTTCGGGGTGTCGACCTCGAGATCCCCGCGAATTCGTTGCTCGCGCCGCCGGCTGGGGCCGCTGTCGTCGGCGGGAACGTGGAGACGAGCCAGCGGGTGGTGGACGTGCTCTTGGGGGCTCTCGGCCTCGCCGCCGCTTCCCAGGGCACCATGAACAACCTCTGTTTCGGAACGTCGAGCACCGCTTACTACGAGACCATCGCCGGGGGAGCCGGGGGGACGGCGACTGCGCCGGGTGCTTCCTGCGTGCAGACGCACATGACCAACACGCGCATCACGGACCCCGAAGTCCTCGAGCGTCGGTTTCCGGTCCTTGTGGAGGAGTTCAGTCGCCGGCGGGGCTCGGGAGGGACGGGCAGGCGCTCAGGAGGGGACGGCGTGCAGCGGGTCCTTCGCTTCCTCGAGCCCGTCCAGGTCTCCTTGCTCTCCCAGCGTCGCTCGCTCGCGCCGGGGGGGCTACGAGGCGGAGGTCCCGGCCTCCCGGGGGAGGCCGCGCGGATCCGTGGTGGGCTCTCCGAGTCCTTGCCTGGCTGCTTCGCGGAGGAGTTCGAGGCCGGTGATGTGTTGGTCGTCGGGACCCCTGGAGGCGGTGCCTATGGCGCCGTCGATGCTGAGGACCTGTGAAGAACCAGTCAGCACGGGCGCTTTCGCTGGTTTCGGGGCGCTCTCCGCGCTAGATACAGCGCAGTGCTCGCGCGTGGTGGGACTTGGGAGCTGAACGATGAACCGAACTCTATCGATCCTTGGTCTGGCCCTCGCGGCGCTCACCATCGTTCCGGCCGACGCCGATGCGCGCCGCAAGTCCTCGGATGAGCCCATCGCCGTCTGGGAGCTGCTGGCCAACGACATGGACCGCGGCGAAGCGGGCCCCATCTATCGCGAGATTGCGGCGTCCCTCGACAACGTCCCCGGCGTGCGCGGCGACACGGAGCTGCGGTTCATGCCCGACGTCCGCCCCTCCGAGGGGGTCGTCGTCGCCCAGACCACCGCGGCTCGGTGGCTCGATGCGGCTTGGATCGCGTACCAGCGTCGGGAGTGGAGCGTCGCGCGTGCGCTCCTCGACGATGCGATCGCCTTGGTCGAGCCGTACCCCCACGAGCGCCTGCCCGAGGGCATTCGTTATCAGCTCTACCTGCTCAAGGCCCGCACCGACATCCGCGGCGGCAACGACTTCGACGGGCGCGAAGCCCTGCGCGCCGCCATGGCCCTGGACCCGTCCTGGGAAGCCAGCCCACGCTGGGAGCCCGAGGCGGTGGTCGACCTCTACCAGGAAGTACGGGAGGAGACCATTGGCGTCCCCCCGGCGCGCATCTCCATCCTGACCTCGGTCCCGGGGGCCACCATCATGGTGGGCGGCATCGAGCGCGGTCACGCGAAGGGCACCCAACCGATCGAGCTACTCCTGCCCCCCGGGAGCCACGAGATCACGGCGATGCGCCCTGGCTACTCGAGCCACACGCAGACCCTCTTCCTGACGCCTCGCCAGACCCTCGACCTGGAGTTCTATCTCGAAGTGAAGAACACGGCGCGGTTCCAGGAGCAGATCACGCGCGCGTTGGAGGAGCCCCAGGGGCAGCGACGCTCCGGTGTGTGGGGAGCCCTCGACCTGGCTCTGGAGTCCGTGGCGAGCCGCGGTGTGCTCACCGGTCGGTACGACGGCGACACCCAGGTACTTCAGGTCGGGTTGTTCTTCCCTCGCCGACAGGGGTGGGCGTTCTACCGAGCGATTCCTCTGGGCGGGAGCGACGAGCAGTCTCGAGTGGACGCAGCGATCGAGGACCTGCTGCTCACCGTGGATCGGACGATGCACCCCGTCGCCGAGGAAGTGGCCACCCGGTAGCCACCGCTGTTCGTCTTGAGACGGGGCTCGTGGTCCACGTGGTCAGGTCCCCCGTGGACCGAGGACGTGTCCCCGCCGTGGTACCCTCAGCCCGCCTCGGACCACGCTGAATGACCACTCCCGCGACCCCCATCCACACCCCTGGCGAGCTCCTGGGGCCCTACGAGCTGGAGCGTCTGCTCGGGCGCGGGGCCGCCGCCGAGGTGTGGCAGGCCGTGGAGACCGGCGACCTCGGGTTCCGCAAGCGCCAAGCCCTCAAGCTCCTTCGCCCCCCGCCCGGCGAGATGGAGGCGCAGAAGAAGGCGCTGATCACCGAGGCGAGGGTCTGCGGACACCTCAAGCACCCCGGCGTGGTGGACGTCTATCGGGTCGGAGAGCACAACGGCGAGATCTTCGTCGCCATGGAGTTCGTCGACGGCCCAGACCTGAACAACTTGCTCGAAGGCCTGCGGCAGCAGAAGGTCCAGATTCCAATCCCCGTCTGTCTGGAGATGGCGGTGGAGATTTGCGAGGCCCTGGACCACGCCCACACCGCCCGCGCCGATGACGGCGCCGAGCTCGAGATCATCCACCGCGATCTGAAGCCGTCGAACATCCTCGTCGACCGGCGTGGTGTTCTGAAGATCAGCGACTGGGGACTGGTGAAGTCCTCCATCAACCTCGAGTCCACGACCCGAGGCGTCGTGAAGGGCACGCCGGGATACATCGCGCCCGAGGTCTGGGGGGGGACGCGCGACTTTCAGCCCTCGGTCGATCTCTTCGCAGTGGGAGCGATGCTCTACGAGTTCGTCGTGGGAGAGCGTCTCTTCCAGGGGCGCAATCTCGCCCGCATCGCTGAGCAAGTGGCCCGCCGCAGGCCCGAAGAGGAAGCCGCCAGGGTCGGCGTGCGTGCTCCGGCGCTGGTTCCCATCATGACGCGACTTCTTCAGCGTGTTCCGGCGAGTCGGTATCAGACCGCCGAAGAAGCGTCCGCGGCGCTGCGCGAGGTCCACGCCTCCGTCGGGACCCGGGAGACCCTGAAGGACTTCTTGCGGGGGGTGAGTCACATCGTCCAGCGCCTCTCGCCGGCGGTGACCGGGACCGGGCGTGTGGGCGCGGACCCCGAACTGACTGTGGACACGCCGGTGCCTGGGCCTCCAGCTCTGGCGCCCACGGGGTCGGTCGTTCAGTTGGTGGACCAGAATGCCCCCACGCTGGCCGATGACCCCAGCCCGGCCGCGGACGACGACGAGCAGCCGACCGACCCGAACCTCGCGCCCATCGGCGGCAAGGTGTCCCCAGGGGCCACGGAGTCCCCGGGCGGCAACGTGCAGTTCCCCGCCCCCCGCACCGTGATCTTTACACCCGGAGAGGATGTCAAGACCGAGATGGCGTCTGCCTTCGGGCCGTCTGGGCCGGTTGGCACGGAAGGGGAGAGCAAGGCGGTGCCGGCGACCCGCGCCATGCCCCAGGTCGCG
>JAGSHC010000414.1 GCA_023954745.1 Deltaproteobacteria bacterium | reverse complement strand
TCGCTGTCGTCGCAGTCGCCATTGCAGCCCTCCTGCCCGTCGCCGTCCGCGTCGAGCTCCGGCGCGGGGACCAGTCCGTCGCAGTCGTCGTCGAGGCCGTTGCACACCTCCGCCGCCCCGGGGAACACGGCCGCATCCGCGTCGTCGCAGTCGCCGCCGCACACCGCGACGCCGTCGCCGTCGCCGTCGACCTCGTCGGGGGGCACGAGGGTGTCGCAGTCGTTGTCCACGCCATCGCACAGCTCGGGCAAGCCCGGTGCGGTGGTGGGATCGAGGTCGTCGCAGTCGCCGCCGCAGGTGGGGAGTCCGTCGCCATCGGCGTCGAGTTCGTCGGCCGGGATGACGCCATCGCAGTCCGTGTCGATGCCGTCGCATGCCTCTGTGGCCAGCGGAAAGATCCCTGGGTCGGCGTCGTCACAGTCACCGTCGCAGCCCGCATAGCCGTCGCCATCGAGGTCCTGCTCGTCACTGAAGATCACTCCATTGCAGTCGTTGTCGATGCCGTCGCACAGCTCGGTGGCTCCGGGGTAGGCGGCCGGCTCGGCGTCATCGCAGTCGCCCTGACACTCGAAGAAGCCGTCGCCGTCGTCGTCCGTCTCCTCGCTGGAGATCCCGCCGCAGCCGTTGTCGAGGCCGTCGCAGAGCTCCGCGGCGCCAGGAACGACGGTCGGGTCCGCGTCGTCGCAGTCACCGGCGCACTCAGCGACCCCGTCGCCGTCGTCGTCGGTCTCGGTCGCAGGTACGACCCCATCGCAGTCGTTGTCCAGGCCATCGCACAGCTCGGTAAACCCGGGGCCCACGAGGGCGTTGGCGTCGTCGCAGTCGCCATCGCACTCCGTGACTCCGTCGCCGTCATCGTCGAGCAGGTCGTTGTCGGCGGTGGCGAGGGTGATCACGTGGTTGGTGAGCCCGGGCATGTCCGTGCCGCACCAGGAGAGGTCCCGAATGATTCCACCTCCCATGTTCACGCTGACGTCGAGGTTGCCGACGGTGGCGGGGTCGTAGGAGACGATGAGGCGGGCCTCGTCGGCTGCGCTGGCGATGTAGCTGCGGAAGCCCGCCTGGTTGCCGTTCACCCAGGCCCAGTCCTGTGTCCCGTTCTCGAACCAGGTGTTGTTGGTGCCCGCCACGAGGCTGCCGCCGGTGACGGAGAAGGTGGCGTCGAGGTTCCGGTTGTCCGAAGTGGCGGTCCCGAAGTCGATGACCCAGCCGTGGATCGTGACGCCAGCGGGCACGGTCAGCGTCGCGTTGGCGATCACGTTGCTGGAGCTGCTGCCCATCCAGTTGCGCACCAGGATCGACTGGACGTTGGGGAGAACCCCACCGGGGGTGGTGGTTCCGATGAGGGTGTCCTGCCAGAGCGGGATGCCCGTGAAGTCCACAGAGCTCTGGAACACCTCGGTGACCATGATGAGGTTGCCGTCGATGGTGTTGTCGGGCGCTTCGACGAGGATCGGGAACGGGTCGCACTGGAACGGCGACGCCCCCGGCTCGTCGATCACGCCGTCGCAGTCCTCGTCACTGCCGTCGCAGACCTCGGTGGAGCCAGGAAAGGCGCTCCCATCAGCGTCGTCGCAGTCCCCGAGCGAGACGTCGAAGAGATCCCCGTCCGCATCCTGGGCAACTGCCAGGCTCGGGACGATGAGGGTGAGTAGACAAACAAGCGACGTCAGACGCGTCATGCGACCTCCAATGCGTGCAGCCACGCTGCCTACACGGAAGCGGGGAACGTCCCTCGGGTCAAGGGCTCTCCTGCTCCTCGTCCACTGTTTCCCGGGGTGACACGCGCTCGGCGAGCCCCCGGATCCGCCCGGCCTCCTCCATGGCGAAGTGCTCTGCCCGCCCGTTTCCGTACGCGCGCTCGAGCTCAGCGAGCAGGTCGTACGCGTCGGCAACAGCGTGCAGATCGCCGTGCTTGCCGCCCAAGCGGACCGCCTCGAGCAACCAGTTGCGGGCGTTCTCGAGATCGTTGGCGACGATGGCCAGAGCGCCGAGAGAGCTCGCGGTGTCTCCACCGTCGGCCCAGCTCTCGCTCGCCACAAACGCGCGGTGCGCGTCAGCAAACGCGATCCCCGCGGCCTCCACCTCACCGCGATCGAGATGAATCTCGCCGGCAGCGACGCGACAGGCTCCCCGCAGGGCGCTGTCATCCGGTGCGAACGCGGCGGCCATGCCCAGGTGCACGAGGGCGGAGACGTCCTCCTCGTCGAGTGTCAGGGCTTCGGCCAGGGCCAGCAGGACGACGGCCTTCGCCGACTCGTCTTCGAGACGGTCCACGGCGATGCCGCCAAAGCCCACGGCGTCCTCGAGGCGATCGGCCAATTGGAGCGAATCGATGATGCGAGGAGCGGCCTCGGCGAGCTGCTCGGGCGTCGCGACCGCGAGGACCAGGGGGGTGAGGGTGCCCAGAGCTGTCTCGGGGATCTCGTCGAGAGCATCGGCGCGGAGCAATGCGTCGAGCAACGGTCCCGGGGCCCGGAGGTCGGCAGGGTCCGAGGCGAAGGCGCCAATGGCCGGATGGGCGGCGAGACCCGGCTCGTCGTCGCTCGGGCGCCAGAGCCCCCAGTCCACGAGCTTGTCGACAGTGGACGCAGGCAACTCCAGGCGCGCCGCCAGCCGCAACGCACCAGCGCGAGAGACCGACGCCCGCATGAGGACAGGGACTGCCAGGAGCGAGAACTCGGCGTCCGACAAGGCGCCAGCGAGCATGCGTGGCGCCCAGTAGTCCAGAGCAAAGGCCCCTGACGCGGCTCGGTCGTCGAGCAGCCGGGTGCAGGCGTCGGGGTCCTCCGAGGCGAGGACCCGCAGGAAGCGGCGCACATCGGGAGTGGTCTCGAGCTTGGAGAGGCGCGATTGCAGGCTCATGGGGAGAGTGTAGAGGTGACACCCCAGCGAAGGAGCGGGGCCTGGGCGGTCGAGTTCTTCTTTCGCGGGACCAGGTCGGGCGGACGGTCCAGGCCATCACGCCCCCGGTGCCAAGCAGCACGCCGGCAGCGATGGGGAACGCCCACGAGGGCGCGAGCGCGTGGGCCACCAGGCCTACGGCCACAATGGCCGCCCCGAGGTACAGGGTCTTGTCCACGACGGCTCCGAGGAACCCCATGAAGCCGAAGAACATCAGGGAGTCCCCCACATCAGGGAGTCCCCCTGAAGGGCCTCGTTGAGACTCAAGTCCCCCTCCATCTGCCGCCAGCGCTCCCTCCGGCCCCCTCGTCCGGAACGAGCGGGGGGACTCGAGACTCAAGTCCCCCTCCATGTGCCGCCAGCGCTCCCGTCCGGCGCCCTCATCCGGAACGAGCGGGGGGACTTGAGACTCAAGTACCCCTCTATGTGCCGCCAGCGCTCTCTCCGGCCCCCTCGTCCGGAACGAGCGGGGGGACGTGAGACTCAAGTACCCCTCTATGTGCCGCCAGCGCTCCCTCCGGCCCCCCTCGTCCGGA
>JAGSHC010000285.1 GCA_023954745.1 Deltaproteobacteria bacterium | reverse complement strand
GTTCTGAGGGCTGATGGGGTTGGCGTCGCAGTCGTCGCGCCACCCATCCCAGGTGTGCAGCTCGTCGTTGACGATGACGTCGTGCTGCATGGCGCAGAACTCGGCGCAGTTGGCGGTGTTGCCGAAGCTGTGGCCCGTCGTCACCACGTGGGCTCGAACCCGCCGCGCCTCGGCGGGGATCGCCACCACCACCGGCTCGATCTGGCTCTGCACGTTGGCCTCGGGCTCCACCTCGCCCACGGTGATGCTGCGGCGGCCCCAGATGTCGATCACCGAGGATCTGGCGGGCTCTCCGGGGGTGTAGACCAGGCTCACGCTGGTGACCCAGCCGTCGCCCTGGGCGTGACCGGGTCCCACCCAGGTGTCGATCCACGAGCCGAACAGCTGACGGCCCTGGAGCACGCTCGCCAGGGGAGTCACGTCGATGTACTGGCACATCCCCCGGTCGTAGGGAGTCACGAAGCGAGCCAGCTCGCGCCAGGGTCCGTCGGGGTCGTCGGGGTCCACCGCCATCTGGATGGAGCCCGCCCGATCCCAGTCGTCGCAGTTGCCGCCGGGGCAGCGCAGCTCGAGCCACAGCCCCACCTGGGCGAAGTCGCCCGTGGGGAGCTCGGCCTCGGTGCGAATGTCTCGCAGGTTCTCGTCGCCGAAGTACTGGTCGGCGCGGTCAAACACGCGCACCTCGTCCGTGCCGTCCTCGAAGGCGTCGGGGCACTCGAACCAGGGCGCCGCCGCCTCGAAGTCGTAGAGCGGGATGTCGGGGTAGGAGGTGGCGTCGTCGTCGTCGCCCCCTGCGGGGCAGCCGGTCAACACCAGGGCGGTCGCGAGCAGCAGTCGAGGGAGCATCACTCTCCGGTGGGGGTCGGGTCGCACCAGTCTCCGAGGCCGTCGCCGTCGGTGTCCTGCTGGCCTGGGGAGAAGGACTCGGGGCCCGTCAGGGACACCTCGAGTCCGGTGATGGGCGTTGAGGTTTCGTCCAGGAAGCGCGCGTAGAGCGCCCAGCCGCCGCCCTGGTCCCGCACGCGGATGAGCAGCCGATTCCAGCCCTCCACCATGTCCACGGGCGCCTGGAACTGGTCGATGTTCGTGCCCTGGCACGAGCCCACTTCGAACACCTCGACGCCGTTCCAGTAGGCGCGGCCGCCGTCGTCGATGCCCATGGCCAGCGTCGTCGTCTGGGCGACGGGGCTGTTGACCCAGGCGGCGGCGTAGACCTCGCGGGGCGTCGGGCCACCCATGACGTGCAGGAAGTTGAACCGGGCGTTGCTGTCGAAGTAGGCAAACCACTCCAGATCCCCGGCGGGGGTCGCCAGCTCGGGGATCGCCGTGGCCTCGTCACCCAAGGGGTCCTGGTCGGACACCTCGCAGGACCCTCCACCTCCGCCGGCCGGCAGATCCGGGAAGGGCCCCGCCACCAGCCAGGTGGTGAGGAAGCCCTCGGCGTCGACGTAGAGCGGCGGGACCTCCGGGCCGTTGGGCGTCTCGGGGCAGTTGTCGTCTTCGTCGTCGAAGCCGTCCCCGTCGTCGTCGACGTCGCACACGTTGGGGAGGCTGTCACCGTCGGGGTCGTCGGTGCTGGTGAAGGGGAAGTCGAGGGCGCACGAATCGTCGCCCACCTCCACCGTGAGGGTGTAGCTGGCGACGGGCTCGTCGAAGAAGCCCTCGGCGCAGATCACGTGGTTACCAGGCTCGGCGAAGCGCGCGCCCTCTTCCACGATCGGGTCGATGGGGGAGCAACCCGCGAGGCCGGGTGTGCCCGTCGCGAGCTGCCCGCCAGTGGGCCCGAACAGGCGCAGGACCAGGTCGTTGGGGCAGGACCCGGGCGCCTCGCCCTCCACTTCGGCGGAGACCCAGCCCCCTTCGGGCACGAGCACCGAGAAGCAGTCGGAGTCACCCTGGGGCAGCGCCCCGGTGACCTGGAGTCCGGGCGGCATCGCCACGGCCGTCCCCGGGGTGTCGTTCGGTTCGGACTCGCCCGGCAGCGCCTCCTCGAGGCAGCTCGGCGAGCAGCCATCCCCGCCGAGGAGCTCGGCTCCGTCGTCGCAGGTCTCCCCTGCGCCCGTGTCCGTGATGGCGTCACCGCAGACCGGCAGCGTGCAGTCGAGGCGGCACGCGTCGGACGCGTCGGCGTTGGCGTCCCCGTCGTCGCAGGCCTCACCGGGGTCCACGATGCTGTTCCCACAGGCCGTCTCCGGCTCGGGGGCCGGCGGATCGGCTGGGCACCCCGCCAGGGCGAGGGCCGTCAGGGCGAGGCCCGCCAGCAACGACGGAGCGGGGAGGCATGGGAAGACCGGGCGGTTCTGCACGCGTGGGAGGCTATCATCGAGGCATGAGCACACGTCCGTTCGGTTGGATCTGCGCCGCGTTGGCGGCCACTGCACTCTCCCTGCCCGCGGGGGCTGGCGCGGGCGAGCACGACGCCTTCTTCGCCAAGGCGCCCCTGACGGGGGAGGTCCTGGTTCGCCTCGCAGCGCACGACGACGCTTTGCTCGCGCGGCTCGTGGGGCGCGACGACGTGGTGGAGGCCGAGCACCGCGCGGGGGTCTGGCCGCTGTACAGCTTCTCCCTCGCCGACGGGGTGGATCCCCTGACCCTCGCGAGCGCCCTCGAGCGGATCCCTGGAGTGAACTGGGCTTGGGCGGACCGCATCGTGCCCACGGAGCTGCACGCGCTGCCCCTGGACGACACCTACGCCGAGAACCTGTGGCACCTGGAGAACGTCTGGCAGATGCCCGGTGGCCTGCCCGGGGGGGACATCGAGGTCATCCCCGCCTGGGAGATCACCGACGGCACCGGGCAGCTCATCGGCGTCATCGACGGGGGGGTGGAGGACACCCACATCGATCTGCGGGTGGCAGAGGAGGGCTGGGACGCCGTCGACCAGGACTTCGACGCCAACCCGGCTCCCGGGCAGTCCAACCCGGGGCACGGCACCCTCGTGGCCGGGGTGGCGGCGGCCATCGGGAACAACGGCGAGGGGGTCGCCGGCGTGGCCTACGGCGCGACGGTCTGGCCGGTGCGCGCCATCGGCGCACAGCTCTCCCAGGCGGCCATCTACGACGCATTCACCCGCGCCGTGGACGCCGGGGCGACGGTGCTCAACAACAGCTGGGGGTTCGTCATCCACGGGGAGCCCTGCCCGGAGCTCCCGCCGATGCCGGCCATGAACGAAGCCATGTCCTACGCCAGGGAGGTCGGCCGCGATGGGCTCGGCACCGTGGTGGTGTTCAGCGCGGGCAACTCGGGCTGCGAGCAGAACGCCTACTCCATGCTCAACGACAACCCCGGCGTCATCGCTGTGGCCTCCATATCCGACCAGAGCCGCAAGTGGGGCTACTCGGTGTGGGGTGCGCACGTGGACATCGGCGCACCGTCCGGCGGGCTCGGAGGCGGCGGCGGGCGCCCGGGGCTCTGGTCCACCGACATGTTTGGGGACGCGGGCTTCAACGGGGCCGGCGAGAACCGCGAGTACAGCCCCCGCATGGGTGGCACCTCGGGGGCGGCGCCGGTGGTGACGGGCACGGTGGCGCTGATGCTGGCGGCGAACCCCCGGCTCCTGGAGGAGGACGTGCGCGAGGTGCTCTGCGCCACCGCCGACAAGGTCGACGTGGCGAACGCCGGCTACGACAGCGCCGGCTGGTCGCCGACCCTGGGATGTGGGCGGGTGAACGCCGGGGCGGCGGTGACCGCGGTGGCCAACGACCCCCCACAGGCTCCCGCCATCACCTTCCCCGAGGAGGGCGGCGATGTCGTGCTTGGGGCCCAGACCCCCATCCGCTGGGCGGCGGCGGAGGACGTCGATGGCGACGCCCTCTCCTACGGGATCGAGGTGCGCAGGGCGGCCGGCGACGACGACGACAGCGCCGGCGAGATCGAGGTCGAGGCTCGCGCCGGGCTCGAGCTGGAGTACCTGCTGAGGGAGCTCGACTGGGAGACCGGGCCCTACGAGGTTCGAGTGGCGGCCCGCGACCTGTGGGGCGTCGGTGAGTGGTCGGACTGGGTCACGTTCAACATCGTGCGCCCCATCCCGCCGGCTGCGGACGACGACGACGACGGCGACGCGGGCTGCTCCTCGTCTGAGGGTGGCAGCGCCGCGATGCTCGTGTTGCTCATGCCGCTGGGGCTGCTGCGCCGGCGCGACTGAGCCTCGTCTCTACTCGGGCGCCTCGCCTTCCGGTGCCTCTGGCGCCTCGCCCTCGGGGACGAGGGCGTCGAACGTCGCGTTCAACAGCGGGTCCACCGCCCACTTGCCGATCTGCAGCAGGTGGCTCCCGCCGGTCACGGCCAGCGCGTAGTTGTCCGCCTCGGGCGCGGGACCGAGCGCGTAGGAACGCGCGCCGGCGCGGGTCGTGAGGGTCACGCGGAGCAGCTCCGGGGAGACGGCCGACGCTGGGCCGAGGACCTTGCTCGCGCTCAGCTTCGTGGCCTTGGTCAGCAGCTCCTTGACGTCTTCACCGTCGACCCCCGCCTGCCGCGTGCCATCGCTGAGCAGCCACTCGGCGGTCCCTTCGACGGCGCCCTCCGCACGCGTGAGGGTCAAGGTCCCAGTGGGCCCCGCGAGCTCGAGCCGGGCGACTTCGTCGGGCGCAACCTCGAGAGCCAGCCGCTCCACCCACCCATCGGGGCGGGCGTTGACGCGCCAGGTGCTGAAGTCGCGCACCGCGACCACTTGCTCGGTTCCCCCCGCGCGGGCGTGGGTGGAGCTGCCCCGGCCGCTGGTGCCGAAGAACAGCGTGCGCTCGCCGTCGGTGGTCGTGAGGGTGACCTTCTTGCTGTAGTCGTCGTCGTCGACCTCGAGTTCGACGCTGTGCAGTCCCGTGGTGGAGATCACGTCCGCGATCTCCAGGGCGACGATCTCCCGCAGCAGCTCATCCACCTTCTCGGCGTCCGCTGGGTGGTCCCATCGCTCGGACACGAGCCAGGCGTCTCCTTGCTTCACGAGGGTGGCCATGGGGTCCTCGGCGTCCGCGGCGCCGTCTTCGATGACGACCTTGCTGACCGAGTCTGCGTCGACTCCCTGCAGAAGCAGCCCACGCTCGAGGGAGGCCTCGTCCCCGCTGGAGAGCTGCTGGATGCCGATGCACGCGCCCTGCACGACGAGGAGGGCGATGAGGATCATGTTGGTCTTGTTCATCACGCGGCTCCCTTCTGAGCATCCGTGGGTGGCTCGAGCTTCATGGGGCGGACTCGCTGCCGGCTGCCTCGGGTGAACACCCCCATGCCGATGACCGCGAGCAGGGCGAACAGGTAGTTCACCGCCTCGAAGGTCTTGCGGGTGCCCGTCTCGGTGGGCGCCAGGATGCGGGCTTGCTGTCCGCGGCTGCGGATGGTGAGCAGGTCCACGTCCTCGAGGGCCCAGTCGACGAGGTTGGCGATCAGCTGCAGGTTGTTCAGCCAGGCGTCGGACATGCTCCGACTGATCTCCACGGCGGGGTCCGACACGAAGGTGGCCGAGCCGATCACGACGAGACGAGAGCGCTCGGGGGAGGTCTCGATGAGCCCTCCGCTCAGGACCGCTGCGTCCTCACCGCCACCCAGCCGCGGAGGCTGCTTGCCCACGAACCAGCTGTCGAAGGGCCCCATGGCCGACACTGCGAGGCTGTGCCGCTGTCGCTCGGGCAGCACCTGCCAACCCACCTCGCCGTAGGTCTCGAAGTCCGGCTGGGCGTTGTAGACATCGAGCAACCACGCCTCTTCGGACGTGGAGAGGAGGACCTCCCGCTTCGGCATCGCCGAGCCCTCCTCGCTCGCTTCGCCTTCCACGTCGCCGTCGGCGTCCACGAGCTCCACGGTGCTGGGCCAGTGCAGGATGGCGCCGGGGAGCCCGGCGAGAGCAGGGTGCTCGCGGTTGAGGCCGTCGTCCCGCACGTCGGGGAACGCTGGGTAGGGGAGCATCTGCATCTCCCGCACCTGGAAGCCACCCATGTTGCGGGTCGTCGGGATGGGGAAGGTGGCGTTCTGGGTGTCGAGCACGACCTCGCTGCCGACCTTGATGCCCTTGTGGGCCAGCCACTCCGACAGTCCCGTGTCGACGTTCTCGAGCGCCAGCCCGCTGCGCAGGGAGGCGAGGTCGAGCACGCGCCCCCCGGCGGCGATGATGACGCTGCCCCCGCGCATGAGGAACTGGTCCAGCGCCCAGCGGGCGCCCTCGTCGAGCTGCCGCGGGTCCAGGACCACCAGCACGTCCACGTTGCCGGGCACGAGGCCCGTCATGAGATCCACCTCGGCGACGGAGAACGTCTCGCTGAGCATCTGCTGGAGCGTCTGGTAGGGCAGGTTGCTGGGCGGTGGCGGCGGCGGCGGCTGCCCCGGGTACTGGGGCGGCTGGGCCGGCTTCTCGACGCCACCGATGGCGACGCCGACCGTCTTCAAGGAGCCCGGCCCGCCGCGCTTGAGCGAGGAGATGATGGACTCCTCGAGCTCGGCTTCGGTGTTCTCGCCGCTGGGTAGGAGCTGCTCGGTGCGGTCTCCCACCGTGAGCACCATGTGCAGGAAGAACGACTGTCCGCCGAAGAGGCCCGCCGACAGCGGCTGGATGCCCTGGGCCTGCAGCTGCTCCGGCGTCACTCCCGAGGCGCGGTCGTCGGGGTTCACCCGCTTGAAGGCGAACTTCCCGCCGCTCCGCCCTTCGAGCTTGCGCGCCACCGTGGAGATGGTCTCCGGGACCTCGCCATAACCCTGGGGCAGCTTGCTCGCGTCCGAGGCATAGAGCGTGAACTGCGCCGTCGAGGGGAGGCGCGCGAAGACCGACTCGAGGCTCTGGAAGCCGTACACCGTCTTCTGCACGGCCCGCGTGAGGTCGTACTCGAGGTTCCGCAGGCGCACGTCGATGTCCATGCCGTTGGCGTTGACCTCGATGAGCTCGTCGAAGCCGAGCACCTGGTGCTGGTCGCCGTACTTCACCAACACGTGGAAGAACGAGTTCACGACGCTGGCTTCGTGCCGGTCGCTGAACTGGAACGGCACGGAGCGGATGCCCCAGACCTCTCCGGCCTCCTTCTCCACGTCCTCGTCGGAGATGGGATCGACGATCTCCACCCGCACCCGGTCGGAGATGGCGGCGTACTCCTCGAGCATGTCCCGCACCCGAGGCACCAGCGGAGCCAGCAGGGGATGGGTCTTGTCCGACAGGTACCCCCGCAGGAGCAGGGGCTCGTCGAGGCCTTCGAGCAGGTCCTTCGTGACGGGGCTGATGGAGTACTCGTTGTTCTCCGTCAGGTCGAGCCGCGCGCCGCGCACCGGAGCCACCAGCACGTTGAGGGCGATAGCGTTGGCGCCGAGCAGCGCCACCGCGATCATCGCGTTGTTCCGGGCGCTCGCGCCGCGTTGGCTCCCCGACCAGCGGCGACGCTCGAGGATCAGCACGTTGAGCGACAGGAAGAACCCGATGAGGCCGACGTAGTAGGCGAGGTCGCGCAGGTCGAGCACGCCGCGCTGGATGCTGTCGAAGCGGGCGCCCGCTCCGATGCCGCGCAGGATCTCGGCGACGGAGCCGCCGAAGAAGCCAGCGACGGTGTCCGAGCCCACCACGTAGAGCATCCCGCAGGTGAGCGCTCCGAACACCAGGGCCACGAGCTGGTTCGAGGTGGTGGCGGAGATGCACAGGACGATGGCGAGGTAGGCGCC
>JAGSHC010000020.1 GCA_023954745.1 Deltaproteobacteria bacterium | reverse complement strand
GTCGTCGTCGTCTGCCGCGTCGTCGTCGTCCGCCGCGTCGTCGTCGTCCGCCGCGTCGTCGTCGTCGCCGGGCGGCAGCGTGCACGACACCTGCAGCGAGAAGTCCGACGTCGCCCCGCCCCAGCCGTCGACCACGAGGGTGTAGTCCGACCCGTCCGTAGCGAAGACCACGGTCTCGTCGGCGGACTGGGAGCTCGTGCTTCCCTCGACGCAGGCGCTGGGGGTGCAGCTGGCGCCGCTGGTCACGAACAGGTCGAGGTCGGCAGACAGCCCCGTGAGGCTGACGGACACGTCGGTGCCCGCGGGGGGCGAGAAGGTGAACGCGGTCTCCGGGCCGGTGTAGAAGAACTCGGTGCAGGAGTAGATGACGCTCGTGCTCGTGCTGCCAGCGCCGCCGTTGTTGCCCGTGATTGCGTCCCCGCAGGAGAGCGTGCTGATCGGGGCGCACGGGGCCGAGCCGTCACACGTCAGGCCCGGGAGAGCGTCGTAGGTTCCCTGGTCCGTCCACGACGTCGACGGCACCGAGTCACAGGACCCAACGAAGGGGTTCGTGCGCGTGCCGGAATACGGTTGGCCCGGGCTGCCTCCTTCCCGCAGTTCGAAGTGCAGGTGGGGGCCCGTGCTGTGCCCCGAGCTGCCCATCTGTCCGAGGAGATCGCCACAGGAGACGCTGTCGCCCTCGGAGACGGTCACCGAGTTCGTCTTCATGTGGGCGTAGTAGGTACGCCGCCCGTCGGCGTGAATGAGGCTCACGTGGTTGCCGAACCCGCCGCCCCCCGGGCAGTCCGCCGTGGTGCAGTTGTCCGGCCAGCCGTCCTCGGCCACCTCCACCACGCCGTGCGCCGCCGCCACGATGTCGCGTCCGGCGCTCATTCCCGCCCAGCTGCCTCCTCCGAAGTCGCTGCCGCCGTGGCCGCTGTAGTAGTTGCTTCCGCAGTTCCAGTCCTGCCCCCCGGAATCCTTGTAGGCAGTGGGGTACCACTCGGAGTAGTGGGCCGACGTACTCGGGAACCGGTACTGCTGCGCCGCACCGGTGCTCGGCACACCGACGAGGGCGAGCAGGGAAGCGCAGAGGACCAGTCGCGTCGTGAACATCGGGAGGCATGGTAGAGCAGGCCCGTGCCCAGTCCATCGCGCATCCCACGGCTCCGTCTCGCTGCCCTCGTTCTCGCGGCGCTGGCCGGCTGCGCGCCGGAGGCCCCGGAGCCGGAGCCCTACGAGCAGCCTGCCCCCTGGGACGCTCTGACCCCTCCCGAACGGGAGGAGTTCATGGAGCGGCTGTTTCTCCCCGCCATGGAAGAGCACTTCGTGGCCTGGGACCCCGACGCCTACGCCGTCTTCGTGTGCTCGACCTGCCACGGCCCTGATGGGGAGGCCGTCGCCTGGGAGATGCCCAGCGAGGTCGTCCCTTCCATCGGGCTGTCCGACATCCCCGTGGAGGACATCGACGACCCGGAGCGCCGCGCCATCGCGGTGTGGATGGACGAGGTCATCCTCCCCGAGATGGGCGCCTTGTTCGAGCAGGAGCTGACCCTCGAGGGGGCCTCCTGCCTCGACTGCCACCCTTTCGACCCGACGCTGCCCGGGGGCTGAGCCCGCTCCTGCCAGGCGCTCAGCGGATCGACTCGACGTTGTCCTCCCAGTTTCGTCCGTCGAAGGGGGTGACGGTGAACTCGCGGAGCGCGTCGCCGTCGAGGCAGCGGGCGTTCACGTCCCAGGAGTCGGGGTGGCTGCGGGGGCGGTAGAAGGGGTGCATGCCGCAGACCGAGCAGAACTGGTGCTTCGCGGTGTGGGTGCCAAAAGTGTACGTGCACAGCGCCTGCTCGCCTGCCAGCAGGTCGAAGTCGGCGTCGTCGACGATGACGTGCAGGATGCCCTTCTTCTGACAGATGGAGCAGTTGCAGTCGAGGGCGGTCCGGTCTCGCACCGTCACCGCGAACCGCACTGCGCCGCAGTGGCAGCCGCCCTCGTAGCGCGTGGGCTCGCCGACCTCGCGGGCATCGACGATGCGGAAGAGAGAGTCTCCCGAGCGGTCGGCCCAGGTGTACAGAGCGAGCTTGTCGAGCCGCAGGCCCCGGTTCGGGACGGGGGTCGCCTCGGCCCAGATCCGGGCCCGCGCGACATCTTCGTCGGTGGCGCTGCGCCCGAGCCGAGCGACCGTGACGTGGGGGAGGGGAGTCCCCCAGCGATCCGGGGCCGCTCCGGCGGCGGAGAGCAGCGGGTCGCGCACCGAGGCGATCCACTGGGTGAGGGCCCCGTCGTCCTGCAGAACGACAGCAAAGGCCGAGGGGCGTGAGGGGGGCCCCATGGGGCGCATGGACCCGAGGCGCACATCGAACGCGCGAAACGAGCCGAGCGCGGCGTCAGTGAACGCGCGGCGCGCGGCGTCCTCCCCGCAGGGCCCGAGGAACGCGACCGTGGCGTGCAGGTCGGCAGCGACGAAGCGGTGCAGGGGAGCCGGCGCGTCGGCCTGAACCCCCGGGAGCCAGCCCTCGCCTGGGGCCGTGAGGCCAATGAACCAATTGGGGCTCAGTCGAGCTTCTCCAGGGCCGCTTCGATGCGGGCGAGCCCTTCGGCGATGTCGTCGAGGCCCACCGCGCCGACGCTGAGGCGCACCCAGCCGACGACGTCCTTCGGTCCGAAGACCGCCAGGGGGACGATGCCGAACCCCGCCTCCTCCAGCAGGAACGAGCGCACGTCCTCGTCGGTCGCGATGACCTTGCCGTTCCAGTTGCGGCCGGCGATGTCGAAGCGCCCGGTGAGGTAAATGGCGCCCTGCGGAGCGATGCTGTCGGCGGGCAGGCCCTTGGCCTTCATCGCCTGGAGCCCGTCGTGCAGCGCCCGGAGGCGGTCCTCCAGGCCCTGCTTCATCGTGCCGTGGTAGCGCGTGATGGCCTCAGGGTCGTTGAGGAGCTTTGCGGTGGCGAGCTGTTCGGGCTTCGGAGCCCAGGCTCCGATGTGCCCCATGAGGGCCCGGAATGGCAGGGCGAAGGGCTCGGGGATGACCGCCCAACCGACGCGGAGTCCCGTGGCGGCGAAGCTCTTGCTGATGGCGTCCACGAAGATCGTGTACTTCGCCATCTCCGGCCGGAGCCCCGGAGGCGTCACGTGCTTCGCGTCTCCGTAGGTGAGCATCCAGTAGACCTGGTCGTACATGACCATCAGGGGCCGATCCCCGCGGGCCTCGCGCCTGGCGTTCTCCTCGAGGACGAGGTCGCAGATTCCGCCGAGCTGGTCGGCGTCGAACACCGTGCCCGTGGGGTTGAGCGGCGAGTTGAGGCAGATGAGCGAGACGCCGTCGAGCTTGCCCTCGAGCAGCTCCCGGGTCGGCAAGAAGTCCGTCTCGGGGCCGCAGTGCACCTTGACCGCCTCGGCGCCGTTGATGTGCACGTAGTGGGGGTTGTTCCAGCTGGGGGCGCAGAACATGACCTTGTCGCCGGCCTGCACCACGAGGGAGAACGTCGCGTAGATCGGAGGGCGCGCGCCGCTGCCGACGATGACCGAGTCCACGCCGTAGGTGAGTCCCAGGTCGCGCTCGTACATGCTGACGACGGCGGCCCGGAGCTCGGGGGTCCCGAAAGAGGGGGGGTAGTTGGTCTGCCCTTCGGCGAACGCCGCATCGACGCCCTCTCGAAGCTCCACAGGCACCGAGAACTGCGCTGGGGAGAAGTCGCCCACCGTGAGGTTGCAGACGGAGTTGCCCGCGTCCTGCATCGCGCGGATCTCGTAGGCGATCTTGAGGATCGAGCTTCCCTTGAGCCCCGACGACATGGGGTTCAGCGACGCGAGGCGCCAGGCTTCGGCGTCATCGCCGGTGGGAAAAAGGGCACGGCAGTCCACAGGCTCGGACATGGCTTCCTCTCGCTGGCCCGGGCAGGTGGGAAGAGGGGGCGTCGAGCCCCGTGCCGCGGGCGCGCGGTTCATAGCACGCGAGCCCACGCCCGGTCCCCGCCCTGGAGGCTCCCGAAGGCGAGGGCGGCGAAGCGCGCCACGACCTTGCTATCGTCACTGCCTCGCGGCGTTGCGCCGCTGCTTGGAGAGACTCGATGCAACCGAAGGTCGTCGCCGGACTCATGGTCCTGGTCCTTGCCATCCTGACCATGCCGATCCTGAATCTGGCCGAGCGCACGCGCGTGCAGGGTGAGATCAACGACACACTCACGCTCTCGAACAAGCACATCCTCAAGGACCGCGAGAGCCTCCTCAAGATGCTGAATGATCAGGTCAACGACATCGTTGGTGAGGGCGCGAACCCTGAGGTGATCCTCTACCAGTACCGGGGATCCGTGCCGGTCCAGGACCTGGCGAACCCGGCCAAGGTCCCCAACACCGATGGTGTCGTGAAGCGCGGCTCCTACTACGAGGTGTCGGCCCTCGTGGCGCGTGTCTTCTGGGTGCAGACGAAGCTCATCGGCACCGTGCGCGACGTGGACGGCTATCCCGTGGGTAGCTGCTACTTCTGCGAAGACGACGCCCGCGCCCAGCGCGTGCTCTTCGTGGACGGCCAGGCGCTGGGGTTGGCGTACACCAACCCTCCCGGTGATCTCGACTTCGTCCAGAACCCGGCGATCCTCTTCGACTGATCGCTCGCGCCAGCCGACCCTGCTTGCAGCAAATCAGGAACCCGCGCCCGGGAGGGCCGCGTTGTCCGTCAGGGGGTCGTCGACACCCTGCGGTTGTGCCGCCGCACCGCCCGGACCCACTCGCCCGTCGAGTACAGCAGGTCCCATCGATCCCGCCGAAGCCCGGCGGCCCACTCGCCACCCTTGCTCCACTCCGACGCCCCGCGTCCGAAGACGGGAATGCTGAAGCCGACCGAGACCGCGCCCAACGTGCGCAGCAGGACCTCGGCGGCGATGTCAGCGTCTGTAGGCAGCCGACCGTTCCCGGTGGACTGCGTGAGGCCGCCGGCAATCCCCAACATCACGATTCCCGCAACTCCGAGCCCAGCTCCGGCTGCGGCGGTGCCACGTCCGCGGCGCGCCCGATCGAGCTGGGCGGTGAGCATGCGATCTCGACGGGCGGTCAGCTCTGCGTCGGCGAACAGCTCCACGCCGTCGGGGACGCTCAGGGGCACGTCGTCCAAGAACAACTGCGCACGCCGCCACGTCCTTCGGCCTGCCTTGCCTCCTTGGTACGTGGCGAGGTCGAGCGGGTCTCTCCCCTGGGTCACGCGCACCCAGCCCTGCGGGCGGAGCGCCCGCTGAGAGGCCTCCGGCTGAGTCTCACCGCAGGGGTTCATCCAGCTCGTCGCGACGTGTCCTCCGCCGAAGGAGTCGGTGGAGCTGCCGTCTCGACGACGCGCCCAGCCATCGGTGAAGAGGTACGACGCCCCCCCCACCTCGATCTCGAGCCCGGTCAGTGGGCCGTCGTCGAACCACGCCGTCGTCCACGACGTCCCGCTTCGCGCGCGTGGGAGTGACAGGACCTCGGGGAGACCCGTCACGGGAAGGAGCAGATCGCGACGACCATCGGTCACGCAGCGCCCCAACTGCGAGGCCCCGAGATCCGTGAACAGAGCGCTGCCCCCGCCATCGAAGCCCACCCGAACAACGGACACATCTCGCAGCTGCGGCGGGGCGATGGCGGCTTGCACCAGGGACAGCAGCCCGCCGTCGCCGATGGCCTCTTCGAGATCCAGGGCCAGCGTGACGAGCATCGTGCGGTAGCTGTCTTCGCGACGCCCACTCTCCCAGGGCCGCGAGTGGTAGCTCAGGGTCGTGCTCCAGGGGCGCCCTCCGTCCGGGGTGTGCAGCTCGAGCCCGATCCGCGCAGTGCACTCCTCGTCGTCTCTCGCCGGGTTCTGGCACCAGAACTCCTGGACGTCGACATGCATGGTTCCCACGGGAGGGACCGCTGGCGCTCCCTCGGCCAGAACCCCGTTCTCGGCGAGGACGCCGCTCACCAGAGTCACGAGCAGGTCGGGGAGCGACGCGAACTCGAGGGTCATGGGCTTCACGGACGAGCCCACTCCGAAGACCAGGAGGGAGCCGAAGCTGAAGACTCTCCCCGCGCCGATCAGATCGCCATCCTCGGTGGGGAGGACGTCCCGATGGTCGCGCACGACGATCTCGAGGGGCCCGTCGAGGAGCTCGGCGGGGTTGGCGGACGGCGGTCGAACCGGGAGTCGTCGTGCCTCGGCCGGGGAGGCCAGCAGAAGGGCGAAGCCCAGAGTGATCAACGCGCGCATGAGTCCCCCACAGGCCGACTTTAGGGCAGGAGCGCCATGCCGCGGAAGTTGCAGCGCGCACTCTCGGCCTCCCTGGTGGCTCCTCTCGGGGCGTCGCACCGGGCTCTCGTTCTACGACTGATCCTTGCCACGTGAGGAAACTGGCTGTATTAGAGCGCCGCCGTCCCGTCGGGCCGGCTCGGGCTCTCCCCAAGAGGGCCGACGGAACCCCTGCACCAGCAGCTGCCACCTGGGCCCCAGAAGGGCCGACCGGAGTACCGACGCCATGTCCGTCGAAATGACCCAGCGCCGCAACATCGGCATCTCCGCCCACATCGACTCGGGCAAGACCACCCTCACCGAGCGCATCCTGTTCTACACGAACCGGATCCACGCCATTCACGAGGTTCGTGGCAAGGACGGAGTCGGCGCGAAGATGGACTCGATGGAGCTCGAGCGTGAGCGCGGCATCACCATCCAGTCGGCCGCCACCCACACGACGTGGGACGACCACCACATCAACATCATCGACACCCCCGGACACGTGGACTTCACGGTCGAGGTGGAGCGCGCCCTGCGTGTGCTCGACGGCGCGATCCTGGTGCTCTGCTCCGTCGCGGGCGTGCAGTCCCAGTCGATCACCGTCGACCGCCAGATGCGCCGGTACAACGTGCCGCGCCTCGCGTTCGTCAACAAGTGCGACCGCTCGGGTGCCAACCCCTTCCGCGTCTGCAACCAGCTGCGTGAGAAGCTGGCCCTCAACTCCGTGATGATGCAGATCCCCATCGGCCTCGAGGAGAACCACAACGGCGTGGTCGACCTCGTCGAGATGAAGGCCTACACGTTCCACGGCGAGTCCGGCGAGACCATCGAGGTCGCCGAGATTCCCGCCGAGCTTCAGGATCAGGCGGACGAGTACCGCGAGATCATGCTCGACGCCGTCTCCATGTTCAGCGACGAGCTGATGGAGGAGATGCTCGAGGAAGCCGTCACCGTGCCGACCCTGCAGAAGGCCATCCGCGAGGCGACCATCTCCTTGCAGCTCTGCCCCGTGTTCATGGGCTCCGCCTACAAGAACCGCGGCGTGCAGCCCCTGCTCGACGCCGTCATCGACTACCTGCCCAACCCGCTGGACGTCGTGAACGAGGCGTTCAGCGAGACTGAGGAAGGCGAAGAGGAGAAGGTGGTCATCCCGTGTGACCCCGACGGTCCCCTCGTCTCCCTCGCGTTCAAGCTCGAGGACGGCCGCTACGGGCAGCTGACCTACTTGCGCGTCTACTCGGGCACGATCAAGAAGGACTCCTTCATCTTCAACCAGCGCAACGGCAAGAAGGTCAAGGTTGGCCGTCTGGTCCGCATGCACAGTGACGAGATGGAGGACATCACCGAGGCCACCGCGGGCGACATCGTCGCGCTCTTCGGCATCGACTGTCACTCCGGCGACACGTTCACCGACGGCAGCCACGAGATGGCCATGACCTCGATGCACGTGCCCGCGCCCGTCATCTCCGTGTCGATCACGCCGGTCGACAACAAGGCCCAGATCAACATGTCCAAGGCGCTCCAGCGCTTCACCAAGGAAGACCCCACCTTCCAGGTGCACGTGGACAAGGAGTCCGCCGAGACCATCGTCTCCGGCATGGGCGAGCTGCACCTCGAGGTGTACATCGAGCGCATGAAGCGCGAGTACAAGGCCGAGGTCGAGACCTCCCCGCCCCAGGTGGCCTACCGCGAGGCGATCACCAAGGAGATCCCCTACTCCTACACCCACAAGAAGCAGACCGGCGGTTCGGGCCAGTACGGCAAGATCGCGGGCACCATTCGCCCCTACGAAGAGGGCGACTACGACTTCTCGGACACCATCAAGGGTGGCTCGATTCCGAAGGAGTTCATCGGCGCGGTCGACAAGGGCTTCCGGTCGATGATGATGAAGGGCGCGATGCTCGGCTTCCCCGTCGTGGGTGTGCAGATCGAGCTCAACGATGGTGGCTTCCACGCCGTGGACTCGAGCGACCAGGCGTTCCAGTCCGCCGCCCGCGGCTGCTGGCGCGAGTTCTACCCCAAGGCCGGCCCGGTGCTCCTCGAGCCCGTGATGAAGGTCGAGTGCGAAGGTCCCGCCGAGTTCCACGGTCAGATCGTCGGAACGCTGATGCAGCGTCGCGGCCAGATCGTTGGCTCCCAGGAAGAGACCGGCTTCACCACGGTGACCGCCGAGGTGCCGCTCTCCGAGATGTTCGGGTACGCGACCATCATCCGGTCGGCCACCCAGGGGAAGGCGGGCTTCACCATGGAGTTCGCTCGATACTCCCAGGTGCCCAAGGGCGTCCAGGAAGAGCTGCTCGAGGAAGCGCGTAAGGCGAAGGCCGACAAGAAGTAGGCAGCCGGAGCGCGCGAATGATTCGAGCGGACGTCAACGAACGCAGCCCGCTGCGGGTGCTGGAAGGCACGATCGGCGGGGGAGTCGCGGCTGGTGAGCTGGGAGTGGTCCTGGCTCGTCCGGGCGTCGGCAAGACGGCGTTTCTCGTGCAGATCGGGCTCGATGTCGCGCTCCGTGAGCGCCGGGTGCTTCACGTCAGCGTCGACGGCTCCGTCGACGACGTGCGCACCTGGTACGACGAGCTGTTCGTCGACCTGGCGAGCGGGGTGGGTCTCGAAGACCGCCCCGCCGCCCAGGTCGTGCTCGAGCGGCACCGCATGATCCAGACCTTCGAGACGTCGGCGTTCACGTCGTCGCGCCTGTCGGCGGTTCTCGACATGCTCTCCCAGCACGCGGCCTTCACCCCCGAGGTCCTCCTCGTGGACGGGTTGCCGTGGACCACGAGCACGCCGGCGACCATTGAGGCCTTCAAGGAGGTCGCAGCGCGCCACGGCTGTGCGCTCTGGGCCAGCGCTCGCTCTACCCGAGACGAAGGTCCGGGAGAGGACGGCAGCCTGCCAGCGCCCCTCTCGGCCCTCGAGGACGCCCTGGACGTCGTCGTCTATCTCAACCCGGGCAAGAACCACATCGACCTGCGGCTGCTCCGGGATCACGACTCCATCGCTCCTCAGGCGACGCCCCTCGCTCTCCATCCCGACACCATGCTGCTCGTCGACCACCGGGAGACCGGGGACTTCGTCGCTGCGCGGATCTCTCGGGATCGGTACACCCTGTTCTCAGGTGGGGCTCCCGGGGCTGAGGCGACCTTTGGCGAGTACGCCGAGTCCTTCGACCTCAACGAGGTGAACTACACCTTCGAGGGGCACAACCCGGCCCGCACCCGCGGTCTCACGGAGCTGGGTGAGCGCAAGCTACGACAGGGGGACGTGTCCCTCTCCTACGTGGCCAAGCGCATGAACCGCACGTTCACCACCTCCCCCACGTTCCGGCGGGTGCTCCAGAGCATCTGGCACCAGATCAACGGCGCGCAGCAGGTCATCGTGGTCGGCCTCATCAAGGAGGACGGCACCGTCAAGGGGGGCACCGGGTGGGGCGCCGAGCTCGCTCGGGTGTGGAACAAGCCCCTGTGGGTCTTCGATCAGGACAAGGAGCAGTGGTTCCGCTGGAACTCGCTGGAGGAGAAGTGGGTGCCGAGTCGCACGCCACGTCTCATCGCCGCGAACTTCGCTGGCACCGGAACCCGGTTCCTGACGGACGCCGGACGGTCCGCCATCGCGGATGTGTTCGAAGCGACCTTCCCCAGCTAGCGCGAGTTCTCGCTGATCAGACCCGGCGCCGTCGCCCCAAGAGGCCAAACACTCCGAGGAGCATGACCCAGCGGGGCGAGGAGTCGCCGCTCTGCGCGCAGGTGCCGTACTCGGCGTTCTGTCCCACGTTGGCGTCTGGGTAGGCCTCGGCGCCGCCGCTCGCGCAGCCCCCTCCAGAGCCGCTGAACCCCGCGAGGTCGGACGGGGCGCAGTCCGCCTTGCGGCGCTCGTCCGTCCAGGAGTCGCAGCTCGCTCCGCCCACCGGGGCGAGCAGGCTGCCTTCGGTGGGGTAGGAGATGAGGTCCCCTGCCTCGGTCGTGCCGAAGAACCAGTAGGGCATGCATCCCTCGGGGCCGGTGGGCGCGTTCGCGACGTAGGTCGTCATCCCGTCGCCGCCCCGATCGATCTCCATGTCGAAGCACGCGTTCGTCACCACGAGGCGCATGTCCGCGAGGTCGACGCCGCTCGGCTCGAAGCTTGCCGCGAAGAACCGGGTGTCCGACTCGGCGCTGGGACGCAGCGGCTCGTGCGTCGCGCTGGTGATCACAGGCTCCTCGACGCCGCCCCGGAAGCCGAAGTCCTGCACCCACAGAGGCTGGCTTCCATTGGGGCCGAACCCCGTGCCGAGCTCGTTCCAGCTGTCGCTGAGCATGTTCGTTCGGTGGCCGTCGCTGTAGAGCCAGCTGTCGAACACCGCGAACTCGGCGGAGGGCTGGCCCTTGGCGATGTTCTCGCCGATGGTCGAGCCGCCGTAGAAGCTGCTGACGCGCTCTCCGAACGACGTGCCGTCACACGACGAGTGATCCGCAGGGAAGCAACCGTTCTCGGCCATGTCGTCGGCGTAGAAGCGCGCGGCGGCGTGCAGGTCGGCGCTGTAGATGAGGGGGCGTACGGGGTCGTAGGAGTCGAACTGGACGTCCGTGGCGCCGGGATCGACCCGCAGGCGGTCGGTCTGGAAGTGCAGGGCGCGTTCTTCGATGTGGGGCTCGACGCCTTCGGGCTCCCCATAGCCATGGGCCAGAGAGGGAAGGGAGAGCAGGGCGAGCAGCGGCATCCATCCGGGCTTCAAGGCGACAAAACCTCCTTCGGCGCGTGCATGCAAGCACACCGGGGACGGGCTGTCACAATGGAATTGATGCCCCTGCCGCGCCTGCGCCTCGACCGTGCGGTCGACCCGTCCGAATCGATCACCCTCCTTCGCGGGGCATCGCGGGTGCTCTGGTTGCAGGGGCAGGCTCCTCCTCCGAGGTTGCAGCAGGTGTACCTCGCTCTCCAGGGGCGCCTCCTGGAGCCTGGAGTGCGGGCGGTGCCCACCCCCGGTCCCTCGCCGGGGCGGAACCCCTGGGCGCTTCGACAAGACCGTCAGCGCCCGCTCCGGTGGGGACCGTCCGAGGGCCTCGACGGGCTGCACACCCTGGCGGAGTGGATGGCTCAGGAAGGCATCGACAGCCTCGATGCGGTGGTGTTCGCGGGCCTCTGCGCGGACCTGGCCGATCAGCCCCTGCGGGCGCTGCTGCGTCAGCTCGCGCCGTGCCTGAGCGCCGACGCGCCCTTCCTCTTGATGGAGCCCAACGGGCGCAATGCGCGGCGGGTGGCTCGCAGCTTGCTGGCGTCTCCCGACCACCGGGGCGAGGGACGAGGCACCGCCCGCACCGTCGAAGAGCTCCGTCGCCTGCTGGAGACCGGGGGGCTGGGACTGACGTCTGCGGGTGCTGTCGGCGGGTCCCGCAAGCGCGACCGGCTCGCCCGTCGGGTGCTCGGCGCTGATGCTTCAGCTGAGTGGCTGCTCGTCACGGGGCGTGCGATCCGTGGGGGAGAGGACCTAAGGTGAGGGCGCAATGCGTTTCGCCCTGACGATCGCGCTCTTGTTGGTCGCCGCTCCGGCTGCGGCCCAAGAGCCTCCCGCGATGCCCCCGCCTCCGGCGGAGAGCTCCGCGCCTGCCTCGACGCAACCCCAGACCGAAGAGCAGGTCGAGGCCGAGGTCCTGTTCGACAGGGGCCGCGAACACTTCACCGGGAGCCACTTCGCCGTGGCCGCCGCGCACTTTCGCGCCGCCCTCGACCTCGACCCCGACCACGAGCGAGCCCGCGCGTATCTCGTGGAGTGCCTGGTCGTGGAGGGGGACCTCGAGGGTGCCCAGCGGGTCGCAGCGGGGCCGACGCCGGCAGTGCCCGGCGAGGTCACCTCCCCCCTGCCCGGAGGGATGAGCGAGCAGGAGGCGGCGTTGCGGCGCGCCGAAGCGGCGGCGAAGCAGGCGGAGGCGCAAGCTCGTCATGCAGAGCAAGCGTCGGCGCGACAGGCCGAGGAGGACGCCCACCGCGCCGCCGAGGAGGCGGAGCGCGCAGAGATTGCGCGCCGCCGCGCGAAGACCCAGGCGGCCGCGAGCTCCCCGCAGGCGAAGAAGGCGCGCCGCCAGCGTCTCAACCCACGGGCTCAGGACCACTTCTCGGTGGCGCTGGCCCTGGGGGGCAGCACCATCACGGTGGGCGGTGTCTTCGAAGTGCGGCCGCACTGGCTCGCCAGCGTGAACTTTGGGTTCGGGGGCTTCCTCGTCCCCCTGGATGGAGCCTTTGGCCGGGACGTCGTGGGGGCGGCTGCCTTCT
The DNA here is from genome assembly GCA_023954745.1 of Deltaproteobacteria bacterium. GTDB lineage: Bacteria > Myxococcota_A > UBA796 > UBA9615 > UBA9615 > JAGSHC01. The sequence continues at coordinate 36,019 of JAGSHC010000020.1, read as the reverse complement.
CGGCGGAGGGCCAGTTCACGCCCATTCCCTTCCGGCTCACGCCGGTCTTCGGTGGGGGCGTCATCGTGCTCGGCGGGCCCGGAGCTCGCTCGATCGATGGGACCCTGTGGTCGCCCATCGACAGCGGCAATGGGAGGGTGGTCCCCTACGGACTCCTCGGCGCCCGGTACGATCTGCGAAAGTCGTTGTGGGTCAGCCTCTCGGTACGGCTCGCCGCCTCGAGAAACGGGTGGCCCATGCCGCTCCCTGGCGGCCGCATCGGCCTGCGCTTCTGACCGGAGTCCACGTGTTGTTCCGCCGCTCTCTCCTGCTGTCCCTGGTCCTGCTCGCCGCGTGCGGCGACGAGGACGATGGCGTGCAAATGCAGTCCGCGGCGCTGGAGATCGAGTCGAGCATCGAGGACGACATCCTCGCGAGCTCTCAGGAGACCGTGCCCGGCGCCCCCGACGGCGCCCCGGTGTACCTGGGCCTCGTGGAGCCCCTGCGGGTGGCGGACGTGTCCTTCGAGGTCCCTGGCAAGGTGCGAGGAGTCTTCGTGACGGTCGGCGAGAGCGTCAAGAAGGGGCAGGTCCTCGCTGAGCTGGAGACGGAGTCCCGGCAAGCGAAGCTCAAAGAGACCTACAAGAAGCTCGGAGATGCGCGGTCCCAGGTGCGGGGCAAGAGCCGTGCGTCGGCCGATGCGCCCCCGCCCCAGTGGATGGTGGATGAGGCGAAGCGCCTCCAGGCCGACGCGGACGCGCGGAACGCCCGGGCGACCGGCGACCGCGGGAGCTTCAAGCGCACCGCACGCACCCAGGGCGAGGAGGCGGCCGTCGAACGGGCTCTGGCCATCAACGCCAGGCACACCCGTGGGCGCAAGGTCTCCACGCGCCAGGCCCGCCGGGCTTCGGAGGATGCTCTGTCGCTCGCCCTCGTCGACGACCTCGAGCAGCGGGTCCGGACCCTCGAGAACGCAATCGACAACAGCCAACTCAAGTCGCCGATGAACGGCCTCGTAGTCAACGTCACCGCGCTTCAAGGCGTCGAGTGGAACACCCGGAGCGTCGACTCTGCCTTCTCGATGGTGGATCCGGCGTCGTTCATCGTGCAGATCGTCATTCCGAAGAAGCGGGCGGACCGTCTGGTGGAGAAGGAGCTGGCCTGGGTGGAGCTGCCGGAGCTGGGGGGCACTGGACGCAAGGTCATTCGGGCGCGCTGGCAGTCCGTGGGCGAGGAGTCCAGTCAGCTCGCCGGGGGCAGCGCATGGGTGAACGCGGTGTTCCAGCTACCGAAGAGCCTTCCGCGTCGGGTGCACATGGGCGAAGAGGTCCGGGTGGTCTTGCAGCCCTAGGGGGCCGTCAGACACGCCAGACCGGGGTTCAGAACACCAGCTGGAAGAGGCTTTCCTCGAAGAGGCGGTCGTCCAGGGTGTGGGTGATGCGGCTGGCGTGCTCGCCCCGCTGTCGCCCCAGATCGACGCGCCGCGGGTCCCGGAAGGGCTGACCCTGCCCGTCGAGCACGAGGAACAGCTCGGGCCGGTCGAAGAGTCGAGGGTCCAGGGACGCAGCGCCCACCAGACCGATGGAGCCTTCGGCCAACTGCACCACCGAGCCGGGCGGATACCGTCCGAGCATCTCGAAGAACGCGAAGAGCACCTCGCGGTCGAAGCGCCGATCCACCTCTTGGTAGAGGGCTTCGATGGCGAGGGGCCGGGCCAGCCCAGCGCGGTCACCGCGGTCGTGCACCAGGGCGTCGTACGCGTCGCACACCGAGACCATCCGGGCGTAGAGGTGCGGGGCTCCCCCAAGGGGCGCGTGGGGGTATCCGTCCCCGTCGAGGCCGGTGTGGTGCTCCCAGCCCACCACGAGCTGGGCGCGGTGGCCCGGGTCGAGGAGCCCGAGAGGCAGTCCCAGGAGGAGCGAACGGAGAGGGTGTTCCAGGACCTCGCGGGTCACGTATTCGTCGAGCTCCCCGCCTTGGTAGCGCACGTCGTCCCCGAGCCCTCGCATCCCCAGGTCACAGAAGAGACCGGCGCGGCCCAGCTCCGAGACCGCCTCGTGCCCCAAACCCAGTCTTCGGCCCAGCAGCATGACCAACGTGGAGGTGTTGGCCGCGTGAACCGACGCGTAGCGGCCGGAGTCCCGGTAGGTCGTCGCGAAGAGAACGAGGTCAGGCGCCGAGTCCGTCAGGGCGCTCATGTGCTCCACCGCCGCCTGGGCCTTGGTGAGCAGATCGCCGTCGAGGGGTTCGCCGGGGTCGGCCAGGAGGTCCCCCACGGCCAGCAGCGCGAGGTAGGCCTCCAACACGTCCCGCGGCTCGACCCCTCCGCCGGAACCAGGGCCGATGGACGGTTCCTCGTCCCCCTCGCCGGGCAGCTCCACCGCGACGGCCCGGACACCGATCTCGAGGAGCCAGTCCTGAAGCTGCTCTGGATGGAGATCCGGGCCCGTGCGCGTCCATGCGTCGAGGAGTCGGAGTAGCTCGGAGTGCTGCACGGGCTCGAGCAGATGAAGGGCGCTCAGTCCGCGGGAGGTCAGAGCATCCCGGAGGAAGAACAGCTCCTGAGGGGTCCCGGGCCGGGTGAGGTCCGCCAGCCCCGTGTCGTTGACCCGCAGGACGCCCTCCTCGAACGTGACGCGCAGGCTCCCGAGGTCGTTGAAGACCTCCTGGTGTCGGCGGCACACGTCGTCTACCGCGGTGTGCAGCGCGGCGTTGTCCGCGTCGTGAAGCCTGGCGAGCCGCATGGCTCCGGCGAGCCGGATCACCAGGGTCCGGGCCGCGATTGCCCGCTCCCGCGCGGGGGTCATCGCCGAGCTCCCGGGGACTGACTCATCATCAGGGCGTTTCGGGCGTCGGTGACAGCGGAACTCAGGCCCGGGAGCCGCTTGTCTTCCAGCCAGTTGAGGGGCCTTGCCGCGTCGCGCGCGCCGCTGCAGGCGAGGCACAGGACCCAGGGCGCCGCGCGTTCGACGTCGACGTACTCCCAGTCCTCACCGAGCTGGCGACGGGCCACCTCCGCAGCGCGCGCGCCGCCCACAGAGCCAAAGGCCAGGCCGATGAGGATGCGCTCGGGGCGCTGCATCTGGGCGAAGTAGGCCGAGGTGGCCAGTTCCTCGATGTTGTGCGCCGCCTCCACCACCTTGAAGCGCTGTACATAACGCAGGCCGATGGTCCGGAGCTCCGAGGCACGGTGCCGGAGGAGCGCCGTCATCTTCTCCCGCACGGCGGGGTGGTTCAGCGAGCTCACGAGCCTGGCGCCTCGGGCCACGATGGCGGGCTCGGGCCGGTCCATCGCGCGACACCCCATGGTGACGTGGATGCGCATGTCATCGATGAGGTCGGTGGTGTCGAGGGCGAGGAGCACCTCGGCGGTGGTGCCGCTGGTGAGGACACTTTCCAGCCCGGGGGGGACAGGGTGCCGAACTCGGCGGCGACATCGAGGAGTCGGTCGCGGTAGGCGCCGTGAGGAACGGCCGTCGCGAAGCGGAGGATGTGCCGCAGCTCGGAAGAGGGGAGGGCTGCGAACCACGCCGCGACCTGTTCGGGGTTGAGCCGTCCGGTCTGTACCCCCTCGAGGAGGAGGGCCAACCGGGAGTCGCTGGCGAGCAGCGTGAGAAAGGACCTGACGTCGCGCTTGAGGGTGGCTCGAGGCGCGTCGAGGGCGGGGCGCTCGGACCAGCGCGCCATGGGCTGAAGGAGCCGGGACGCTTCGTCCGGGACACCCTCCTGCAGGAGCCCGTCGACGAGAGACGCGAGGACGTCGAGCATTTCACCGAGGCGGGGGTCTTCGGACCAACCCTCGACGATGTCGGCGATGATCTCGCCAACTCGCCGCATGGGGACCCCGGCGTGGTTGACCGCCTCCAGCTCGCCGCGCAGCTCAGCAATGGCGATGTCGTCTACCGGCGGGGGCCAGGGGACCCGCCCGCGTCGCCCATCCCACACCGGCGCCAGGGGAGTGCCTTGAGGCAGGTGCTCTCTGTCGGGGAGGGGGCGGGGGCCCAGGACGCGGGCGCGCCATGCGGTCTGGGCGCGGGTGGTGGGGTCGGCCACGAAGCTGTTTCGCCCGTGGATCACAAAGGTCAGCCCGGCCAGGGCTGCCCACTTGAGCGTGTCGGACAGGGGCTCCATGGGCGCGCTGCCGATGCTCGTGTAGGGGGCGAGCGCCGTGGCCAGGCCTCCCGCCGCGCTCGGACCGAAGCTCGATCGGAAGTGAAGCTGGCGCACGCCGTCGTGGTGCATGCGCTGGAGGAGGTGTGGCGGAAACTGCGTCGTCGCCGCGATGTTCATGCCCCTGACCTCGAGGGACCGGTCGTTGACCGTGAAGATCACGGGCTCCCCCCAGGTGCAGCACAGTCGGATACCGCTCGCGAAGGTCTCCACGAAGGGACGCACTTGGGGGTGGCTCGGGTCGTACAGCGAGGTGGCGCGGACGGCGCGCACGAAGGCTCCCCACGCCGCCGTGGCGGCGTCGAGGAGCTCCAGCTCGGCCGTACTCGTGGGCGCCATGGTCTCCAGGGTGCTCCGGCTTGGGCTCCGCCCATCGGGCCGGAGGGTATCAAACACCCGTATCGGCGCTTCCTCCCGACGCGCGTGAGATTGGGACAGCGCGGGCCTGCTTCGCTTGATCCTCCCGCGTCTGGAGGCTAAACAACGGCCGGCGCGGAGCCCGGGCGGGCGGTGTCCTTCCGCCTATCACGCGCCCCACGGAGGATCCCCCGTGCCGCGCCGAACAGACATCGAGTCCATCCTCATCATTGGCTCCGGCCCGATCGTCATCGGACAGGCCTGCGAGTTCGACTACTCGGGTGTGCAGGCCTGCAAGGCCCTGCGCGAAGACGGCTTCCGAGTCATCCTCGTCAACAGCAACCCCGCCACCGTAATGACCGATCCCCAGATGGCGGATCGCACCTACGTCGAACCCATCACCGCGTCGGCGGTGGAGAAGATCATCCGGCGCGAACGCCCGGACGCCCTCCTGCCCACTCTCGGCGGGCAGACCGCCCTGAACTGCACGATGGAGCTCGTGAAGAACGGGGTCCTCGACAAGTATCGGGTGCAGCTCATCGGCGCGAAGCCGGAGGCCATCGAGATGGCCGAGGACCGTGGGCTCTTCAAGAAGGCGATGGATCGGCTCGGGCTCGCCATGCCCCGCGGCGGCTTCGCGCACACCTGGGAGGAGGCCGAGACGCTGGTGAAGACCACGGGGTACCCCGCGATCATCCGGCCCTCCTTCACGATGGGGGGCACCGGCGGCGGCGTCGCCTACAACCGGGAGGAGTTCAAGCGCATTGCGGAGTACGGCCTCAGCGCCTCGCCCACGACGGAGATCCTCGTCGAGGAGTCCATCCTCGGCTGGAAGGAGTACGAACTCGAGGTGATGCGCGACATGGCGGACAACGTCGTCATCGTCTGCAGCATCGAGAACTTCGACCCCATGGGGGTGCACACGGGCGACTCCATCACCGTGGCGCCGGCCCAGACCCTCTCCGACGTCGAGTACCAGGAGATGCGGGACGCGTCCCTGGCGATCATTCGCGAGATCGGCGTCGACAGCGGTGGCAGCAATGTGCAGTTCGGGGTCAACCCCCGTGACGGCCGGCTGATCGTCATCGAGATGAACCCGCGGGTGTCGCGGTCCTCGGCGTTGGCGAGCAAGGCCACGGGCTTCCCCATCGCCAAGCTCGCCGCGAAGCTGGCGGTGGGCTACCGCCTCGACGAGGTCCCGAACTCCATCACGAAGAAGACGCCAGCCGCCTTCGAGCCCTCCATCGACTACGTGGTCACGAAGATCCCCCGCTGGGCCTTCGAGAAGTTCCCGGGCGCCGAGCGCACCCTGGGGACGCAGATGAAGTCTGTGGGCGAGGTGATGGCCATCGGGCGCACCTTCCGCGAGTCGATCCAGAAGGGCCTCGCCTCCTTGGAGCAGGGCCGCGCCGGTCTGGGCGCCGACGGACGAGACGAGCTGGACGTGGACGGCACCCGGGGCCCGGAGGCGCGGGCCTCGATGGTCCGCGCCATTCGTCGGCGGCTGACGCGCCCGCAGTCGGACAACATCTTCTTCCTGCGCCACGCCCTGAAGCTCGGGATGACGGTGCCGGAGATTCGAGAGCACACGGGGATTGATCCCTGGTTCCTCGACCAGCTCGCGCGGCTCGTGGAGCGGGAGGCTGGGCTCCGCGACATCGGCTCCCTCGACCGCGTCGGCAAGGACGCGTTCTTCGCGGCGAAGCAGGACGGCTTCACGGACATCCAACTGGCTCACATCCTCGGCACCACGGAGGACGCAGTGCGCGCCCGGCGCTGGGAGCTCGACATTCACCCGGTCTACAAGGCCGTGGACACCTGCGCGGCCGAGTTCGAGGCGGAGACGCCGTACTACTACTCGACCTACGAGCACGGCGAGAGCGAGGCTGCGGCGGGAGATCCCGAGAAGAAGACCGTTGTGGTCCTGGGCAGCGGTCCCAACCGGATCGGTCAAGGCATCGAGTTCGACTACTGCTGCGTGCACGGTGCGCTGTCGCTGCGCGACGCGGGCTACGAGACGGTGATGATCAACCTCAACCCCGAGACTGTCAGCACGGACTACGACACTGTGGACCGGCTGTACTTCGAGCCGCTGACCTTGGAGTCGGTGCTCGAGGTCATGCGGGTGGAGAAGCCCCACGGCGTCATCATCCAGTTCGGTGGGCAGACGCCCCTCAAGCTCGCCCGCGCCCTCGAAGCGGCGGGGGTTCCCATCCTCGGGACGACTCCGGCCGCCATCGATCAGGCGGAGGACCGGGACGAGTTCTTGGAGCTCGCGGCGAAGATCTCGGCGCGTGTGCCTGCGGGAGGGACCGCCCTCTCCGGGGACGCGGCGGCGATGAAGGCGGCGGAGCTGGGGTACCCCGTCCTCGTGCGTCCGAGCTACGTGTTGGGCGGGCGTGGCATGGCCATCGTCTATGGCGAGTCCGAGCTGCGGCGGTACGTCGAGGACGCGCTGAAGGCATCGCCCGGATTGCCGGTGCTGGTGGACAAGTACCTGGAGAACGCGGCCGAGGTCGACGTGGACTGCCTCGGCGACGCGTACGGGAACGTCACCGTGGGCGGCGTGATGCAGCACATCGAAGAGGCCGGCGTGCACAGCGGCGACAGCGCGTGTGTGCTGCCGCCGACGGACCTCAGCCAGGAGTGCATGGACGAGATGCGCCGGGTGGCCGTTGCCTTCGCGAAGGAGCTCGGCGTCGTCGGCCTGATGAACGTGCAGTTCGCCATCTTCGAAGACGAGGTCTACACCCTGGAGGTGAACCCCCGCGCCTCCCGCACCGTGCCGTTCGTGAGCAAGGCCATCGGGGTTCCCTTGGCGAAGAAGGCTGCGCTTCTGATGGTGGGTCAGTCCCTCGAGGAGGTGGGCTTCCCCGTAGAGATCGTGCCCCCGATGTACTCGGTGAAGAAGGTCGTGCTGCCGTTCCGCAAGATGCACGGGTCGGATCCCCTCCTCGGCCCAGAGATGAAGTCGACGGGCGAGGTGATGGGCATCGCAGAGACGTTCGGGGAAGCGTTCGCGAAGGCGACGATGGCGGCCGGAGAGCGAGTCCCGCTCGCGGGCACGGTGTTCCTGTCCGTCCGCGATGAGGACAAGGGCCGGATCGAGGGGCTCGCCCGTGACCTGTCCCGCCTCAAGTTCCACCTCATCGCCACCCGGGGCACCGCCAAGGCCCTGTCGGACGTCGGCGTGAAGTGCGAGTCGATCTACAAGGTGAACGAAGGTCGGCCCAACATCGTCGACTACATCAAGAACCAGGAGATTGACCTCATCATCAATACGCCCCATGGCCGGGACAGCCGCTTTGACGAGCAGCCGATTCGCATGGCCGCGCTGGAAGCAAACATCGCCTGTCTGACGACGCTGTCGGCGGCGAAGGCGATGGTCCGCGGGATCGAAGCTCTGTCCGAGCAGGACTTTCGCGTCCGCTCCCTGCAGGAGTGGAACGCCTGAGGCTCTGGGAGCGCCGATGGCGGCGTCGCTCCCTCGGTTGCGTTGAGCGGTCCGCGTTCCTCGTGGCTGCTTGCGCTCGGCGCTCCCCAGGCCTCAGGTCTGAGGTCCTCTGTGCCCGCGATCTCGGCAAGGAGGCCGCCGTGGTGACTGTCCGCGGACGCGCGGCGGCGACCGCGGACACTCGTCGCCGGGGCCTCGCGGGGGGCTGACTCGGTCGTCTGCGGGGAGGCGTGGCGCGTTCGGGCCGCAAACGAAGGTCTTGGCACGGTCTCTGCTCCTCTTTGGGGCAACCGGAGGAGTCCTCATGTCCCACATCCCATCCTGCATCGTTGCCTGCCTCGCCGTCGTCCTTGCCACCCCCGCGCTCGCCGCGCCCGCCGCGGATGCGTTGGCCCTCGAAAACACCGCTCCTTGGGTCAGCGTGCGAGGACCCACCGCCCACGCGCCCACCGTGTGGACCGCCATCGCCACCGATCCCGAAGGGGACGAAGACCTCCGGTATCACTGGGACTTTGGAGACGGAGTCGTGGCGACGACCGCCAAGGCAGAGCACGCCTACGCTCGGGCAGGGGACTACGAGGTGACGCTCACGGTCTTCGACAGCGCCGGCGCCATGACCGTGGTCCTCAAGGCCGTCCAGGCGGAGGGTTCAGCGGTCGCCGCTCGCTGATTCCGCGGGGACCCAGGTGGGGACGGGGTCGGTCTTGCCTCGCACTGGCATCGCCGGCTGCTCGGTCCACGCATAGGGCGTCGAGACGAGGGAGCGGGTGTCGTCGGACACGAGGACTGCGACCTCGTGGGTCTTCGTCAGGGTCTCGATGCGGGCGGCGAGGTTCACGGTGTCGCCGATGGCGGTGTACTCCAGCCGCTCGGGCGCCCCGACGTCGCCCACCACCGCCCGGCCGCTGTGCACGCCGATCCCGATGCGCAGCTCTGGCTCCCCACGCGCTACGCGCACTCGGTTGAGTTCTTCGAGACGCTCGAGCATCGCAAGAGCGCAGGCCACGGCCTTGTCGGCGTGCCGGCTGTCTTCGATGGGGGCACCGAAGTAGGCCATCAGGCCGTCGCCGATGAACTTGTCGAGGGTGCCGGCGTGGGCGAAGAGCACGTCCACCATGGCCTCGTGGTACTCGTTCAGGAGCTCGACCACCGCCGTGGGAGGGAGTGTCTCCGCCAAGGCCGTGAAGCCGCGGATGTCGGAGAAGAGCAGCGTGATGTCCATCTCGATGGGTCCGCTTGCCTCGGAGCCGTGCTCCTGCAGGCGGTCGGCGACGGCAGGGCTGAAGTAGCGGGCCATGCGGGAGAGGCGGGCCTCGGCTGAGGCGAGGGCCTGGACCCGCCCGAGGGTCCATACGACCGCGGCGCCGGTGCCGAGGAGGATGGGAAGGGCGACCGCAAGCTCGGCGTTGGGGATCTCGCTGCGGATGAGGAACGTCGAGAAGCCGACCGTCGCCACCGCCATGGTCACCAGCGTGGTCCGGCGATCCAATGCGAAGCCGGACAGGACGATGAGCGCGCAGCTGAACGTGCCGATGAGACCCACGATCCACTCGGGTTGAGGGGAGTTCTCGAAGGCGATGTTGAGCAGGAACAGCGCCATCGGCACGTCGAAGAGGGGCACGAACCAGCCATTGAGACGGCGCACCAGGGGCCATCGGAGGCCGGCTCCGACGATGAGGACAGCGATGCCGGCAAAGGCCGACATGGGCCCGAGGTTCGCCCCCCAGTCGTCGGCGTCCTTCACCAGGCCAAACCAGACGGACAACGCCAGGAGAAAGAGCCCTGTCACCGCGCGCAGAGCAGCGACGACTCCGCCGCTGCGCTCTCTCTCCCGCTCCAGGGCGCGCCCCAGTCGGTCTCCCTCAGCCATCCTTGGCCTCCCCCGTCGCCTCGAGTCGCGCCTCGATCGCCTCCACGTGCGGGTCGGGGCGCCCCATGGCTCTCAGCGCCTCAGCGAGACGCACAACGTACTCTACGTTGGCGCCGCTGGGGCCCACCGCTCCGCCGACCTGCTCCGCCATGGCGGACACCGAGGCGGGGCCGAGGTAGTTGAGGTTGTCGGGCCCGGCCACATAGACGAGAGCGGAGATGTCGCCTGGGCCGTCGCCGAAGTCCAGGGGCAAGTGCAGTCGCAGGTAGCCGTCCTTTTCCCGGTGGTCGAGCTCGGCGAGGATGCGCTCGCGTTGTGCGGGATCGAGCGCGTAGGCCGTCCCCCAGGTCACCGCCCCCGGCTCTTCGGTGAGGGTGACGACGCGGCCTGGTGCCTCCGGGGTGCCCCGGTGGTCGGTGGATGCCTGCCAGAAGCGGCGCAGCCATCCGTGAATCGCCGCGGGCCGCCGCTCCAGGTAGGGGAAGGCCGGCCGCCACACCAGGGAGCCGTACCCGAAGACCCAGTCGGTCACTGCGCGCCGGTGGTGCTGTACGAGGGGCCGGTGTTGTCCACGGTCAGAGTCCAGCTTGCGGCGGTGATGGACGCCGCTCCTTCCTCGAACCACACGTCCCAGACCTCATCGCCGTCTTCGATGCGCACGGCGACGGCGCCCGCCACGGGGCTCTCGGTAATGGAGAGCCGGGAGTCTGGGTTGGGGTAGGGGGCGAGCACCGTCACGAAGTCGGGGGCCTGGGCTGTGAGCACCGCGTCCATCACCCCATGGTGGGCCGTAGAACGGTCGAGCTCGAACTTGCCGACGTGGGGAGCCTGGTTCTCTGCGTAGGGCGGCTCCTCGATGGAGTGCCCGGCTCCGATGCTGCCCACCCAGACGTCGATCCCCACGCCGCTCGGGCGCTCCCACCGGGCCCCGCTGGGGGACGTGGCGAAGACCCCACCACTGTCGAAGCCGGCATACCCGTGCAGGCGCAGACGGTGCTCCCGGGGGTCGGCGTGGGTGGTGGTGATGTGGTCGAAGACGACGCCGAAGCGGCCCCCCACCATCACGAGGGTCCGGGTGATGGTGCTGTCCTGGTAGGTCTGGGTGGCCTGGGCCACGGCGTTGCCGGCGTCGTGGGCGGCGAAACCACCGATCTGCGCGTCCGCGTCGCCCCAGTTGGTCAGCAGGCCCTTGTTGGGCGCGGAGGTGCCGTCGATGAGCACCACGTTGTGGGCCGGCGAGTGGGCGGTGCGCGCGTTGTCGAGGCTGTTGGGCTTGTAGTAGCCCGGGTCCACAAGCAGGTACTCACCGAAGGCGGCGAGGGAGAAGGATGTGCCGTCCACGTGGTCGTGCAGGGTCTTGCGGGCGGGGCCGGACTCGCCGATCAGCAGCATCCACAGGGCCTCTTCGCCCCAGTCCGAGCGTAGGACGGCGTGCCCTCCGTCCGGGAAGAGCCGGTGGGCTTCGGGCGGCTCCGTCGGGGTGACGGTGTCGTCGTAGTAGGCGAGGTGGTGGGCGGCGAGGTCGGCCCCGTGGTGCATCTCCAGGGGGCGGTCGCGGTTGCCGAGCCAGTCCCAGGCGTAGCGGCCGTCGCCGCCGAAGCTGCTGAGCAGGGCGCCCCCGTTGAAGGGGTTGAAGTATGCGTCGGCCAGGGGCGGGCGGCTGCCCCAGGGCAACGAGATGCCGAGGCTCCAGTCCACCGTCGCTTCGTAGGCGGTGGTGCCCAGGGGGTTGCTGAAGGTGAACGCCTCGCCATCGGTGCAGGCGATGGGGGCCCAGGGGTCCACGTCGTTGCGGTTGCGGCAGTCCCGCTGCAGGTCGAACGGGATCTCCCCGAGGTTGTCGACGGCGATGAAGATGGCGGTGGCGACCCCCCAGGCGAAGCCGAAGTAAAAGGGCCCCTCGGAGACGGCGCCGTCGGCCTGCACGTAGCGGCCGTCGGGTCCCCAGAGGTAGTCGAGCTCCGAGAAGGCCCAGTTGGCCCACTGGGGGGCGAGAGGGTGCTCGGGGAAGGCGAGGGCCACATAGCCGATGGCGGCGGCGGTGCGGATGGGGTGGTTGTTCTGGGCAGGGCCGAGCACGAGCCCGCGCACGCCGTCGTTGAGGAGGAAGTGGTCGAAGAAGTCGGCGGTGATGGTCGTGAGGGTCCGCCCCAACGTCTCGTCGGCCTCTGCGGGCAGCCACGGGGTCCCGCGCAGCAGATCCAACGCGTTCACGTAGCCCATGAGCGTGTGGGGCATGCGGATGTTGATGTCCCACACGTCGTTTGTGTCCCAGTGGTCGCCGAGGCGCGCGAACCCGTCGAGGGCAGCCTGCGCTTCGGTCTCGTCCTCGAGGAGCCAGGCGAGAAAGGCGTGAGCCTGGGTGCGCTCCGCGTTGCGGCCGTTGATGGAAGGGTTCCACTGGTCCGGGTCGTCGTCCTCGAAGGCTTCGGCGGCGGTGGCCTGGATGTCGGCGAGCACCGCGTCGTAGGGCTCGCGGCCGAGCCGGTCGAGGATGAGCTGTTTGTGCGCGGGGGTGACCATCATCGAGGGGTAGACGGGCGCTGCGGGCGTGGGCTCCGGCGTCGGCTCGGGGTCTGGGGTGGTGGAGGCCGACGGGCAGGCGACGAGCAGCGCCGCGAGGACGAGGAGGAGGGTGCGCATCATTGGGCTTCTTCGAGGGGGTCCGGCAGGCCCTGAGATTCGCTGAGCAGCATCAGGGTTGCGCCGACGCCCACGATCTGGTCCGGCAGGACGGCGGTGTTGACGTAGTTGTCGTAGTCGCCGGGGTTGGTGCCGAAGGAGGTGCCCTGGAGCATCAGGCGGTCGTCCTCCTCCCAGAGGAGGTCGCGCACGCCGCGCACGATCCGGGAGAGGGGGGCGCCGTAGGCCTCGATGGGGAGGATGTTTGCCCTGATCCCCGCCGCGATGGAGTACCCGATGAGGGCGGAGCCCGACGTCTCGGGGTAGTTGCGAGCGTCGTTCCCGAAGGGCGCGTTGAGCACCGTCCAGAACAGGCCATCGTCGCGTTGGAGGGCCAGCGTGGCGTCGAGATGCGCGCGGAAGAGCAGCTCGATCTCCCCGGCGTCGGCGTGACCAGGGGCGAGGCGCAGGAACTCGGCGGCGGAGATGAGGACCCAGGAGTTGCCCCGGTTCCAGTAGACAGCCTCCGGGGGGATGTTCTCCTCGGCGACGTCGTCCCAGGCGTGGCGGTACAGCTGGTCGTCGGGGTCGCGGCACAGATCACTGAAGAGACGGTATTGCTCGACCCAGTCGTCGAGGTAGGAGGCGTCCCCGGTGCGCCGGTACTCCTGCAGCCAGGTCATGCCCACCATGAACTGCGAGTCCACCCACACCTGGAGCGTGTCGCCGAAGAGGGGGTGCTCGGGGCCCCAGTGGGGGATGGCGCCGTCGGCGGTTCGGGGGACCTCGTCGAGGTACAGGTTGGCCGCATCGGTGATGAGCGTGTAGTCGCGGCTCGGGTCATCCGCCATGAGGGACGACGCCACCGAGGTGGGGCTCATGGAGTCGGAGCTGTTGAAGGTGCGTGGGTCGTCGCCGGTGAAGTCCGGGAGGGCGCCTTCGATCCAGGCGGTGCCGAACGTGTCGTGCCCGGCGTCTGGGACGTTGGCGTGGGCGCGGAGGAAGCCCCAGGCGAGCACGCTCTGGGACCAGTCCAGGGTCAGGTCGGCGGGGGCCCAGCGCTCGGTGGACTGCTCCGCGAGGCGGGAGACGAGGGCCTGGTTCTCGTGGCTCGCGACGGGGTCGGCCGGACGATCGATGCACTGGCTGCCGGGAGGGCAGGCGCAGCCCGCGATGATCTGGCTGCTGACGGCGAGGATCAGGAGGGAAGGGGAGAGTGAACGCACGGGTCGAGGATATCGGTACGCTCGGTGCCATGACGTTGCCACTCGCCCCGCCCCTGAAGCCGATGCTCGCCAAGGCAGCCAAGAAGCTGCCCAGGGGCGACACCTGGATCTACGAGCCGAAGTGGGACGGCTTTCGAGTGGTCGTGTTTCGGGACGGGGATGAGCTCTATCTGCAGTCCCGCTCCCTGAAGCCCTTGCTCCGCTACTTCCCCGAGCTTCGGGAGCCCCTGCTGGCTGCGCTGCCCGAGCGCTGCATCGTGGATGGGGAGCTGGTGGTGGAGCGGAACGGTCGGCTCAGCTTCGACTCGCTGCAGATGCGACTGCACCCGGCGAAGTCCCGCATCGACAAGCTGGCAGCCGAGTGCCCGACGCAGGTGGTGTTCTTCGACCTCATCGCGCTGGGTGACACCGATCTCTCGGACACGCCGTTCGTGCAGCGGCGGGAGATGCTCGAGCAGATCCTGCAGGGGGTGGAGGCGCCGGTGTACGTGACCCCTGCCACCACGGACCGCGTCGTGGCCGAGGACTGGTTTCATCGGTTCGAGGGAGCGGGCTTCGACGGGGTCATCGCCAAGGGCGTGGCCGATGGGTACATGCCGGGCAAGCGCACGATGGTGAAGATCAAGCACGAGCGCACCGCGGACTGTGTGGTGGCGGGGTTCCGCTGGCACAAGAACGGGCCGGGAGAGCTCGTGGGTTCCTTGATCCTGGCGCTGTGGGATGGCGAGAAGCTCCAGCAGATCGGAGTGGCCGCCTCGTTCACGGCGGCGCGTCGAGCCGAGCTGGTGGAGGAGCTGGCGCCGTATCGGGAGGGGGCTCTCGAGGGACACCCGTGGGCCGACTGGGCCAAGTTCTCCCAGGACGAGCGACGGCCAGGACAGCAGTCCCGCTGGAACGGCGGGAAGGACCTGTCCTGGCAGCCGCTGCGACTGGGATTGGTGGCTGAGGTGGGCTTCAACCAGTTCGACGGTGGACGCCTACGACACCCGGGCCACTTCAAGCGCTGGAGGCCCGACAAGGAGCCGGCCGACTGCACCTACGAGCAGATGGAGGTGATTCCTCCGCAAGAGTTGAGCGAGATCTTCGGGGGCTAGGCCTCTCGTCGGGGGCTAGGCCTCTAGGAGGGCTTCGCTTCGTCGCCCTTGATGGTCCACTTCTGGCCGTCCTCGAGCTCCTTGGTGGGGAACTCGATGGACCCGCCGACGATGTCGCACGAGTCCGAGGTCGAGTGGAAGGTGTACGACGCCGTGGTGGAGGCCTTGATCTCGACCTTCTTGCTCGAGCCGCTGCACTTCAGCTCGATGGTGTGGGTCTTGCTGTCGCCGTTCTGCACGCGAATCGTGCCGGCGAGGGCGGTCGAGGACATGGCGGCCACAAGGAGAATCGAGAGGGCGAGGTGCTTCATGAGTCAGTTCCTTTGGTGGGAGCGCCGGCAAAGGCCCGCCGCTCGGTTCGAAGGAACGCTAGGGGATGGATCCGCTCTCGGGTGTCACAGATTGCGTCGCACTCGCCGCCCTGCGGGGACGCGTCCCCCCGACGCCCCTCGGCTACTTCACCGCGGGGACTCGGCTCGGCGCGCGTCGGTCTCCCAGCCAGTCGCACACAGCCTCGAAGTCGTCTGCGGGACCGGTCCAGCGCATGGCCTCCAGCGACTCGGGAGTCGGCGCATCCGTCCGCAACACTGCCAGGTCGCGGTACAGCATCGCGTCCCCCCGACGGGCGGCGAGGTTGCCGGCCAGGGTGGCCGCGCCGCGCACCTTGACGGTCCAGGCGCTGACGTCGTCGGGGATGGCTTCCAGGTGCCCGTACTCCCGCAGCACCGCGGCGGTGGACTTCGCACCCCATCGAGGGATCCCGGGAATGCCGTCCGCGTCGTCCCCCACGAGCCCGAGGTAGTCGGGGATGGACGCCGGAGACACCCCGAACTTCTCCCGGACTCCATCCTCGTCGAGCTGCTTCTTCCGCATGCGGTCGACCATGATCACCCGGTCGCCGATGACGCACTGCGCCATGTCTTTGTCAGGGGTGCAGATGACCACCTGGCCAACGTCCTCGTCCGCCGCGAAGCGAGCGGCCGCGCTGGCAATGCCGTCGTCCGCTTCGAACTCCACCATGGGCCACACCACCAGACCCAGAGACCGGCACACCCTCTCCGCCGGATGGAACTGGGAGCTGAGCTCCACGGGCACGCCCGCTCCCGTCTTGTACCCGGCGAACATGTCGTTGCGGAACGACTCGATGACGTGGTCGAAGGCCACACCCACGTGAGTCACATCCTCCTGTCGAAGCAGGCCGATCATCGAGTGGAGGATTCCGCGCAGGGCCCCGACCTGGGCGCCCTCAGCGTTGGTGCGGGCCGGCGAGCCGAAGTAGCTGCGGAACAGCTCATACGTCCCATCAACGAGGTGAACCTTGGGGCGTTGCGGCATGCCGTGAGGATAAACGACCTCTCCTTCGAGACGAGAAGCGGGGCACCCGCCTGTCCGATGGGACGGGCAGTTCCGGGTCGATCGGCCCTCTTGCGAAGCTACTGTGGTGTGACGAAGTACCTACCCATGCGCCGCTTCCTCCCCACTGCTGTCCTCCTTCTCGCTCTCGCGTTGCCCAGCTTCGCCAGCGCCGCACCCCCCACCGCGCCGGGGTACGAGTCTCTTACCGCGGGAAGCCTGCGCTTCCACTTCCGGGCCAAGGACGAAGGCATCGCCGCCGTGCTCGCAGCTCGGGGCCCCGCTGCTCTGAGCAGCATCGCGTCCAAGACGGGCATCGAGAGCCCGCGGGTCATCGACGTGGTCCTGTCCCCGACCTTCGCGGAGTTCGCCGCCGCGCAGCCGGGCACCCCCCCGTCCTGGGCCGCCGGCACCGCCTATTGGGAGCGCGGCGAGGTCTACCTCCGCTCGCGGATGCCCCACGTCGGTGCGGACCCCATCGACAAGGTCTTCGTGCACGAGCTGGTGCATGTCGTCCTCGGTCGCGCCTTTGGGGACCGAGAGATCCCCCGCTGGCTCAACGAAGGATCGGCCAAGCTCTTCGCTGGCGAGATGGACGCCCAGGGCCACGCCACACTGGTGCAAGCGGCCCTCGGCGGCGCGCTCCTGGACCTCGAGGACATCACGCACCGCTGGCCTCGCAGCCCGGGCCGCGCTGGCCTCGCCTACGCCCAGTCCTCGGACTTTGTCGCGTACCTCGCTGACCGCGGCGAGGACGTGCTCCCCCGGCTCATCGCCGAGCTGAGCTCCGGCGTGAGCGTCGACGCGGCCCTCGAGCGCGCCACCGGACAGCGCTTGAGCGCTCTCGAGGACGCCTGGCGAGGCCGCATCACCTTCTGGCACGCGCTCTTGCCGGTCATCGGTGGCTCCGGGGTGACCTGGGGCGCCGGCGCGCTCATCTTCCTCATCGCCGCGTTCCGCCGCCGTCGCGCGTTCCACACCAAGGTGTCGGCGATGGAAGCCCGCGAAGCCGCGGCCGAGGCCCGCCGAGCAGCGGTGGCCGCGCAGATGTCCGTACACACCGCGCTCTTCGGGACTGGGTGGAGCATGGAGAGCACGCCGCTTCCGCAGGGCTACAAGCAGACCATCATCTACACCGAGCCCGGCGACACCCCCGACGACGAGATCATCCACTAGGGCCTTCTCATGGAACTGAGGCCCTCCCGCTGACCGAGGACCCACCCGGGCCCCCAGGGCGCAGGGGTTCCTCACGAGCGGCGGACAACGGTCCGGTCACGCCTCGGCCGCTCGGTCGGAACGAGTGCGGATCTCGCCGCCCCCTTGATAGACTCACCGCATGCCTCTGCACCGTCTGTTGACCACCGTGGGGCTCTTCGCCCTGGCCCTCTGCATCTCGACGCCGGCTCACGCTCGCAAGCGGGCGCCCACGCCGCCTCCGCCCGCGATGGCCCCGGCGACTGACAGCCTGGGCGCTCTGGCCCAGCCGCAGTCCGGCACATTTGGGCGGGTCTCGTCGTCGGATCTCGAAGCAGAGCCAGTCCTCGAAGCGGGCGGCTCCATCGTCCTTGCCGAGCTCGATGGTCCCGGCACGGTCGACCGCATCTGGATCGCCATCGAGGGCTCCGAGACCTACTGGCGCGACATCGTGCTGCGCATCCGGTGGGAGGACTCTGACGTCGCTGCCGTGGAGGCCCCCATCGGCGACTTCTTCGCCGTCGGTCCGGGCGCGCGGCAGAACCTCTCCTCCCTCCCGATGGTGGTGCAGTCGGGCGGTCGGTCGTTCACTTCCTTCTGGGCCATGCCCTTCGCGTCGAGGGCGTCCATCACTCTCGACAACGAGGGCGTGCACGCCACCCGCGTGCTCGCTTGGGAGGTGGACTACAACAACGCTCCCGTGGGCCCGGCGCCCCTCCACTTCCACGCCACCTACTCCCAGTCGGTGGGTGAGGCGTCTGAGAAACCCCTGACGGCCCTTCGCACGACCGGCGCGGGTCACTATGTCGGTCTGTCGGTCGTGGTCCAGGCCACGGAGCCCGGGAACGTGGCTGCGGGTCGAGTCGGCTTCACGGTCGACGGAGACGCACGCGGGGGCGCGGGCTCAGAGAAGCTGCTGCGCTACTTCGGAAACATGTTCGGCGTGAATGCGCACAGCAATCCGTACTCGGGCGCCACCCTCGCGGAGGGCGGCCGCGCCAAGGCGCGCACGTCGATGTACCGGTTTCACGTGCAGGACCCGATTCCCTTCGCCCAGAGCATCGAGCTGACGGTGGAGCGCGGACCAGACAACTCCCGAAGCGACCGTCTCTCCACGGTCGCATATTGGTATCAGGGAGGCGTCGCGACCCCGTCGACCAAGCTCGCTTCAGCTCGCGACCGGCGGTGGACCGCGCCTTCCGACGACGAGCTTCGTCTCTGGGCGCGGGCCGACGAGATCGACGACGAGATCGTGGAGGCTTATCGCGCCAGCGATCTCGACGGCGCCCGCACCCTCCTCGAGGAGCTGCTCAAGCTCGAGCCAGCCAACGCCATCGCGTCCTACAACCTCGCGTGCCTCTACGCCCTCGGTGACGAGCAGGACAAGGCGCTCCACATGCTCCAGCAAGCCGTGGACCTCGGCTTCTCTGAGCTGTCCTATGCCCGGCACGACCCGGACCTCGCCTCGCTGCACGAGCACGAGCGCTTCAAGAAGCTCGTGGGTCTGCAGTAGAGCCACCCTGGCGGTGACGACCTTCGAGGACGGCGAAGCCACCGAAGAGTGGTCGGGGCAGCGTCAGGTCAGCTGACCGTCGCGCCTCCCCGCACCCAGGCCCCGTGAAAGGTCTGGGGAAGCGGCTGATCGAACCAGACCTTTGCGACCGGTCCCGACGTGGGTCGCTCTCCATCGAGCACTGCGATGTACGACTGATCACGGTCCGGGTCGAACACCAGCGTGAGGACCCACACCGCGTTCTCGAGATGGAACGCAGCCGAGTCGGTTCCCGCGGTCTTGGGGACGGGGATCGGCTCGGACACGAGGTGCCCAGGGGGTGCCTCCCAGGTCCGGGCGCGCAGGGTGTCGAGACTGAAGCGCGTGATCCCCTGACCCTCCGGTCGCTCGGAGAGCATCCAGAGCCTCGAGTGCGCGCGTCCGGCCAGGTCTGGATGGATGGTCGGGAACTCGCAGAACTGGTCCCAGAGCTGCTCGATGCGGACGTCGCCTGACGGTGGGTCAATCACCATGCGGTGAAGCAGCGGAGGCGCGAGCTCCTTCTCCGGCGCTGCGATGGCGCCCAGGGACCCGAAGTCGTCGTAGCGGCACATGTCGAGGACGATCTTGCCGCTGCCGTTCTCGTAGGCGTTTCCGAAGTGCCAGACCCAGAAGGGGTCGAGGTCGAACCGCTTGTGGGCGCCCGGATCCGCGAGGGGCACCACGACCACCTGCACCCCCATCTCGGGGTTCCATTCGAAGAGCTTGCCGAAGTCGTTGGAACCGAGCAGCGCCCGCCACAGCACCAGCCGGGCGGGCCCGATGACGAACACCGCGTGGTTCTCGGTGACCACGAAGTCGTGCAGCATCGCCATCCACGGCGCCTCGAAGGAGCCCAACTTCTTCGCCGGACCGGCGTCGGGCAGCTCGAAGAGATCGACGTGCATCTTCTTGTCGTAGCGAAGCCCGAAGTTGATCGTCGTGCGGCGCTTCGCGATGCGGTGCGGGTGCGCAGAGAACGAGGTGTTCAACACTCCGTCGAGGTCCGTGGCGTCGAGGGTACCGAGGCCGCTGAGCTCCATCTCCTGCGGAAGGCCGGCCTCCATCAGCGCGAAGAGGCGTCCTTGCCAGTGAAGGACAGACGTGTTTCCGCTCGTCTTGATTCGCCCCTTCCAAGCGTTGCCGACGCGGCGAAACCAGCTCGCGGGGGAGCCGTACAGGGGCTTGCCCGCCTCTTCCTCCTCCCGGTACGCCGCGCTCTGCACCAGGCGCGAGGCGCCGTGGGCGACACCGCGACCGAAGCGCACCGCCGTGACGGCGCCGTCCGCCTCGAAGGGGTGGGCGTAGGGCTTCCCGAAGCGCTCGAACATGCCGGGACCCGCGCGGAACAGCGTCCCGGAGAGGGCCTCGGGCAAGGCGCCTTCGATCACGAGGGGCTCGTAGCCGTGCGGGCGGGACAGCGTGCGATGCAGTGGGTGTGGCGGAGCAGCCAGAGCATTCATGAGCGACCTCGATTCTGCGGCCGACAGATTAAGTAAGGTGTGGTTACATTTCAACGCTGGTTTCGTCGGGCTAGAGTCGGCGCGATGCCCTCCGAGAAGACCAGCTACCACCACGGGGACTTGCGCAGGGCAGTACTCGACGCCTGTTTCGAGCTCCTCGAAGAGGGCGGGGTGCAAGCCGTGGTGATGGCGAAGGCCGCCCGAAAGGCGGGAGTGAGCTCCGGGGCTCCGTATCGGCACTTCAAGGACCGGGCGGATCTCCTCGCGGCCATGGGCGCGGAAGCCTCTCAGCAGTTTCGCCATTCCCTGGATGCAGCAGCGGCCGGCCAGCCTGGCCCCACCGAGGCGTTTCGCGCCGTGGGGATCGAGTACGTGCGCTGGGCGTCCGAGAACCCTGCCCTCTATCGGCTGATGACCGAGCCCGAGGTCGTGGGCTCGACCGCGAACCCCGAAGAGGCGGCCATGTGGGCGGGGCTGGCATCCCTCATGGACTCCGGCCAGCCAGTTCCCACCCGTCACCCACTGATTGTTCAGATCGCCGGCCGAGCGCTGGCCCACGGACTCGCCAGCATGTTCGCCGACGGGATCCTACCGACTCTGGGCGTCGACCCGCGCCACGCGGAGCGCCTCACCGAGTTGGTGACCGAGGTCACCGCCATCGGCAGCCCCGAGGAGTAACCCCCTGAACACTCCCGCTCCGTTCCCCGCCGCGACGGTGTTGCTCCTGCGGCAGGACTCGGGCCCTTCGGGCTACTCGGTCTTCATGGTGCGCAGGTCGATGAAGTCGTCCTTCATGCCCGGTGCCTATGTCTTTCCCGGCGGGCGCGTCGACCCGGAGGATGCAGCGGGGACCATCGACCTCGACGAGCCCTCCCTGCTGGCTCGATTCTCGGGTGATCTCAACCTGGAGGCTGCGCGTGCCCATCTCGTGGCGGCGGCGCGCGAGGTCGAGGAGGAGGCGCTCTTCCGCCTGGAGGACCCGTCGGCCCTGGAGTCCTGGTCTCGCTGGATCACCCCGACCTTCGAGCGCAAGCGCTTCGACGCGTGGTTCTTCGTGGCCCGGGTCCCAGCAAACGCCGCGCTGAGCCACGACGCCTACGAGGTGACGGCCAGCGCCTGGGTCGACCCGCGCGTCGCCCTGGACCGCTATGGCGAAGGGGAGATGGTCTTCGCTCCGCCCACCTGGCACACCCTGTGGGACCTCGCCCGTTTCGAGGGCGTGCAGAGGGTCCTCGACGAGGCTGCCAGACGCACCGTGCGCCCTGTCCTTCCGAGGTTTCAGGAGGTCGACGGCTCAATGACCATCCTCCTCCCAGGGGATGAGCTCTATCCCGCGGAGCACTCCGTCGACGGACCGACGCGTCTCGTCATGGGCGAGGACGGCCGGTGGTGGGCGGTCCGCGGCGGCTGAGCTGACGGCGACCTCGGCCAACGACTTGACGGTTGAACTCGAGGGTCGCGAGGTCCCCGGTCGCGCCACCGGGCGGTAGTCGTCGCCGGCGGTGGTGTTGTCCACTTCCCCAGGGCTACTCCGTGGTGACCCGGAGGACCTCTTCGTAGGTCGTCAGACCCATGGCCATCTTCTTGATGGCGTAGTCCCTCAACGTGACCATCCCCTCGGAGAGCGACTCACGCTTGATCTCCTCGGCGCTCCGCTGGGCGACGATGAGCTGCCTGATCTTGTCGTTGATCGGCATCACCTCGAACACGCCGGTGCGGCCGTCGTAGCCGGTACCACGGCATCGCGCGCAGCCCTCGCCGTAGCTGATCTTGAGCTTCCGGCCCTCGGCACCCTTGATGTCGAGGTTCAGGATCTGGTCCCGCGTGAGCAGGGTGTCGACCTTGCAGTTCTTGCACACAGTGCGCACCAGGCGCTGGGCCACGACCCCGACACAGACCGAGCTCAACAGAAAGGGCAGCACCCCGAGGTCGAGCAAGCGGGTGATGCTCGTGGCGGTGTCGTTGGTGTGCAGCGTGCTCAGGACCAGGTGCCCGGTGAGGGCGGCCTGAATTGCGTTGTCCGCCGTCTCCTTGTCCCGTACCTCGCCCACCATGACGATGTCCGGGTCCTGGCGGAGGATGTTGCGGAGCGCCGTGGCGAAGGTGAGTCCGATGCGCGGGTGCACCGCGATCTGGTTGAACTCTTCGCGCACCATCTCGATGGGGTCCTCGATGGTGGTGATGTTCACCTGGGGCGAGTGCAGGTAGGAGAGCGTGCTGTACAGCGTGGTGGTCTTGCCCGAGCCCGTGGGGCCAGTGACCAGGACGAGCCCGTTCGTTCGGGCCACGAAGCCTTCGTATTGCTCCTGCTCGTTGGCGAACATCCCGAGCGAGCCCACCTCCTGCATCAACACCTCGGGGTCGAAGACGCGAATCACCACCTTCTCACCAAACGCAGTGGGCACGGTGGAGACGCGCAGCTCGATCTCGGCGTCCTTGAAGTTGGTCTTGATGCGGCCGTCCTGCGGCCTCCGCTGCTCGGCGATGTCCATCCGAGCCAGGGTCTTCACTCGAGAGATGACCGCCCGGTGCACGGCCTTCGGCATCACGTGGATGCGATGGAGCACTCCGTCGATGCGCAGGCGCACCTCGGACGTCTCTCGCTTCGGCTCGATGTGGATGTCGGACGCGCGCTGGTCGAACGCGTAGTTGAAGAGGAACCACACCGCCTGGACGACGGGCTTGTCGGACGCGTCGATGTCTTCGACGGCCTTCATCCGAGAGAACGCCTCGAGGTTGCCCAGCTCGGTGAGCTCGCTCCTGAACTGCTTCGCCGCTGCGTCCACCGACTTCTTGAAGCCGTGGAACTCCATGATCACGCGCGTGATGTCGCTCTTCGGAGAGAGCACCGTGGAGATCTCGAGGCCGGTGTATCCCCGCAGAGACTCGATGAGCTGCTCATCGAAGGGGTTGGCCACCGCCATCGTCAGGGTCTTCCGGGTCTTCGCGACAGGGACGATCATGTTCCGCTCGGCGAAGGCGCCCTGGAAGGTGCTCGTGATCATCTTGTAGTCGAGCTGCAGCGGGTCGAGCAGCATGAAGGGCATCGAGAGGTGACGCGCCACGCACTCGGTGATGACCTGCTCGGTGAGCTTCCCCTCCCGGTTGGGGATGGGAAACGCGAAGGAGGCGATGATCTCCATCTCGCCCACGGTGTACGGAACGCGCTGCCGTCCCATGGCCTTGCGCAGCTCGGTGCGGCGCTTGATCAGGATGCGCTTCTCCTGGATGGAGTACCGGGCCAGCACGTCCTTGACCTGGCCCTGATGCATGAGCCCGTCTTCGACGAGCATGTCGCAGATGCGACCGAGGTTCGCGACTGTGAACAAAGAGGGTCCTAGGAAGGGCGGGAGGTGGAGTCGTCGTCGGGCACGAAGCGTCGCCAGGCTTCGGGCTCGCCCTCCTCAGGAGGGCCATCGAGGAGTTCACTCAAGGGGGTCAGCATGGCATCGAGGTTGGCGATGTGGTTCACCCACTGCGATCGCGGAATCGCTGCGACGGCTGCGGTGCAGTCATCGATCCAGTGGACACGACCTGGAAACGCGGCATCGAGGCGGTCAAAGGGGAGGACCTTGAGCGGCTCTCGGGGGCCGGCTTCAAGGTCCGCGCTCAAGAGCACGTACTCGGGGTCTCGCAAGAGCGTGTTCACGTCAGGCGGGAGCAAGGAAGCGAGGACTTCTCTGCCCGTGCGGCCATCGAGGCACAGAAGGTTTGCGGGGTAGAAGCCCTCGAAGCCCCGCGCGTCAAGGGAGGCGAGCAGCGCCTCGACCACCGCCTCGGCCCGTTCTTCGGGCTCCTCGTGAGCGACGGAGATCCGGGCCCAGGTGCGGGGGCCCACCGCCGCTGTGCCACGAGGGCCACCGAGCCGGACGGTGCGTTGCTGGTCTTCGACTGCGCGCTGGATGGCGTCCAGTCCGGCGAGCAACTCGCGGTCGTACTGCTCGCTGTCTTCGATGTAGCGGCGTCTGAGGCCGCTGATCGAGACCCGACCACCCCCTTGAAGGTTCGCGTATCCATCGCCGGCCTCAGCGAGATGGATCGCCAGCTCCAGGGTCATGCGCCAGTCGGTCCAGGTGCCCATCACGTGCTGGCAGATCTGCACCTCGACGCCTTCGGGCCGGCGGTTCAGAGCGACCTCCGTCCCCCGGGAGGAGGCTCCCTCGACGTAGAGCCCGAGCGTGCGAATGGGCCAGGGACACCACGACGCTGCGCGCAGTCCGCGCTTCATGGCCCGCTCGGCGTCCTCGTCCAGCCGCACCGTGGTCTCGAACACGGAGCCGAGATGGTCCAGCACCTCCCCGAGCGAGGGGAGGCGGGCCAGCGGCAGCTCGACTCGAAGCAGGAACGGCATCAGTGGGGATGATAGTAGCTACGACGCCACGGGCGTTCACCGCGCATCGGCGGCACGCTGCGAGCTCACTTTTCCTCGGGCTCGAGGCCGAGGCGTCGTCGGAGGGCGTTGATGTCGGGGTCGTCGGGGTCGGCGAGCGTGCCTTGTTGGGCGGCTCGCTTGGCCAGGTCGACCTCGCCCAGCGCTTCGAGGGCGCGACCGAGAGTGGCGAAGTGGGTGGCCCCGCCAGGGTCCCATTGGAGGGCGCGCCGCGCGAGATCGGCGGAGACGGCGGGATCGTAGAGCGCTCCGGTCTCGGGGTTCGCGAGGAGCGCCGCCCACCGGCCCATCATGGAGCCGGCGAATCGACGGATGCCTGGGGCCCCGCCGGACATGTCGAGCGCCTGGTCACAGAGTTGAGCGGCCTGTACGGGATCTCCGCCCGAGCTCGCTAGCCGCGCGCGCTCGAGGAGCCGCCAGCCGGGGAGGCGGGCCTCCAGGGGGTTGCTGCTGCGGGCCCCTTGCCACCACAGCTTCCAGGCAGCGGCATCGAACCCGTGCTCCTGGCCCGTGAGTGCCTGAAGACGCCCTGCAAGAGACCCCGCTGGTGTGTCGGGATCGTGGTCCGCCGAGTAGAGGCTGAGAGAGTCGATGACCGCGTCGAGCCCCTCGGGCAGCTCGGCGGAGAGCAGAGCCAGCCCCGCCGCACGTCGGACCCGCGCCGACCGGTCCTTGCGGGCTGCCTCCCGCACCCGCTCGAGCGCGACGTCGTCCTCCTCGGGGAGTGCGACCAACCACTCGCGGCCCCGCGCCTCGATCCAGCGCTGAAGCGAGGCCGGGCCGCCGTCGAGGTCCCCGTCCACCAAGGGTGGGGCCGGGAGGGAGTCCAGAGGGCCCGCCCAGGAGAAGCCGGCGTCGGCGGTCGTTGGCCAGGGGGACCAGCCCGCGATGGGGAGCACGCCAGCGGCCGCGGGATCGACGTCCTGAGCGACACCGACGGTGCCCGAGAACCAGGCGGCGCCGTCGGCGGGGTTGGTGCCGGCAGGCACAAGACCGAGCTCGTAGCTGTCGACCCCACCGAGATCGAGAAGGACCGCCAGGGGGTCTTCTCCTTCTGCGGCGGCGGGGACCCCCGTGGCGAGAGCCTGTTGGTTCGCGCGGCGCACGTCGTCGCCGCCTTCGTCCACGAGCATGGCCAGGGCGCGGCTCTGCCTCGCCCATCCCATTCCGGCGCGGCCCTCCCCCTGCGTTCCGGGGCCAATGGAGCCGAGGCGATAGCCGTCGGCGTCGGGGCCCTGGTCGTGGAGGATCGCCACCGACCGGTCGGACGCTGCCGCCTGGGAGAACCTTGCGGCGCTGTAGATGTCGTTCCCGCCCGCGTCTTGAAGCAGGCCGGCCGCGAGGTGGTTCGCCGCTCCCTGGGACCACTCCTGGCCGGTGTAGCGGTCGCGCCCCGCGCGCTCGAGCAGCAGCCCAAGGCTGAGGAACCACCCGGCGCCCTGGGCGAACCCGCGGCCGAAGTAGGAGTCGTTGCCCGCGCGGTCGTACAGGAGCCCCACTCCGCCGTGGATGGACGCATCGAGGGACCACGGGAACGGTCGCGTACCGAAGCCCGCCCCCTGTCCTCCTCCGCCTCCCGGACCGAGGAGTCGCTCCCCGCTCGTGCCGAGGCGTCGCTGGTCGTTCCCGGCGAAGTCGATGAACGCGCCGAGCCCACCAGTGCTTCCGAAGCCCTGGGCGCGCCCTTGCGCGGCGGCGGAGTCGTCACCGGCCTCGTCGACCAGCAGACCGATTCCGAAGGTCCCTGCTCCCTGGGCGAAGCCCGCCGCCGTGTACCCGTCGTCGCCGCCGGCATCCCAGAGCACGCCGACTCCCATGAACCCCGCGCCCTGCGCCTGGTTCATCCCCAGATAGCGATCCCCTTCGGGGCCGGCGTCGACCAGCACCCCGATACCCAGGAAGCCTGCTCCTTGAGCGTGAGCGCGACGCGCGGTGTAGGAGTCGCTGCCGCCGAGGTCGAGGGCCAGGGCCGCGCGGCCGGGGATGCCCACGTTGGAGCCAGCCCCGGCGGTCCACCGGTCCCGCCCCCCCGGGTCGATGATCAGCAGCGCGTCGCTCTCGTAGTTGTCGGGACCGAGGTTGCCGAGGATGACCGCGCCGAGGGCGGTCTCCAACTGAAGCAGCGGGCCGTCGCTCTCGGGCAAGGCGGCGGCGGCTTCCTGCAGACGGGGCGCCCAGGCGCGGGCTGCGTCGAGCACCCGCTGCGCGTCGTCTCTCATGGCCGCGTGGTCGAGGGTCCCGGCGTGCGCCAGGAACTCCAGCTGCACTCCCACGGGGTGGGTGAGAAAGCGGTAGTCGCCGGTCTCTCCGTCGATGAAGTACTCCTCGGCGGCGCGCGCTGGGCGGGTGGGCGCGTGGCCCCGTCGGTCCCAGGAGGCCGCGTTCTCGTCGATCTCCTCGAGGAGCAGCGCCAGCTCAGCGATGGCCTCGGGCCAAGGAGCGGGCAAGTGCTGCATCCGCACCGGCCAGCGCGGCGAGGTCACGAGCTCCGAGGGGAGGGGGAGTCCCACCACGCGGCGATCGCCTGGCGGGTTCGGCTCCGCTCCGGCGGGGAGCTCGACGTTGCTGCCGGCAGGGTCCACGGGCTCCAGGGCCGCGAAGAGGGAGGCAGGGTCGTTGGCTCCGTCGAGGGCTACGCCAAGGGAGGCGCCGAGGCTCGGAATCGCGAGGGGCTCCGCGAGGGCCTTGTCGATGGCGTCGTAGGAGGTGGGGACGTGGTAGCCGGCCTCGTCGGCCCGGGGGAGGGCGAGATCGGCCCGCGTGCGCTCTGCCAAGGCGAGCAGCCCATCGATCGGCGCTTGTCCCGGCGCAGGGGGGACCAGCTCCGGTGCCTTCTTTGGACACGCCACGAGCAGCGCGAAGGTGAGGCCCAGGGTGATCTGGCGCGCGCGCCACCTCATAGAAGGAAGGGCTCGAGGGCCTGGCGCACCTCGAGGCGATCGACCATGTCCCCGATGTAGTCGAGCCGCTCGGTGTTGATCACCAGCACGGGGGATGCGTCGTAGCGATCGAACCAGTCGTCGTAGAGCGCCTGGAGGGACTTGATGTACTTCAGTGGGATGTCCTGCTCTTCGGGGCGGCCGCGTTTTCGGATGCGCAGCCGGACCGCGCGAACGGAGCAGTCGAGTCGAATGAGGAGATCGGGGGGCGCGAGGGCGCGCTTCATGGCCTCGTAGAGATCCGTGTAGGTCCCGTAGTCGCGATCGTTGATGTAGCCCGCCTGATACAGGTACCGAGCGAAGATCTCGGCGTCTTCATAGATCGTGCGGTCCTGGACCACGGTCTGCTTCTCGGCCATCACCTCCATGTGGATGCGGAACTTGTGGGCGAGAAAGCTGATCTGGCTATGAAATGCCCAGGAGGACATGTCGCCGTAGAAGTCATCGAGATAGGGGTTGAGCAGGTTGGGCTCGGTGAACGGGCGCCAGCCGTAGGTGCTGCACAAGAAGTCGACCATGGTCGACTTGCCAGCGCCGATGTTCCCAGCGACGGCGATGAACTTCCGCGGTTTCGCCCTGGTCTGCGACACGGCGCGGAGACTACCCGATTCCCCCGGATTCGTTCGGTCCCAGGGGTGGGTTCACCTGTCCCCGGGCTACATGTTCGGCACAGCTCCATTGACGCGACGCCCTGACTGGCATAAAACCGCAGGCTCGACGCGGGATCTTTCTTCCCCGGCGAGCGCGCGAGGGAAGAAGCGCGCCACGCCCGACCGACCCCCCGCCCCCATACGTGCCCTCGTGGGAGAGACATGCGAGTCGTCTGCGACAATTGCGGCGCTGTCTACAAGATCGCCGATTCCAAGCTGAGCAAGGAAGTCAACAAGGCTACCTGTAAGCGGTGCGGGCACAAGATTGTGATCTACAAGCCCGGAAGTGCCCGGGCTGCTGCTGCTGCCGCCCGCCCGTCCGAGGCGGAGGAGCGCACCGTCATCAAGTCCGTCGAGGGCCTGGACAAGGTCGGCGCGAGCACCGGAAAGGTCCCCGCCATCGGGAGCCTGACGGCCGAGCTTCGCGCGATCTCGTTGCCCGGAGTTCAGCCGGTCGCGCCTCCGCGCCCGGCGTCGTTGAGCCCGGCCACCGGTGCCTCGCCCCCGGTCCCGCCGCTTCCTCCGAGGGTCGGTCCTCCCGGCATTCCTCCGAAGGACGCTCCGGCGACGGCCGTGTATCACGGGCCCCGCCCGGATCTCCCCCCGCTTCCCAAGAAGCCCGGTGTGCCTCCCGCGCCTCCCTCCAACGAGGACGATGCGACGCGCCCCATGAGCCGCCCGCCCCCGGCGGTCGTACCTCAGATGCCGCTTCCCCCGGCGAAGCACGGCGCTCCGCGCTCCCCGGCTCCTTCGAAGCCGGGCATGCGTCCGGGAGGTGCTCCCTCCACCGGCAACCTGCCGGCGGTGCCCACCGTGCCGCCGATGACGGCGCCGGCGCCCCCAAAGAAGGGTCAGCCTGCCTCGTCGATCATCCCTCCGGAGCTTCAGACCGGTCAGCACGACGCCCTGGCGGCCGCAGCGACGGCCGCCGCTGCCGCCCCTGCCCCTGCGTCCGCGTCGGGCTCGTCGGAGCTCGGCGTCATCGCCGGTCTCGGCGCCCTTGGGCTCTTCGGTGTGGGGGCGACCCTCGCCGCTCCGCCGGTCAGCACCCTGGGGATTGCACTCGCGGGATTTGCCGCCACGGCGTGCCTCTTCCTGCCGATTCTCTCGCAGCGCGGTCGCAAAGCGGGTCAGGCGGGGATCGCCCTGTTCCTGGGCTTGCTCGTGGGCAGCGCGCTTGGTTTCCTCGCCCATACCCGGGCGGGGGCAACCCCCGAGCCCGCCGACAGCCTCGGCGGGATTCCCCTGGAGGACCCCAGCCCTGCAGCCCCAGAGCCGGTCGCGGATCCTGCGGCTCCCGGCGAGACCGCCCCCGAGGCCGCGAGCGCCGAGCCCGCCACGCCCAACGACGGCTTGACCGCCGCTGAGCGTGAAGAGGCCCGCAAGTTCTCCGATGAGGAGCCCACCGCGGCCCCGGAGCCCACGCCCGCTCCGGTTCGGGAGCCCGAGCCCACGCCCGCTCCCCGCAAGGTGGAGCAGCCGACGCCGGCCCCGAAGAAGGAGGAGCCGACCCCTCGAGGCCTCACGCGCCCGAACAAGCCCGTCGGTCCCGGCGCGCCTCCCGAAGAGAAGAGCACCGGGGGAAGCTCCGCCGGCCCGAGCCCGTTCGTGATCGACACGATCATTCGCAACAACGCGAACATCAACCGTTGCTTCACCCTCGAGAAGGCGCGCGGCACGGACATCTCCGGGAAGATCTACCTCAAGTTCAGCATCGCCCCGGATGGTGGGGTGAGTCGCGCACGGATCACGACCTCTCGCTTCGCCGGGACGGCCCTCGACCAGTGCGTGAGCAAGGAAGTGAATCAGCTGAACTTCCCGCCCTTCGATGGTGATACCCAGCAGGTGCGCTACCCGTTCACGGTGCTCTGAGAGACCGAGCGGCTCACCATGCAGTTGATTCGCACGGTCGCCGAGCTTCCAGACATCGAGGCGTTGCCTCGAATCCCTCGTCCCAACCGCATCCTCCTCGTCGAGCCCGAGTTCTACGACGTGGAGTACGTGATCAACCCCCACATGGCGGCATACGTCGAGGGGGTTGATCGCCTTCTGGCTCGTCAGCAGTGGCTGAGCCTGCGGCGCGCGTACGAGACGCTGTCGGATCCAGTCGAGGTCCTGCCGGGTGAGCCCTTCTTGCCCGACTTCGTCTTCACGGCGAACCAGGCGCTCCCCGTACCCCCTGGGCTGCTCGCTGAGGGGCCGTCGGCGGTGCTCTCGATCATGAAGTCGTCGCGGCGCCAGCCTGAGATCCGGCCCTATGCGGCCGCGTTGGAGGAGCGAGGCCTGCACCTGGAGCGTCTCGACCCCTACGTCGTGCGGGCGTTCGAGGGAACGGGCGACGGTTCCTGGCACCCGGAGCGCGCGTTGCTGCTCGGCGGGGTTGGGCCGCGCTCCACGACGGCGGCCTACGAGCGAATCAGTGCGTGGACCGGAGTGCCGGTGGTCCTCCTCGAGCTCACGGACCCGCGCTTCTATCACCTCGACACTTGCCTCAGCCCCATCGACTCCCAGTGCGCGCTGTACTACCCAGGGGCCTTCACCGACGAAGGGGTCGCGCTGATCGAGGCGGTCTACCCCGAGGCCATCGCGGTGCAAGAGGCCGAGGCCGTGAACATGGTGTGCAATGGACACTGCCCTGATGGGCAGCACTTCCTCGTGCACCCCGGCTGTCCGTCGACCTTCGCGGCCCTCGAGGCGCGCGGGCTCGAGATCGTGTTGCTCGACACGAGCGAGTACCTGAAGTCCGGTGGGTCTGTCTTCTGCATGAAGCTCCACTACTGGTCCTGAGGCAAAGGGGCGCGGACCCCTGCGGCGCCCACCCGGTTGCGTAATCGGAGTGCGCGTCCCGCGTGGCTTCTTGCTTCTCGCGTTCCCCGCCCCTGCATCTCAGGAGTTGAGGTGGCCTCCGCTCCGCGGCATTGCGGGCAGCGAATCGCCCGCTCCGTCGCGGCCCGCAACCATCTTTGCGGCGACGCATCAAAGCCTTGACACAGTCGCAACCGGACAGCGCTAGCTTGCGTCGGTGAGGAGCGACATCTGTCCGCCTTGCTGTTGGAGCGTGAATGAACATCTGTCGCACTGCGTTGATCACCCTCGCCACCCTCGCCGCCGCCGGGTGCACGCCCACAGTGGATGTGACCTTCGGTGCGGACCGCCTGGCGTTCTCGGAGCTGACCGAGAACGACTTCCCCGGAATCGTCGGCGTGCCCAACATCGACGACGACAACGAGAACGGTGACCCCGACTGGCGAGACTTCTCGACGCGGGACGACAACGACCTCGCCACCTTCTTCATCCCCGCCGAGGTGGCCAACGCAGTGCGCCCGGCCCGACCGCTCCGCGTGCGCATGACGTCCGGCGAGTCGCAAGTGCGGGTCTGGCAAGCGGGACGCCTCGTCCTCGGTGAGAACGACGGCGACGACTCGCCGCTCGAGTTCGACGTCGAGCGCGTGAATGAGGACGTGCGCTTCGACGTGGAGTTCAGGGACTTCCTGTCTGAGGCGACCTTCGAGATCGTCTTCCTGAAGTCCAACCTCGACATCATCGACGCCATCTCCTTCCGAGCCCTCGCTGCTCCGCTGGTGATGAACCAGCACCTCCAACCCGCCGAAGAGGTGATGGCGGTCTCGGTGAGGTACTCGGACTTCAACAACGACGCCCTCATCGAGGGCTACCAGGACGCGCTCGGTGATGACTTCCTCACCGTCGATGGCTTCGACTACGGCGGGGATGTCTGGCTCCAGGACGAGATCGAGTTTGGGTCGGTCAGCGCCAACGGAGCCCGCATCGATGTCGTCATCGACTCGATTCGCGACCGTGGTCTCGATCCTGTCGCCGAAGAGCTCTTCGAGGGGCCTGAGTTCCTCGTGCGCACCTGGGGTGATGGCAACGCCAACTCCCAGGACTCCTTCGGGAACCTGGAGGCCACCCCCCCGGTGACCGTCGATGGTGTCCACTACCCCTTTGGCAAGGTCTACTGGGGCACCTCCGGCGGGTCGAACGTCGTCCGCGAGCTCCGCGACATGTTCGGCGACCAGGTGGTCCAGGCCCCCTTTGAGCTCGATTCGAGCTGGCTTTGCGTCGGGCACGTCGACGAGTTCATGTCCTGGATCCCGGACCCGGGCGCGCCCAAGGGCTGGCGCCTCGTCTACACGGACATCCCCGGCGCCTGGGAGGTCCTCGACGCGATGGACCCGGCGACGCCGCTCCCTCTCTATGCCCAGGGGCACGGCCACGACACGGTCGGCGACATCGTCAACGACGCCGGACTCCGCGCCTTGAACGAAGACCTCTGGGACGACTACCTCGAGCCGAACCTCGACATCCTCCGCGAGGAGGCCAATCTGGACGACGAGGACATCCTCTGGCTTCCGGGGCTCTTCGAGACGGCTGGAGGCTGCGGCGGGACCACCGCCGCCCTCATCCCTGGCATGGCGAACCTCATCGTGGCCAACCTCGAGGGAGAGCCAACGAAGATCTTCCTCGCCGACCCCTTCACCCGCACCGATCTGGACGACCAGAGCACGGACCCGATGATTGCTCGGGTGCGGGAGCTGTTCCCTGCGGACTACGAACTACACTTCCTCGACGACTTCTGGGTCTATCACATGGGTCTGGGCGAGGTGCACTGCGGCAGCAACGTGATTCGCACCCCAGTGTCAGACTGGGGGCGCTCCATCCGGCCCCTCGTGGATGAGGACTGAGCTCATGAAGAACACCCTGACTCCTCTCCTCGTTCTCGCCCTCCTCGCCCCGACCACGGCCCTCGCCGCGGATTGGGAGGAGCGACTCTCCGTCGCGCTGACCCAGGGGTGGCAGACCCAACCCGACACCTGGACCCGCCTCGAGGCCCAGCAGCCCCGGGCGACCCGCGCCGGGCACCTCCGGTTCATGGGCCCCGAATTCAACTCCGAGGCCGCGCTTCCCCTGGCCCTGGACCGTCTCGCCCATGGCGAGGAGCCGGAGCCCGTGCGCGCCGCGCTCGCCGATGTGGTCGGCCGCTTCTCCGCAGACTGGGGCGATGCCCTCGTCGAGTTGCTCGCCGAGGAGCCTGCGGGCTCCGTGAGGGCGGTGTTGGTCCTCGGACTCCGCGGCGTCGCCGCAGACGAGGCCGAGGCGGGCTTCACCATCGCGCTGCGCGACTCCCACGCCGAAGTCCGGCAGGTCGCCGCTCTGACCGTGGCGCGTCGCGCCGACGGCGCGGTCGTTGCTCCGGCTCTCGTCGATTCCCTCAGCGATCCCTCGGCTGCAGTCCGCGCTGCCGCTGCCCAGTCTCTGGGAGTGGTCGGTGACGCGCAGGCCACCGATGCGTTGCTTCCCTTGCTGTCGGATGCTGATGCCAGCGTGCGTCTGCGGGCTCTTTCCGCCCTCGACCGCCTCGACCGCTCCGCACTCTCGGCCCCGCAGCTCCGTACTCTGAGCGCGGACGCTGACTCCCGCGTTGCGCGCCGGGCGAGCAAGCTGCTCGCGCAGTAGGTCTCTCTACCTGACGGCGACTCGCACAGGGCGGGTCTCGGCGCCGTACGACCATGTCTGCCCGTCGGGCCCGTCGGCCTCGAGGTAGTACTCCATGCCGTCGCTGGACGTCACCGGCAGCGCCGCTGCACAGGTGGCGGCCTCGCAGCCGAGGGGCAGGAGCCGCCAGCTGGATCCGGGGACGCGGTACGCCACCCGCAACTCCCACTCGCCGGCGGCCGCCTGGGTGACGCGGAGATGAAGGTCGTCCCAGAGGCGGGCCGTCTGGGGAGGCTCGTGCAAGAACGAGTCGCCTACGGCCACCGCCACAGATGCGTCGGTGCCGGGAGCTTTGAGGCGTGGCGGGGGCGCTTCCAGCGGCGCAAGATCCTCGGCCACCGGCGCGCGGATCCCTGCGAAGTCTCCGCTCGAGGTCTCTGGCATGCGCAGAACCCAGAGGAAGGCCGTCATCAGGAGTCCCAACACCAGGACCAGGGCGGCGAGCAGACCCCAGCCCCCGCCAGGAGCGGCCTCGATGATGCTCATCCCCGCCGTCGTCCTGCCTCGCGTGTCTGCAGCGGGCACGGCTCGCGTGGGCTCGTCCATCTGCATCGCCTGAGCGAGGATCGACGACGCTGAGCCGAGGGGTTGCATGCCGGCGAACTTGTCCAGCTCGGCCGCGAGGGCGCGGGCTGAGGGGTAGCGGTCGGACGGGTCCTGTTGAAGCAGGCGCTGGCAGAGGGGTAGCAAGGCGGGAGCTCGCTGACGCATGACGTCCTCGATCTCGTCCCACTTTGCTTCCATCACACGCACGAGCGTGTTGGCGACAGTGGAGCCTTCGAACGGTGTGCTCCCCACACAGAGCTCGACGATGATGGTGCCCACGGCGAAGAGATCGCTTCGCCCATCGACGGGCTCGCCGGATACCTGTTCGGGGCTCATATAGAGCGGCGAGCCCTTCGTTCGGTCGGCGTCGGTGGTCTGACGCAGGTTCGCCCGGGACTTCGCGAGGCCGAAGTCGCCGAGCTTGGCTGCTCCCGCCCGAGTCAGGAAGACGTTGGCGGGTTTGAGGTCACGGTGGACCAGTCCCAGCGGATGCCCCTGCTCGTCTCGTGCCTCGTGTGCGTGCACGAGGGCGTGGGCCATCTGCCGGGCGATGTCGAGCACCACCGCCTGGGCCAACCCCGCCGCTCCTGTGTCCGAGCGAAGCTGAGGTGGGAGCTCCTCGGAGGCCGCTCGCCAGAGCACCTCTTCGAGGGTCCAGCCGTCGACGAACTCCATCGCGAGGTACCACTCGTCATCGACCTCGTCGAACTCGTGGATCTCCACGATGCCGGGATGCCGAAGCAGACCGCCGTTGCGGGCCTCGTTGATGAGGGCCTCGCGCATGCGTTCGTCGCGCCCCACGGTGCCCGGGCGGAGCCGCTTGATCGCCACTTCCTTCCGAAACCCGGACGGCCCGATGCGGCGGGCCCGGAAGACCTGCGCCATCGCACCCTCACCCACGAGCTCCAGCAGCTCGTAGCGGCCGAACGGGATGGGTTCCCCCAGCTGGGGATTCTCGATCAGGGGCCGCAGGTCCCTGAGGGAGAGCAGCTCCCAGAGCCGTGTGCACCCGTGTAGCCGTTGACGTAGAAGTCAGCGCAGGTGCTGTCCCACCCGGTGCAGCAGAAGCTGTCGCCGTTGCAGATGCACTGCCACACAGCCTGATTGTTGCAGTTGCTCGAGTTGAAGTTCGCGATGGTGTTGCAGCACAGGTCGGTGCCGCCGGTGCAGGCGGGGTCGTTCGAGCAGTCGGAGTCCGCGCAGTCGGTGTTGCCGTCGCTGTCGTTGTCGATGTTGTCCGTGCAGTTGCCCTCGACGGCACCACCGCCGCCGCTCATGGCGGAGAAGACGAGCTGCTGAGGCGACGGGTTGCTGCCGTCGTGGTCGGCGTTCACCGTGAGGCTGAAGGTGCCGGGGGTCACCGGCGCGTTGAAGGTGAGGGCCCGGCTCTCGGTGGAGAAGGGCGCCACGTTCACGATCGAGCCTGGGATCTGCCAGGCGCCAGAGAGGTCCGAGAGCGTCAACTGCACCACGATCGACATGCCCCCGGCGTTCTCGAAGTACAGGTTCGTCGATGTGCTGGAGCCACCGGATACGTTCCCCAGGTTGGAGAGGTCCGCGGTGAAGATCAGGACGCCGGGGGCGGTCGAGTCGTCGTCGTCGCCGGTGGCGTCGTCGTCGTCGCCCGTGGCGTCGTCGTCGTCGCCGGTGGCGTCGTCGTCGTCGCC
>JAGSHC010000190.1 GCA_023954745.1 Deltaproteobacteria bacterium | reverse complement strand
TCGCTGGCCCGCTCCATCAGCCAGCGGGCGAGACGGCTCTTTCCCTGGCCCGCCGTCCCACGGAGGAGGACGGTCTGACCCTGTCCCGATCGCCCGACCTTGCGCAGCGCTTCCCAGAGCTGGTCCTGCAGGGGGCCCCGCCCGTGGAGCGGGACCTGGCGTAGACCAAACAGGCCCAAGCCGGCATCGAGCAGTGGAGCAGGGGGGAGCGGAGTCGGAGTGCGCCACGAGGCGGGCACCGGGAGGACTGGCCGTGGGCAGAGAGGCTCTCGTGGCATCGCTGGCACGAGCCCCTCGAGAGTCCGGGTCATCGGTTGGGTGCCCAGGTCGTCGGACGGCCAGACCGTGGACTCGGCGGGGCGGGAGGGCGGCGGCTCCGCGCGTGCCGTGTCGACGACTGGGTCGTCCAGGGCCACGAGTGCAGCCAGGGCCTGAGCCGCGGACAGAAAGCGGTCCGCGGGGTCCTTCTCCAGGAGACGTCGGAGCCAGCCCTCGAAGCCTGGGCCCAAGGGCAGGATCGGGCGCAGCGCGGGCGGTTGCTGACGCAGGTGTGCGCGCATCACGCCGTGCGTGCTGGGCTCTTTGAAGGGCAGCTCTCCGGCGCAGAGCCACCAGGCCAGGCATCCGAGCGAGTAGAGGTCCGTGGCGGGCCCGATGGCGTGCTCTTCGGCGAGAATCTGCTCTGGGGCCATGTATTGCGGCGTGCCCACCACGGAGCCGGCGTCTTGCCTTCTGTCCTCCAGATCGAGGAGGTGCACCGCGCCAAAGTCTGCGAGCTTGAGGCCCTGGCCCAGGTCCCCAGGTCCGCACAGGATGACGTTGGCGGGCTTCAGATCCCGGTGCACGAGCCCGCGCGAGTGCGCATGGGCCAGGGCCTGGAGGATCGACGTGAGGGCGGCCCTCAGGCCCGGCCAGTCCTCGGGCGGACACACCGAGAGGTTGCCTGCCGTGGCGAGCTCCATCACCAGATAGGAGCTTCCGGCCGCCAGCTTGCCCTGGCTCTGCTCGGCGGCCTCGGGGGAGACCTCGCCGTGATCGAAGATGTGCACGATGCCCGGGTGCGAGAGCCCGGCGACCGCGCGCACCTCGCGCGCAAAGGCGGCGCGATAACTCGCCGTGCGCAGCCGCTTCGCGCGGATGGTCTTGATGGCCACCGGGAGCCCCGACGCGCGATGGCGCCCGAGCCACACCTCGCCCATGCCCCCCCGCCCCAGGATGGAGCTGGCTTCGAACGCGCCGAGACGGATGGAGGCGGCGATGAGCCGGTTACCCCTCGACCTCGATGCCGATGCCGGCAAGCTTGTCGCGGAAGCCCGCCTTGTCGACCGCCTTCTCGTAGGCGGCGTCGGCGGTCACGATGTCCTCGGTCAGCAGCTCCCACAGGGAGTCGTCCATCGCGCGCATCCCCATCTTCTTCCCCATCTGGATGGAGGAGGTGATCTGGGAGGTCTTTCCGTCGCGAATCATGGAACTGAGGCCCGAGGTCGAGAACAAGATCTCGAGCGCGGCGACGCGGCCACCGGCCTTGCGACGCAGCAGCTGCTGAGCGACCACGCCGCGGAGCGACTCGGCCAGGCCCCCGCGCACCGCCTCCTGCTCCTCCTGAGGGAACACGTTGATGATGCGGTCGACGGCCTTTGCGGCGTTGTTGGTGTGCAGCGTGCCGAACACCGTGAAGCCCGACTCTGCCGCAGACAGCGCGGTGCGGATGGTCTCCAGGTCGCGCATCTCACCGATGAGGATGATGTCGGGGTCTTCGCGCACCGCAGCCTGCACCGCCTTGGCGAAGGAGATGGCGTGCGCACCGATCTCGCGCTGACTGATGACCGACTTCTTGTTCGGGTGCACGAACTCGATGGGGTCCTCGATGGTGATGATGTGCAGCGCCTGCTCGGTGTTCATCTTGTTGATGATCGACGACAGGGTCGTCGACTTGCCCGAGCCGGTCGGCCCCGTCACCAGGATGAGCCCCTTGCGGATGTTGCAGAACTTCTGGACGGGCTTCGGGAGCCCCAGCTGCTCGAAGGTCATGAGCTTGGTGGGGATGATGCGGAACACCGCGCCGTAGCCCCGCTCCTGCATGAACATGTTCACGCGGAACCGCGCGACCCCCGGGACCTCATAGGAGAAGTCGACGTCCCCTCGGGACTTGTACTTTGTCCACTCCTTGCGGGCGATGGGCTTCATGAGCTCGACGAAGTCGCGGTTGTCGAGCACGCGGTACCGGATGGGGTCCATCTGGCCGCTGTCACGGAACATCGGAGGACGTCCTACGGACAGGTGCAGATCCGACGCGCCGCGGTCGTTCATCAGCTTGAGGAAGCGGTCGATCTTGTTGCCCACGACTCAGGCTCCCATGTGGCCCGAGAGGAACTCGGGGCTCACGCGGCTCTCGAAGAGATCCTTGTTGTGCGCCTTCAGCCACGCCTGCTCAGCGGTGATCTGGCGGCTGTCGAGCAGCTTCGTCAGCGCGGTGTCCACCGTGATGTGGCCGATGTGCTCCCCGATCTGCATCTGACCGATGATTTGATAGGTCTTGTTTTCTCGGATGAGGTTGCTCACCCCGAGGGTGCCCATGAGGACCTCGAAGCACGCCACCCGGCCGTTGCCCTCGGCGTTGGGGATGAGGGTCTGACAGACGACCACCTTGAGGGTCTCACTCAGCATCGTCCGGATCTGCGACTGCTCCGACGGCGGGAACGCATCGATGAGGCGGTCCACCGTCTTGGGCGCCGAGGTGGTGTTCATGGTCCCGATGACGAGGTGCCCGGTCTCGCTGGCTTCGATGGCGAGCTTCACCGTCTCCGGGTCACGCATGTCGCCCACGACGATGACGTCGGGGTCCTGACGCAGCGCCCCACGGAGGGCGGCCGCGAAGCTCCGGGTGTGCTTGTTGACCTGCCGCTGGTTGATGAGACAACCCCGAGGCTGGTGGACGAACTCGATGGGATCCTCGAGAGACAGCAAGTGGCTGCGGCGCCGCTCGTTGAAGAGGTTCACCAGTGCGGCGAGGGTCGTGCTCTTGCCCGAGCCCGAGGGCCCCGCCACCACCACGAGGCCCTGGTGGTAGTTGACGAGGTCGGCGAGGTGGCTCGGCATGCCGAGCTGGGGCAGGGTCGGGACCTCGTTGGGGATGACCCGGAAGCTCGCAGCCCAGCCCTTGCGCTCGATGTAGACGTTCGTGCGGTAGCGCCCGACTCCAGGGATGCGGTGGCAGAAGTCGAGCTGCTTGTGCTCTTGGAGGAGGCGGCGCTGCTCTTCGTCGAGGATGGGATCGATGGCCGCTCGGCTGGTCTGCTTCGTGTACTTCCCTCCGTCGAGCTCGATGAGCTGACCGTGGAGCCGCGCCGAGGCCGGTGAGTCCACGACGATGTGGAGGTCAGAGCCGCCCATTTCGCGGGTCTGCACGAGCAGCTTCTCGATGGGGTGCAGGTTGGTGGCAACCACCTCGGACTCCGCCGACTCGGGCTGCAGCCGCTCCTCGTGGCGCTTGTCGCCCGTGAGGTCCGACAGCGCCTCCGCCGCGCGGCGCTGGACGGTGGGGGAGGGGTCGTGCTCGATGGCGAGCTCGAGGAGCGGGGCGACGCGGCGGTCTCCCAAGCGCTTGAGGGCGGCCACTGCCTCGACGCGGACCTCGGTCTGGGACGCCGAGAGCTGCTGGGCGATGGGCACCAGGACCTGATCCGGGCTGCTCTTCATCCTCGAGAGGGCCTCGACGCAGACGATGACGGTGTCCGGGTCCTCCATGGCCTTGATGAGGGCGGGGATGGCGCGCGGGTCGCCGATCTTGCCGAGGGTCTCCGCGGCGGTCATGCGCAGCCACCAGTCGGGGTCTTCGAGGAGCCCGATGATGTGCGGAGTCGCCTCCCGGCTCTCCAGCGTCGCGCCCACGATGAGGGCCATGGAGCGCACGTCCTCGTCGGGGTCCGACATGAGCCGGATGATGGGCTGGGTGATGTCCGCCGCGTAGTTGCGCAGGGTCGCCAGGGTGCGGTCCCGGACCCACCCCATGAGGCCCTTGCTGAAGACCAGCAGCTTCTTGAGGATCCGGTCCTTGTCCGGCCTCTTCATGATGATCTCGATGACGCCGGTGCGGATGGCCTCGCTGCCGTCCGTCAGCAGCGCGAGGAGCTGGTCCTCCGCTTCGGCGGACTCGTCCATGGCCGCCAGGGCGTTGCCCATGACCCGCACTGCGGATTGCTGCACCGCCGGGGAGGGATCCTTGAGCCGTTCCAAGCAGAGACGGACCGCCTCGGCGGGCCGGAACTGCACCACCAGGTCGATGACGCGCAGGCGAATGCGCTCGTCTTCGTCCTCGCCCATCCCGGCGATGGTGTTCTGGATGGACTTGTCGGCGATGAGGGCCTTCGACTCCGCCACCTTCACCAGAGCCATGTTCCGAATGTCGGCTCGCTCGTGCGAGAGGAACCGCACGAACTCGCTGCCCACCTGATGCACGGGCAGGGCAGAGAGCGCCTCCATTGCGCGCTGGGCGAGGTCCTTGCTCGGTGCTTCCGACACGAGCTTCTGCACGTGAGGGATCGAGAGCTCGGGGCGAGACCGGATGAGGGAGTTGAGGATCTGGCCCTGGGTCCGCGTGGTCTTCTTCGGCAGCTGCGCGAGGATCGCGGTGATGGACTTCGGGTCTAGCCGCTCCTTGAGCTGGTACTCGGCGAACGCGCGCACTGCGTTGTCCGTCGTCGACATCAACGGCAGGAGCTCGTCGGCCTTCAGATCCCGAAACCCACCGAGCCGCTGCAGCAGAGCGCTGCGGTCCTCGGTGGTCTTCCAGTCCCGAGCGAGAACCCGCTTGAGGACGTCGTTCTTGCTTGCTCGGCCCGATCCACGAAACAGCGCCACAGACCGCCCTCCTCAAGGCGCTTTCCTCGACTGCATCCGAGCCGAGGCACGGAATGGGCGAGGTCCGCTGTTAGGATGCAGACGACCAGATCCCTGGAGAGAGAGCCATGGCCGACCTGAACAATCCCCGCTTCTGGCAGCAGCTCTATTCGCCGCCCTCTGACTCTAACACGCACTCTGCGGAGGCCCATGCGGCCCTGGAGTTCGAAGAGGGGGATCTCGACGCCGTGCTCGATCCGGCCGCGGTGAGGGCCGCGGAGGCCGCCCTCGACAACGAAGGCATCGCGGTCATGGTCGAGGCCATGGTGAAGGAGCGCATCGCGGCGATGCTCGCTTCGGGCCAGCTCTCCGTCGGCGTGCCTGGTGGGTCGCCCGCGGCCCCTGGGGTCTTCGTGCCGCCCGAGGCCCCTTCGGGGAAGAAGCCCTTCGCCGCGCCGGCTGCTCCCCCGGCGACGCCCACTCCGAGGCGGGAGCGGCCCGTGAGCATCCCGGGTCTCCGTCCCGCGCCCCGTCGCGTGCCGACGTCTCCGGGGCTTCGTGCGATTCCCAACAAGCCGCAATCCTCTCCAGATCTGCGCGCCGTACCCAGCAAGACGAGCGCGCCAGGTCTCCGCGCCGTCCCCAGCGTGCCCCCGCGCCCTTCGCCCCCTGCGGAGCCGCAGCTGCGCACGATCGAGCGACCCGGTCGCCGCGACCCGTCGCCGCCCCCGCCCCCCCCGTCGCGGACCCCCCGCCCAGCACCTCCTCCGAAGGTCAAGACATCTCGGGGCGAGCCGCCGGTGCGCCTGTCGAGTCCTCGCATTCCCGTTCCAAAGCGCCCAGCCCCCGAGGTTGGGGGCGCGATGTGGGAGCGAGTACCGAACCTCATCGGTGGCCAGAACGCCCTGCTCAGCAGCCCGAACCTCGACCCCAAGGCGATCACGGTCCTCGTGATGGTGAACGGGACCACGACCCTGCGTGGACTGCGCACGCTGGTTCCGCAGTTCGACGACGCAGAGTTCCTGTCCATCGTGAGGGACGCGGTGAAGCAGGGTGTACTCGAGCTGGGATAGAGGGCGACGCCGGGGCGTCTCTTGACTTCGGGGCTTCCAAGCCCAGATTGACGCTGAATGCCGCTGCCACAGATCACAGATCCCGAGGAGATCTCCGCCCACCGCGCGCGCCGTGGTCTGGTCGACATGCACTTTCACACCCGGTGGAGTGACGGGCTCGCCACGCCTGCCCAGGCCGTCGCGTCGGCGCGCGAGCAGGGCTTGAAGGTGGCGATCACGGACCACAACGTCATCGAGGGCGCGCTGAAGGCGTGGTCGCTGGCGGGTGACGAGGCAGCAGACCTCGTCCTTCCAGGGATCGAGATCACGACCGCGGAGCGCATCCACCTGCTCATCTACTTCCGGCGTCCCCGGGACCTGCA
Source organism: Deltaproteobacteria bacterium (assembly GCA_023954745.1). Taxonomy (GTDB): domain Bacteria; phylum Myxococcota_A; class UBA796; order UBA9615; family UBA9615; genus JAGSHC01. The sequence continues at coordinate 6,447 of JAGSHC010000190.1, read as the reverse complement.
TCACTTCTACGAGCACCACGTCAACCCGTTCCGCCCTCGCGGCGCCACGGCCACCAGCGTGGTGTCCCGCCCGGTGGCGGACCTGCTGGACGAGCTACGCCGGTACGAGCACCTCACCTCGGCGGCCCATCCCTTCGCCGCGGCAAAGAACGGGTGGATGAGCGTGCGCTCTGCCCACCGGCACATCGAACCGCTCCTGGCCGACCTGGACGCAGTGGAGGTCCTCAACGGCGAGGAACTCGACGGCGGGAACGCGGCCACGGCCGAGCTCGCACGGCGTCGGAGCTTCGGGGCCACCGCGGGGTCGGACGGACACACCCTTGGCGAGCTCGGCGCGGTCGCCGTTGCCGTGCCGAAGGGCGCCGACCTCTTTGAGGCCGTGCGCGCGAGCGCGCTGTCCCTCATGGACCGCAGGCCCCCAGGAACCTGGAGGCGTCTGCTCTCCCACTCCGCGAAGGCCCCTTACTTCGCGCAGCGTCCGGCGCGCTTCGCCTGGCGTTGGGCGCGCAAGGAGCGAGGTGAGGGGCCCCTGACCCGCAGCGGACTCCTGGCTGAGGACGTGCACCTGGAGCCGGGCTCCAGAGACCTGCTTCCCTGATGCTGGCTGGGCTGGGGGCGGGCGGCGTCGCATTGCTACTGGCCCTTCAGACCGCTGCCGGGTTCTCGACTCTCACCTGGTGGTGGGGGCTGATCGTGCTGGTCCTCGAGCTTGCGCTCGTGGTGCTCGCTGGCTTGCACATCCTCCTGAACAAGCGCAACACCGCCTCCGCGCTGCTCTGGCTCGTCGTGGTCGTCGTGGTGCCCATCGTGGGAACGCTCATCTACGTCGCCTTCGGGGTGGACCGCCACGGGCGCCGAGCCACCGCGAAGGAGCTGCGGAGCGAGGCGGCCCGCGAGCAGCTTCTGGCGATGGGGGGCGCACTGACGCCCTCCACCCTCCTCGGAGGCGACGACCCCGACGAGACCTGCTCGGACCCCCTCGAGGCGGACCGGTTCCCCGACGCCCTCGACCCCTTCGCGATCCTGCTCGCGCGCGTGGGTCGCTACCGCGCAGCGGCTGGATGCAGCCTCGAACTCCTCCCCAGCGGGGACGCCTTCTACGCCGCAGCCCTCGACGCCATCGCCGCGGCGGAGAGTTCAGTCGTCCTCGAGACCTACATCTTCGACACCGACGAGGCGGGCGACCCCATCTTGCAGGCCCTCGCCGCCGCGTCCGAGCGGGGTGTGCGCTGCTCGCTGCTCTTCGACGCCATCGGGTCTCCGCGCATCGCGGGGCCCGGGCTGGCCGCCGCCCGTCGTGCCGGCGTGGACGTGCATGCCTTCGACATGCGCTCCGCTCTCCGAGGACGATTCCAGGTGAACCTCCGCAACCACCGGAAGATCCTCGTGGTCGACGGCCACGTCGGGTTCACCGGGGGGTGCAACTTCTCGGCGAGGCACCTGACCTCGGCGCCCCTCGACGAGCGGAGCGAGGACGTGCACTTCCTCGTGCGCGGTCCTGCCGTGGCTCAGCTGAGCGCGGTCTTTGCGGAGGACTGGTACTCCACGACGGGCAAGACCTTGGCAGAGGCCCTCTACTTTCCAGCCATTCCGTCCGCCGGCAAGGACGTGTGTCGCGTCCTGCCTTCGGGCCCGGACGGCGACTACGGCGCGTTTCACGAGGTCCTCGTGGCCGCCATCCACGGCGCTCAGCGCTCGGTGTCCATCGTGACTCCGTACTTCGTGCCGTCGGACGAAGTAACCCTGGCGATGCGGGTCGCAGCCCGGAGGGGGGTGTTCGTCAGCGTCACCCTGCCCGAGCGCCTCGATCACAAGTACGTGCTCTGGGCCAGCAACTCCTTCCTCGAGCCCCTGCTCGAAGCGGGGGTGGAGATCCTGCGTCGCCCCGGCCCCTTCCTGCACGCCAAGGTACTGGTGGTGGATGGGGTGTGGGCCCTGGTGGGGTCGAGCAACATCGACCCGCGCAGCTTCTTCCTGAACTACGAGCTGAACCTGGGAGTCGTGGGGCCGGCGGTGGCACGCATCGGCGCCTGGGTGGACGAGCAGCGGCGCATCTCCAAGAGGGTGAAGCTCGAGGAGTTCGCGAACCGCGGGGTCGCCCGGCGCGCCTGGGAGAACTTCTGGGGCCTGTTCAGGCCGATGCTCTGACACGGAGCGCCTGAGCTCTCAGACCAGGCTCATCCCGATGCGCACCATCATCCAGAGCAGCAGGCCGTAGCCCGAGAAGGTCACGAAGAGGATGCGCGGAGGCGTGCCCCGGCCGAGTCGCTTGCCCAACACCAGCGGGTAGATGGCGCGGTTGAGGGTGTAGAGCCCACCCACGATGGTGGCTTCGCGGGGGGAGACGGCGAACGCGGTCATCCAGAGCAGGGCCAGGAACACGGGCATGTGCTCGAGCATGTTCAGCTGGATGCGGTCGGCCGCGAGCATCTCGCGGTCCTCTCCGAAGTAGCGGTCGAAGGTCTCGCCGCGGTCGGTGTACTGCTTGCGTAGCCGCTGCTTCACGACGAGCAGATACGTCATGAAGACGTAGTACAGGGCGAGGTAGACGAGGGTGACCCATGCGGGTCCAGCAGGAATGGACAAGGCAGCCTCAGGAGGCGCGGTCGCCGCTCAGCGGCAGACGGCCTCGATGATGTCCGCGTCCACGTGGTAGTTCTCCAGGAACTCCCGGCGGCCCGCGGTCATGTTCTTGACCCACGCCTCGTACTCGTCGAGGCGGCCGGCCTCATCGTAGAAGCCGCGGGGAGACAGGATGGCCTTCGGGACCCGCTCCAGGAGCGCGGCGTTCTCGGGCGCGTTGACGTCCACGACCTCGTAGCCGAAGTCGGGATCGACGGTCCACACCACAGTGCCGCCGAGCATCGCCTCGAGCATCGCGCTGCTGTGGCGAATCTTGACCTTGAGGCCCACGCCCTCCTTCACGCTGCGGGCGTCGCCGCCGACGTAGCCGGTGTTCATGAGCCACATCGGCACGCCGGGCATCGTGGCTGCCACCTCGCGGAACCGTCCGGCCTGCAGGCCGTACTTCGCGGGGAAGAAGGGCTGGGTGAATGGCGACCGGGTCTTGCCACGCTCCTTGCCGGCGGCGCTGGTCTTGCTCGTCTCGCCGAGCATGAAGTAGCCGGCGGCCTGGGCGGGGGACGTGAAGCGGAGGATGCCGGGCATGGCCGCGTCGGCGCCCTCGTCGCGGTTGAGGATGCCCATGCTCTGGACCCGCGGGATGTTCTGGAGGTCGGCGGCTCCGGGGATGGAGCTCATGGGGATGATGGAGCGGCCGTTGCCGGTCCACTTCACGAAGTCCCAGCCATCGGCGGGAACGCCGTTGCTGTCGAGCACGTCGGCGAGCTTCACCTCGCCGGAGATGTACTTGTCGACGTGGACGGGGTCGGCGTTGGTGCCGATGAGGATGTCCCGCACGCGCGCGACCTCGGCGGGGGTCAGCTCGGCCTTGAAGAAGTCGAACGTGCCGTCGTCGTTGAGCCAGGCGTTCTCGAGCCAGGCCTCGGCGGACGTGGTGCCCGCGTGAATCACGGGCTCGGACTTGGCAGAGAGGCCCTCGATCTTTGCGAAGCAGCCGTTCTCGGTGATGGACAGCTCGCCGTTGGGCCACAGGGTGACCATGTCGTCCTGAATGGGCTCGGTGAGGTCGCCCTGGGCGGAGAAGGTGGTGGTGGTCTTGCCGGTGCCCGACAGCCCCATGACCGTCATGGTCAGCTTCTCGCCGGAGGGCAGCGTCACCGCCTTCGCGCCGGCGTGCAGCACCAGACCACCGTGGAGGTAGACCCAGTGGTTGAGCATGCGCAGCACGCCCTTCTTGGACTCACCGAAGTAGTCGGGTCCGATGACGTGGGTCGTCCAGTTCTCCATGTCCACGAGGATGCACTGGCCGCCAGGCATGTCCTCGGGGCGGAAGTCGGGGGTGTAGACGAGACGGAAGGTGGGCTGGAAGGGCCTGGCGAGGGTGTCCGCCGTCTCCACATCCTTGCGGGGGAAGGAGAGGATCTGCTGCATCCCCGCGATGTTCGCCCCTTCGGGCGTGTACAGGTAGGTGGCGCCGAGGGCGCGCTTGCCGAGGCCCACGTAGCCGTCGATGGCGATCATCTGGCCCTTGGCGTCGATGTACTCGCGCTGCCGGCGAATGAGGTCGCGCCCCTTCGCGGGGTCCATGACGTTCTGTGACCAGGCGTTGGCGTCGGTCCCGAGGATGTACGTGTACTTGGCCATGCGCGCCTTGTTGCGCGTGACCTTGTTCAGGGAGCCGACTGCCGTCGTCTGCAAGCACGGCGTGTGCTGCTTGGTCAGGCTGCGCAGCGTGGCCTGGTCCGGGTTGTCGATGTACTCGATGTCGAACGGCCGGGGGTCGGGCCCGCCGCGCAGTTCGACCGGCGAGTTGGTGGGAGCGGCGGATTCGGTGGGGATCGTCTGCATCGGGGGACACCCTGGGGTGGCCCGGGTGCGGCTGGCAACCCGGAGTGGTTCGCGCGCGGTCCATCGGGCCCTCGATGGCGGCGACGCGGGGGCTGGATAGCGTATCCCCCGGGGGGATTCCACCCGGGAATCGGGCCGTTTTCGTGACTCCGGTTGGGGTCACGAAAGGGGCCCTCTCGGGCACGCTGTCTCGGCCTCAGCCCTTGGCCACCACGGCCCAAATGTTGAGGAACGATGACGCTGGCCAAAGAACTCTGCCCATCCCATAGTCCGTGGGAACATCCCGCGCCCGGGAGAGTCAAGGAGTACATGGCCCGAACTGCCACCATCTACCGCGTCGAAGACGCGAGCCGCGCCGAACGATTCGGTATCGAACCCCAGATCCTGGGCGGCGCCACCGGTGTGTGGAAGCGGCTGCGTCGCGGTCTTCCGGGGCTCTACTCACGGGGCTGGGAGGGCTGGCTCGCGGGCGACGGCTGGAAGATGCAGCTCTCGACCTGGCGACAGCTTCTGCCGAGCTCCCGGGGCGCCGTGGACTCCATCCAGGTGGACGTCGACGGCGACGGGGACCCGCTTCCCCTCCTGCTCGAGCTCTGTCTGGACCAGGGATGGTCGCTGTTCGACGACGAGACCGGCTGCTTCGTGGATCTCGACGACCCGGCAGGAATGTCGTGGAACGGGGAGCCGATGCCCGCGCCGCCCCCGCCCCGCACCCTCGCGATGATGTTGGTGCCCGAGGCGCTGCGCCGCGAGTTCTCACGCCGCGAGATCGTCCTCCTCGACCTCGACGGTCCTCCGGCCCTCGATGAGGACGGCCCCATTCATCGCTTCCCGCTCGGGCACGCCGACGACGTCCGCGAGCACCTGCACGCGGTGATGCCGCCTCTGCGGTGGTTCGGTCGCCGCGGGCGCGCCGCCGTGGATGGCACGCGCATCGATGTCTACTTGCGGTCGTCCGGGCTCATCGACACGTTGCGCATCTCCATCTCCGGCCCCGACGCCGACGACTGGTTGCGACGCCTCTGTGAGCCCATGGGTTGGTCGGCCCTCGAGCCGGCCCTCGGGGACTTTCCCTATCTGCACGAGACGGCAACGGAGCTCCCGCCCATGGAGCTCCCCTCGAACGTCATCGCCCTACGCCCCCGGTAGGCCCCGCACCAACCGAAAGCCCAGGAAGGGGCTGCGGTTCCAGTGACTGGTGCCCAGGCGGCTCGCGCACCGGGCGGCATCGGGCAGGTGGTTCCAGGAGGCCCCGACGACGGGCCGAAGCATGTCGTTCCCGTAGAAGGTCGCGTCCCCGCACAGCTCGCGGATGCAGCCGGCGGCGTCCCTCATGCCGTACACCGACACGTCCGTGGGGTAGGCGCCCACGGGCTCGGGCTGCGGACGGCCGGGACGGCTCGTGCGGATGCGGGCCAGGGTCGAGTCGAAGCGGTCGCCCCAGGGCCAGATCCGGCCGTCGACTCCCCGCGCGGCCTTCTCCCACTCGTGCAAGCTCGGCAGGCGCACATCCCAGCCCGTCGTCTCGCTCATCCACTGGGCGCATCGCTGTGCGTGGTGCCAGTTGATCCCCAACGCAGGCCACCGCGGGTCCCAGGGGTCTCCGTCCTTGTCTACGGTGGGAACGACGTACTGCTCGCCGACGCCAGGCTTCTCCCAGTACTGGGAGCCGCTCTCCTTCACCCCGGACTCGCTGCAGGGCACGTGCTCCCAGGCAGCCTCGGGGTCCACGCGGTGCAGGCCGTTGACGAAGTCGCAGTAGTCCTTGGCCGACAACGGCAGGCGTCGGATGAGAAAGCCCGGCAGCGTGGGGCGCTCGGCGGGTCGTGCCTCGAGGGCCCCGGAGTCCCCACAGCTCATGAAGGGGCCAGCGGGCACGTAGACCCAGTCGGCGCCGATCTGCGCATCCGTGAGCATGCGGACGGGTGGACCCTCCCAGTGCTCGGCGCGGCGGATGAACACCGGGTAGCGCACGTCGCGGAAACCGCGCTGTCGCAGGGTCAGCAGGTAGCTCCC
>JAGSHC010000208.1 GCA_023954745.1 Deltaproteobacteria bacterium | reverse complement strand
CCACACCTGCTTGCTGTGCCGGGCGAGGCCAGCGCGCGCGAGCCGGCGGAGGGCTGGACGCGCCTCCACTCCCAGCTCCTCGGCGGCGGCGTCGAGCAGCGAGGCACGGCAAGGGCCGTCGAGTTGGGCGAGCAGCTCCGCCACCGCACGGCCGGCGTCACCCCCCACGGCGTCGAGTCTCGCGACGGCCCGCACGCGGGCGTCCTCGAGCGGAGGGAGCGACACTCCGGGGCGGAGACGAAACCGCCCCCGCACGGTGGCCAAGGCATCCCGCTCGGCGAGGGCGACGAGCTCGGCGCGCAAGGTCTCGGGCTGACCCCCGGCGCGGTCGACGAGGCGGTCACGCAGCTTCGCCTGGAGGGGGAGCAGCGAGTCGGCGAGCTCCTGGAGTCGCGACTTGGAGAGGGGGCGTAGCTCGAGTCGGGTGCGTCGGGGGTGCTGGAGCAGAGGCGCGAGGGAGGCGGGGTCCTCGGCCGCTTCGGGGTCCACGAGGACCAGGAGCGCAGGCAGCATCTCGATCCGCGCCAGGCGCACCAGTTGGCGGGCGATGCCGCGGCCGTATCCCACCGCGCCCGACAGGACGATGATCAGGGGCTGACGCCCGGTCTCGAGGGCGAGGACACGCGCGGCGATGACCCGCCGCTCGCGCTCCTGTTGTCGCTCGCTCTCCTCACCCGCTTCGGTGCCGAGCACATCGCTCAATACTTCGAGGGCGAGCTCGCTCTCTTCGCCGCGGTCCTCCAGGTAGCGCCGAAGCCGCCGCGTGAGGGCCTCGCCCTGAAGGTCGGCGGTGCCCGTGAGCCGGCGCAGGACCCGCGAGGGGAGCTCCGGGTCCCGCCCATCGAGCCGCACGGCGACGGCGGGGCCCTCCTCCTCGCTGGTGTCGCAGAAGTGGCGCACGAGGGCATGCACGTCGAGTCCGGGCTCGGCTTCGATGGTGACTACGCCCAGCTGCCGACTGTCTGTGACCTTGCGGAGCGCACCGTGGAGCTGGGACAGGGCTCGCTCTCGCCCCACGGGCTCCGGGGGGCGCAGGGCGAGCAGCGGCAGACCTGCGCCGAGGAGCGTCGGTGGCCGGCGGTCCCGCTCCGCTTCAGCGTGCTCGGACCAGTCAAGCTCACTCAGGGCGCGGGCCATGGCGGCGGCGCTGGGGGGGCGGCGATCCGCCTCGGTGTTGAGGGTGAGGCGGAGGACCTCTTCGAGGCCCGCGGGCACCTCGAACCGGGGACTCCAGGGCCCGAAGTCCATGGCCTCCTTCCGCATCAGCAGGTGCATCCGGTCCCGGGAGCCCTGCACCGGAGGCTGACCGCACACCAGACGCCACGTGAGGCATGCCAGGGCGTAGAGATCGGTCCAGGGCCCCAGGTCGGAGACCTCGCCCGCGAGCTGCTCGGGAGCCATGTAGGCCGGGGTGCCCACCGACAGGAGGTCGTCGCTCTCCGACCGCGCGAACCAGGCAATCCCGAAGTCCGCGAGCCGAAGCCCCGGGCGAACATCACCCGGGCCTGCGCGCAGCACGTTGCTCAGCTTGAGGTCGCGGTGGAGCACCCCGCGCGAGTGGGCGTGCCCCAGGGCGGACAGCAGCACGGCGAGCATGGAGTGCAGCTCGGGCTCGTCGTTGATCGCCGGCGAGGCGATCGTGCCGCCGCTGACGTGCTCCATGACGAGGAACGGAGCGCCCTCGGTGAGCCGGTCGCCTCCGCGTTGTGCTGACTCGGCGTCCACCGTCCCGAAGTCGAGCAGGGCCACGACGTGGGGGTGATCGAGCGAGGCGATGGCGCGAGCCTCGCGCTCGAACAGGGCCACGACCTCCGGGTCGTGCAGAAAGCGGTGCAGGGTCTTTACTGCGACCGGGGTGCCGGTGGTCCGGTGCACGCCGTACCAGACGCGGCCGGTCGCTCCCTCGCCGATGGGGCGAAGCAGGTCGAAGTCGCGCAGGGGGACCGGGTCGACGATGGGGGGAGTCTAAACGGCTTCTACGGCCCGCGTCAGCGCTCGAAGGCCACCAGCTCGAGTGACATCGTGACCGGCCAGGAGAGACCCGCGAGGGCCAGAGCTTCATCGCACTGGGGGCTGCTCTCCGTGAGGGGGTAGACCGAGCCCATCCAGCGGTCCTCCACGAGGGTGGGGCTCAAGTCGTGCCCGAGACCGCCGGCCTCGATGTAGATCTCTCCGTCGTCCGCCCACTCGAGGAACTTGTTCCCGTCGGAGAAGCAGACCTCGAGCTCGGGGCGGGGACGGCTCTCCTGGCCCTCGATGCGAAGCTCGACCCAGCGATCGTCGGCACGCTCCCAGGTCTTGCGCGCGGCCCCCATGAGCAGTCCGCAGTCGAGGTCGAAGTGCACCAGCGACCCGTCGAGGGACTCCGGCTCCGAGGGATCCCAGCCCTTGTCGTCGGGGTCGTCGGTGGCGTCGTCGTCGTCGCCCAGGGGGACGGAGTCGTCATCGTCGCCGGTGGAGTCGTCCGTCGCGTCGTCGTCGTCCCCGACGAGCTCGTCATCCCCGTAGTCCTCGTCGGCCTGGGCAAAGGGCGACACCCCGCCCTCGCTGGGCGTGGTGCACCCTGCGAATGCCAGGGCGAGGAGCACCAGAAGTAGACGACGCATTGAATCTCCGGGGCGCGAGAGAGCAGGAGTCGTGCCGTATCGGACGATCCAGGCCCCGCTTGAGTGCACAACGCATCGACTGTCGAGGAGGTTTCAACCTTGGGCAAGAGAGCAGCGTGGGTAGGCTTCTCGCGGTTCAATGCGAACCGGCTACGCGGCGGCCCGGGCGGACAGCCACACCTCCAGCTCGTCAGCGCCTCCGATGTGATCACCGCCGACCCAGATCTGCGGGGTGCTGGTGCGCCCGCTGAGGGCCTTGAGGCGGCGGGGCGACGAGGCGATCTCTTCGAAGGCGATGCCCGCGTCGTGGAGCAGTCCCTTTGCGCGCACGCAGTGGGAGCACCCGTCCCGGCCCACGAGGACCACGTCGAGAGGAGCGTCGGTGGGGGAGAGCCAGGCGAGGACCGTGTCGGCGTCACTCACGTCGAAGGGGTCGCCGGGCACGTCGTCCTCGATGAATGCCTTCTCGACGACGCCGTCGTCTACGACCATGGCGTAGCGCCAGGAGCGACTCCCGAAGCGGAGGTCGCCCTTGTCGACGAGCATGCCGAGGGCCCCCGTGAGCTCTCCGTTTCCGTCGGGAAGATAGGTCACCCGGGTGGTGCCCTGGTCCTTCTCCCACGCCTCCATCACGAAGGGGTCGTTCACCGAGATCACCACGAGCTCGTCGATGCCTGCGGCTCCGAACGCATCCGCGAGCTCGTCGTAGCGCGGCACATGGCTGCTGCTGCATGTGGGAGTGAACGCCCCGGGGAGGGCGAAGGCGACGACGCGCTTGCCGGCGAAGACATCGGCGGTGGTGCGCTCGACCCAGGCAGCCCCTTCTCGGAAGCGGAAGGTGAGGGCTGGCAGAACGGTGCCTTCGAGGTCGGATGCGGTGGGGATGCTCATGGCGGCCTTTCGTGCGGGCGGTGTTGCCCGGGGACACCCAGACAATGGTCGGGTTTTTACATGTCCTCCAATACATACTCGTGATGTCATCGATAACCTGTGGCTATGACATGGCTCCCCACCGTTCGTCAGCTCGAGTACGTCGTCGCCGTGGCGGAGACTGGCGGATTCGGGCGCGCGGCCCAGCGCACTGCCGTGAGCCAGCCCGCGCTCAGCAAGCAGATCAAGGAGGTGGAAGCGGGCCTGGGGCTGCCCCTCTTCGAGCGTGGGCCTCGCGGAGCCACGCCCACCCCCGCAGGTGAGCTGCTGGTGGTGCGCGCCCGCCGCGTCCTCGCGGAGCTGCAGGAGCTGGGCGACGAAGCCTCCGCGCTCCGGGACCCCTTCGCTGGGATCGTGCGTCTGGGAGCGATTCCGACCTTGGCGCCCTACGTACTCCCGGGGTTGGTGCACGCTGTCCGGGCCGAGCTTCCCCGGCTGGAGCTCCGTCTCATCGAGGAGCAGACCGACGTGCTGGGGGAGCGCTTGAGGGAGGGGTCGATGGATCTGGCCATCGTCGCTTTGCCTTATGCCCAAAAGGGGGTGCGTGTCCTCGGCCTCTACGAGGAGCCTTTCTATCTGGTGACTCCGCCGGAGCACCCCCTCGCCTCCGGGCCGCCGGTGCTCCCCGCGGACGCGGCGAAGGCCGGGCCGCTGCTTCTGCGCCATGGCCACTGTCTGCGCGGCCACGCGCTGGCGGCCTGCGGCCTGGCCCCCAGTGCAGACTCGCCGCTGGAGGCATCGAGCCTCAGCACGCTGTTGCTGATGGTCGAGCAAGGGCTCGGCCCCACGCTGGTGCCCGAGATGGCGCTGCCGCGGGAGACGGGCCGAGTGGCGGTTCGTCCATTCGCTGCACCGGTGCCTTCGCGGGGGGTGGGGCTGTGGTGGCGGCCAAGCTCGCCGAGGTCGCCCCTGTTCGAGCGTCTCGGCGAGCTCCTGGTTCGCTTCAGGCCGTGACGACGTGGGGGGGCGTCGCCGCGGTCGGGGCCTCGCCGCGCAAGCGCAAGATGACGTACAGCAGCGGGCCAGCCGCTCCGGTGGTCGCCGTCAGCGCGAGGAAGGGCCAGGGGTTGATGCCGCGGCGCTTTGCATCCCAGACCATCCAACCTGCGGCGACGCAGAGGTTGATGACGAGGTCGAAGGTGAGAAGCATGGTGACCGGGTTCTCGGCCACCATCGGGAGCCAGCCGACGAGCCCGTAGGTGAAGAGCACGTAGCCAGTAGCGGCGAGGAAGTCCACGAGGACGAGGGCGAGGGCGAGCGTGATGAGGTTACGCATGTCGTTGCTCCGGGTTGGGGTTGTGCCCCGGTGTGTCGCAAGGCGCGTGCCGTCCTCCCAACCCGCATGACTGCTGGCTTCTCGGTGCCCGTGTGTCGTGCGCACGCCACAGGTGGAGCAGCGGCGCCACGGTCGCCAGGCCCATCCGGCGACCTGCGGAGGGAGCGGAGCACGGTGATAGTGTCCGCGGCGCTACGTCCTTCGGAGACCGCTGTGAGCCTTTCGACCTCACCCATGCCTGCCGCGGCCAGCGCCGCGATCTTCGGCATCACTCTGATCACGTTCGTCGGACTCGCCGTCACGTCGCCCATGGGATACATCCTGGCGACCTACGAGAACCTGTATGGCGAGTGGCTGCAGGTGTTCCTCTTCGCCGCCGCGATGGTCCTCTCGCTGCGGGTGGTGACCCGCACGGGTCACCCGTACCGCTGGTTCTTCGCCCTCCTTGGCCTGGCCTGCTTCTACGTCGTCGGGGAGGAGGTCTCCTGGGGCCAGCAGGTGTTCGACTGGGACTCGCCGGCCTTCTTCGAGTCAAACAACCTGCAGGGCGAGACCAACCTGCACAACATGGTGACGGGGCCCTTCTCGACCTGGCTCAAGCAGGCCATCGAGTGGGGGCTCGCCATTGCATTGGTGGGGTACGGCCTCATCTACCCCGTGGCGATTCGGCGCGGGTTTGGCCCAGCCACCTGGCTGGAGGCTCGGGGCCTCGCAGGACCGCCTGTGCACCTGTGGCCCTTCTGGGCCCTCGGCGCAGTGCTGGAGCTCGGCCCGCTCCGATTCAACGAGGCCGAGGTGGCCGAGGTGCTCATCTCCTTTGCTCTCGCGGCGACGGCGCTCCACCACGCAGTCCTTCTGCCTCGGGGAGCTCACCCGCATCAGCCTGCCAGTTGGGGCGATGCGCGCTCGATGCTCGGCGGCGCCACCCTGGGCGTGTCCGTGCTGTGCCTGATTCTCGCGGTGGGGGCGACGCAGGCCATGTTCTCTGTTCCCGAGACCCGGGAGCGCATGGAGCGACGGATTCAGGCGGGGGTCGAGAAGTTCGCCGGGCGATACGCGCGGTTCGACCAGCACGCGACGGCCGCGGCGCTGTATGGGAAAGCCCTCGAGCGGGACCCGCGGGATCGCGCCTTGCTGCGCAAGTACGCGGTGGCTCTTCAGAAGGATGGACGCGCGGAGGAGGCCGTCGTGCCTCTGGAGAAGGCCATCGAGCTGGATCGGGCGAAGCTGCGCGGGAGTCCGACGAGCGCGTCGGCGCATCGCTCGCTGGTGCGTAGCTTCCGGCTGAGCGGGGACGTGGAGAGCGCCGAGCGTCATCTGGCCGGAGCGTTCCGCATCGCACGCACGCGGGTGGCGGATCACCCCGACAGCGCCAACGCGCACTACGCCCTGGGCCGCGCCCACGAGCTCGCCGAAGAGTGGGCCCTCGCGCTGGGGGAGTTCGAGCTGGCCGCGGAGCTCGACCCGGGTCGGAAGCGGAACCGCAAGGCGGTCCACCGGATGCGCGGGAAGGTGGCCGAGGACGGGTGACCGGCGCGGGCGTCGAGCCGGGTGTCCGCGGACAGTGTCCGGACACTCTGGACAGTCCGCTGGACACCCCTGGGAGGCCGAGAGGATCGTCGTTGGGTGGGCCGGCGACCCAACCAGGAAAGGGATCATGGCGGTCGAGCCAAAACTTGGCACGGCCTGTGCTCTATCCAGGAGCAACCAACCTGGGAGACACCATGAACCGCATCGCCACCACCATCCTCGTCATCGCCTCCCTCTTCGTCTCGACCACCGCCATCGCGGCTCCGGCCGAGGCTTCGTTCGAGGCCCGCGTCACCAACGTCGCAGGGGAGGCCATCGAGTCCGCGTACGTCTGCATCAAGACGGCGGCCAAGGAGGTGTGTGCGATGTCGGATGCAGCCGGCAAGGTGGAGGTTCCGGCGGCTCAGGGTGCCATCACGATGGACGTCGTGGCCTCGGGCATGGGCCCGGTCATGATGACGCTGCAGCGCAAGGCGCGTCGTTCGACCACCTCGTGCGAGAAGAGCTTCACGAGCCACCGCGGAATGCACGCGGTCGTGACCTGCTCCTTCGACAGCTAGACGACCCGGAGGGGCTCCCAGGCCCTGGGGGAGGAGGGGAACCCGGTGGACTTCGGTCCTCCGGGTTTCGCCCCTTCTCAGTCGTAGCGGAGGGGGACTTCGAAGAGCGCCCCGCCATCGCGGTCGTGGGCGGGGAAGGGCGCGAACTTGAAGGTCTCGGCGATGCACTCGGCGAACTCGGTGTCTCCGGTGGTGTCGTCCATCACTTCGCTCGTCATCACCAGGCCGTCGCACCCCACAAGCACCTCGAGCTGCACGGTGCCGTTCCCTCCGCCTCCGGCGTAGCACCGCAGGGTCTGCTCCTGAAAGCCACGCACCGCAGCCTGCACCTGCGCGCTGCTCAGTCCCTTCGTGGTGGCCACGCTGAACTCGTCGTCGCCCCCGTTGAGGTTCGCGTGGAGGCATTGCTTCGCGCTCGGCATGCGCAGCGCGCTGAACGAGCGTCCCCCGTAGGCGCGTGCGTCGAGCTGGAGGGTTCCCTCCGCCGCGATGGCGCCGCTCGGGTCCACCAGCACGACCTCGAGTTGCGCCGAGCCGGCCGTATCCGGACACGGCACCTCGAAGTCCACCTCGTGGGTGCCCGCCTCCTTGCGCACCTTGAAGGCGTCCATGCGCACGCTTCGGCCTCCCATGCGGAGATCCCACTCCAGCTGCAACGCCACCGGCTGTCCCTCGGCGACCCCGTCGAGGGCGAACTCCACCCCCGCGTCCGCGCGGCGGCCCAAGGGGCAGAAGGCGTCCCCGGAGAACATGTCCAGGATGTCCACGGAGAGCGCGCTGCTGCCGCCCCCGCCGCGGCTCTCCCCGGCGCTGCCGCGCAGGGTCTCCGCGCCTCCCCCGGACCCTCCTCCTCGTGCGCCCAACCCCGACAGGTAGGACGGCGACGACGAGGCCACGGCCCCCTTGGGAAGGGAGAAGCTGCCATCGACGAGCAGCCCCCCTTCGGTGGGGTCGAAGGCCCACAGAGGCTTCTGCTTTCCTTGCTTCAAGGTGGGCTCCAGGTGCTTGAGCCACGCGGACAGGTCGTCGGGCCAGGCCACGGTCCAGGCGACCTGGGCGGAGTCGATCAGCTGCTCGCGCTCCTTGGAGGGCACGCGGCCGAGCCGGAGCGGGAGCGGCGCCTGGGACGCCCGCGTCAGCCCCTTGAGCTTGTAGCGCTCGCCCCATCCCGCCACCGTCGACGCGGCGTCTGCGGCGGGGAGCATCTTGCCGCCGGGCTTCTTTCCTCCCCCGGAAGCCCAACGCTCTACCCAAGGGCGGTAGAACAGCAGCTCGCTGCCCTCGCGCAGGAAGGGAACCTCGCCCCTGTGCACGGCCTCGGCGAACGCCTTCGGGTCCGCGCCCACCAGCAGGGGAGCCTCTTCGAGCGTGAGGATCAGGGGCGTGTAGAAGGCCACCACCCCCAGCACCATCGTGGCCGCGTTCCCCTCGTCGCCCACGACCGCCACCGGGGCTCCCAAGGCGAGGTATCGGCTCGGGTGCCGCACCGTGCGCGTCTCCAGGCTCCAGCTCGACGGCGCCTGGGTGAGCGTGCGGTACGGGCCTTCGGGCGTCGCCAGGGCGGGGCCGCTCAGCCTCACGCTGCGCAGGGAGTCCACGAGGGAGGCGCTGCGGCGTGGGGTGGCGCGCAGCTGCTCCATGGGGAGGTCGGGGATGGCCGTCAGCTTGCCCAGGACCTTGCGCAGCGCGCGGGCATCGTCGCCGCTCCCTTCGTCGTCTCCCAGCGCGATCCACGTGGCTCCCTTCTCGACGGAGACGAGGGGCACGCGGGGTGGCAGGCCTCGGCTGAGGGGCCGGAGCCCCCGGGGGACGTGCACCTTGGTGACGCCTGGGCCTCCGGCCTTGAGTTCGAAGCCGGCAAGGAAGTGCGCCTTGTTCGGGGGGCTGCTGTTGGTGAGACTCACGCCGGCCTGCTCCGCGCTCAGAAGAGCGGGGAGATGCACACTCAGCAGCCCATCACCCCCGCCGTCGAGTCGCACCCGCAGCTGCCCGCCCTCGATGTTCGGCCCCGCGCGCACCACGTCTGAGTGGAGGACCGTCAGGGCCTTCTCGAACGACGCGGGGTCTGCGTCGAGCGCCTTCACCAGCGCCGGAGCGACCTCGCGGTCCCAGCGGTCACCCGGCGCCGCGATGAGAAAGACCGCGGTGCGGTCGCGCATGCCGCGCAGCGTGCGCAGATCGCTGCGCAGCAGGCCCTTCTCCATGGTGTGCGCGTCCTGAGCGCGCGCCCAGACGCCGTCGAAGCTGACGGCCCGGGAGGCGGCCTGGGGGCCCGTGAGAGACAGGGACACGGCGCACAGGGCCATGCCGAGGACAAACATCAGGCGGAGTCGCACGACCGGATCCTAACGGAGGCGCAGCTGGGGGAGGGGCCAGCCGGCTCTCCGTCCAGAGCAGAGCAGGGGAAAACCGAGCAGGGGTCGGCTACGATTCCCCCACATGAACCGGACCTCTCTTTCTGTTCTTCTGGTCACCCTCCTGCTGGCTCCGGGCTGCCGTGGCACCCTCGAGCTCTTCGGGGTGGAGCCCACCGGTGACGACGACGACGTGGCCAACGACGACGACGCGGCCAACGACGACGACGCCACCGGCGACGACGACGACGCCACCAGCGACGACGATGACGCCACCGACCCGCCGGACGGCCAGTGCGTGTCGGAGCGGACGCTGAACTGCACCGACGCCGCCGTGGACTCGTGGAGCAACGGCGCCGACGACGCCACGAACGGGGTGTTCGAGTACTCCTGCCTCGAAGGCCAGGAGTGGACGGGCCCCGAGTACACCTACTCGTTCACGGCGGAGTCCTCGGGGGCCCACACCATCTCGCTCTACGACTTCCAGGACGACCTGGACCTGTTCGCCATCGAGCCTGGCAACGACGGCCAGTGCCTGGGTCGGAACTGCATCGGAATCTCGGGCAACCCTCCCGGGACCCCCGAGGAGCTCGTGCTCGAACTGGAGGCGGGCCAGGAAGTCTTCATCGTCATCGACGGTTGGAACGGCACGGTGTCCGACTACTCCATCCGTATGGAGTGCCCCGGGACCACCGGGGATGACGACGACGACGACGATGCGTGCACCACGCCGGTGCTGGCTCGTCCCCACCAGGCCGGAAACGCCCTCGTGTGGACCTACTCCAACGGCGGGTTCGTCGCCGGCGCGAACCTCAACCCCGGCGGCCCCGGCACGGTCTGGGGAGTGGCAGTGGCCGACTTCGACGGCGACGGCGCCATGGACGTGATCACCGAGCGGGACACACGTGGTGGCCTGGACGCAGCCCTCTTCGAGGGGGACTGCAACGGCGGGCCCTTCACGGAGGTGGGCGTGTCGGGCTTCTCCTTCGGTGGCCTCGATGACCTGCACGGAGTCGGCGACCTCGACCAGGACGGCGACGTCGACGTCATCGGCATCGGCTGGAACAGCGGCGACGGGCGGGTCTGGCTCAACGGCGGGGACGGCACCTCGTGGACCGCCGTGGGCGATGCCTTCGAACTCGACTCCTGGGACACGGACGACAACGGCACGCGCGAGTCCGTCGGCTTCCCGGCGGTGGATGTCGACGGAGACCAGCTCCCCGACCTGGTGGAGTGCAACAACAACGCGTCCTCTCCCACGTCGTGCGTCATCCACAACGGCGTCGGCGACGGCACCTTCCTCGAGGGCGCGTCCTTCACCCTGGGCCAGCTGTGTAACTCCGTGGCGGCCGGTGACTTCAATGGAGACGGTGCCATCGACTACGTCGGCGGCCTCGACGACGACGGCGACGCCGGGCAGGTGTGGATCTGGGAGGGGCAGCCCTTCGGTCCCTCGACCCTGCCGTCCGGCGGCGGCTCGGAGATCTTCGACGTCTCCGACGGCTTCGGTCAGCCCCAGAACAACGCGCCCGGCTACGGGTGGCTGTTCCCCGCCGACGCCGACGACGACGGTGACCTCGACATCTTCGTCACGGTCATGGACCCCTTCGGCTCGGAGAACCACGCCATGTGGCTGGCGACCAACGATGGGCTCGCCAACTTCTCCGTGACCTCCCTGGGGTCGTCGGACAACTCCTGGGGCGACGAGGACACGCTCATCCAGAGCAGCCTCGGCGTGCCCTTCCGCCCCTAGAGGACCAAGAGAATGCCTACTCGCAAGGAGATGTGGGACCGTCTTGGTTCCGACGTAGACGTGTTGATCATCGGGGGCGGCATCAACGGTGCCGGCATCGCCCGAGACGCCGCAAGGCGCGGCCTCCGCACTGCGTTGGTCGAGATGGGAGACCTCGCGTCGGGGACATCGTCCCGGTCGAGCAAGCTGGTCCACGGGGGGCTTCGCTACCTCGAGCAGTTCGAGTTCTCGCTGGTCTTCGAGGCGGTCTCGGAGCGCCGGCTCCTCATGGACATCGCCCCGCACCTGGTCAACCCGCTCGGCTTCCTGTTCCCCGTCTACAAGGGGGACCGCCGGTCGCTGCGCACCATCTCCGCAGGCATGGTGCTCTACGAGGGCCTCTCGCTCTTCCGCTCGCCGCAGCGGTACCGCAAGCTCAAGCCCAAGCATGTGGCGGCCGAGGAGCCCGCGCTGACGCAAGAGGGCCTCAAGGGT
>JAGSHC010000267.1 GCA_023954745.1 Deltaproteobacteria bacterium | reverse complement strand
CGGCGTGGTGCAACGCGGCGCGCTCGATGTCGGCTCGGGCCCGCGACAGGTCTCCGCTCCGGCGAAGCTCCCTTGCCCGCTGAAGCAGGAGGTGGGGCGCGTTGGGGGTCAGAGCCAGCTCTCCATTGAGCTGGGAGAGGCGCGCCGAGGCGCCCTCGTGGGCGAACGCGGGGCCGCAGAGCACGACGGCGAGCAGAAGGAGGGGGAGCCTCACCATCCGCCCGACTTCGCCCTCAGCCCTGACCCTTGGCGAGCTCGGCGAGGAGCTTCTCGGATCGCAACTGCTCGAGCACCGCGTTCCCTGTGGGAGGCCGCTGCTCGGGACGCTTGCTCAGCATGTGCAGGACCAGGTCCGACAACGAGCGGGGCACCGTGGGGTTCAGCTTGCGGGGCGCCACCGGCGGGTTGTTCGCGATGCGCGAGAGCAGCTGCTGGACGGTGCCGGCGCGGAACGGGCGGCGCCCAGCCAGGACCTCGTAGAAGACCACCCCCAGGGAGAAGACATCCGAGGCTTGCACGCCGGCCGTCTCGCCCCGGAGCTGCTCGGGGCTCACGTAGGCCGGGGTCCCCAGGACTGCGTGGGTGCGGCGGCGGTACTCCGGTGCGTGGGGGAGCAGCGCGATGCCGAAGTCGATGAGCTTCAAGTCCCCGCTGGACTCGTCGAGGAAGAGGTTCCCTGGCTTGATGTCCCGGTGCACGATTCCTTGCGCATGGACGGCGCCGAGGCCGGCCGCCGCGCTGCTCAACAGCGGCAGCGCCAGCTCCGGGGGAGGGGAGCCGTACGCCTCGAGATGCTCGTCCAGCGACGTGCCCTCGAGGATCTCGAGGGTGACGTAGGGGCGCCCGAGGCAACTGCCGACGTCGTAGGCGCGGATCACGTTCTCGTGGGTGATCAAGTTGCCGATTGTGTACTCGGCCATGAGCCGGTCGGCCGCATCGTGAGCCGGGGCATCGGAGCTGAGCCACTTCAGAGCGAGGTGCTTGTCGTTGTGGTAGCTGTCGCTGACCTCGTGCACGGTCGCGCAGGCGCCTCGGCCCAGGTACTTGATGACTTCGTAGCGCGCGTCGATCCAGGTCCCGGCAGCGAGCTCGTCACCCGGTGCCGCGACCCGCTCTCGCTTGATCTCGTCGTTGGCCTGAGCCAGAAGCTCCCGATCGATGGATTGACCGGTGATCTCAGCGACCTTCTCGGCGAGGTCGTTGGGGGTGACCTTCTTGGGGAGCACCGTGCGCACGCCCATGGCCACCAGCTGGGAGCCGATGCCTGCGGCCGCGCCGCCAGGGGCGCGGGCGATGACCCTGGACGGGAGGTCGGAGTGATAGTGGGAGACGACCTGGAGCAGCGACACGCCGTTGAGGCGTGACTCCCAGCAGTCGAGGTAGAGCAGGTCCGGGGGCTTGTCCTGGAGCTTGGACATCGCCTGCTCACCGCCAATGCAGAGCTCGGCTTCGAGCCCCAGACGCCGCAGGAGGTCAGCGACCTCCTTCCCCTCTTCGAAGAGGTCGGCGACGACGACAGCTCGTGGAGAAGCGACCTTCTCGGGTTCCTCGCGGCGCTTTCCTCCGAAGAGCCGCCGGAACAATCCCGAAGACTTCTTGGCCAAGGGGGGGAACTCCGGTTGCGTCTACCGCAGAGACGGCAGAAGGAGAACGATACTGCGCGAACCGCATCACGGCCACCTGGCCGTCGTCATCGCTACTCGAACCGCTTGGCCGTGGTGGGTCGCATGAGGTGCGGGTTCTCAGACACACCGCCGGTCTTGTCCTGGACATCGTTGGGCTTTCGCTCCAGAACGAAGTCCTTCGCCTGCACGGGCTCGCCGTCGTAGACGAACTCCTCTTCATAGATGTAGTAGCCGGGGGCCACGATCTCGACCGAGTAGGTCCAGCCGCGAAGCAGGGGGTGGTCTTCCTCATCCACCCACGGGGTGAAGAGGCTGTCGAAGAGGTAGGCGCCGTCGGTGGTGGTCACCGACACTCCGCGCAAGTTCGTCAGGGCGTCGATCCCGTGGGGGAGCTTGAACCGCGGACCCTCCTCGGGCTTCTTGACCGAGGGCTCCTTCACCTGGATCTGGATGCGCGCGTTCTCGACCGGCTTCGGCTCCTCGGTCGGCCCGAAGGCCGCCTTGCCCAGAATGCGCCCCGAGATGGAACGACCGGTGTACGTCGTCGCACAACCGCTCGCCAGCGCCAGCAACGCGACGAGGAGGAGCGGCGCGAATCGGCTCGCAGAAGGGATGTAATACACACTCACCACGGGGGGATTGTGAGCACTCGCGGCCGTCGGGGCAAGACGCCGCCTCGGGCCGCGTGGTGTTGTGACCTTGGTGTGACCTCGTAAGTGCTTACGCGCGAACGGTTTCGAGCTCCTGGGCGCGCGAGTCACGGAGCGAAATCAGCTTGAGCTTGATGATGTCGCGGGCGGTTCGGAAGTGGGCCAGACGCTCGTCGTCGGTCAAGATCTCGCCCTTTCGGTCGGGGTCCTGCAGCGGCCAGTGCAGCCGGTCGGCCTCGCTCAGGAACACGGGGCAGACCTCCTCGGCGCACAGCGTGATCACGAGGTCGACCGTGGCAGGGTCGATCCCGGTGACGGCCTTGCTGCTGTGGGTGCCCAGATCGATGCCGAGCTCAGCCATGGCGGCGATGGCGTAGGGGTTGACCCGCGAGGGGGCGGAGCCCGCCGACTGCACGAGCACGTCGGGCCCGAGGAGATCGCGGGCCAGGCCTTCTGCCATCTGGCTTCGGGCGGAGTTGGCGACGCAGAGAAAGAGCACGCTGTCGAACTGCATGAGGTGCGATCTAGCGGAGGAGCTCCGGATGACGCCAGCGCGCGGTGTAGCCTTTGCGTCGCATCGCGGGGGCGGCCACGTGTCGGCCGGTCCCGGGGGAGAAACTCGCATGCGTGCCTTGCTCACTTCGCGTCAGCGCCACCTGGCTCTCGTTCTTGTCACCCTGCTGCTCGGGGTCTGGGCCCTCGCTGGCTGCGACACCCGCCGTCGCTCCTCCTCGTCGGACGACGACGATGCTTCGTCCAACGACGACGACTCGAGCAGCGACGATGACGACGCCACCGGCGACGACGACGACACACCCCCCTCGCCAGGTGTGCTCCAGGTCACCGCCGACGCCAACGACCTCGGGAGCGTCGCAGCCGCCGCAGAAGCCAGCACGGTGGTGCACTTCGAGAACGTCGGTGGCACCTCGGTCCAGGCGACTCTGAGCCTCTCGGACAACAGCGGGATCTGGACGGTGGACGGGACGGTGGTGAACATCGCCCCCTTCACGACCGAGGACCGCGCGCTGACATTCGTGGGGCCGGCCCTCAGCGGCCCCTACCAGCTGTCCCTGAACGTGCTCCACGACGGCAGCAACCCGTCGCCTCAGCAGCTCGTCTTCACCGCAACAGCCCTGGGACTCGAGTCGAACTGCAGCGACGGGATCGACAACGACAACAACGGCGCCACGGACTGCTACGACCAGAACTGCGTGGGCGACCCGTCCTGCAACGGACAGGGGGGCGATCCGTGCTGCGACGAGAACTTCGCCTGGGGGCTCGGTCCGTGCTGGGTGCCCACCCACGAGCAGTGCGTGTGCGGCGAGGACGTCTTCTGCTGCACGGACTGGGATGGCACCTGCGGAGACATCTACACGGGGAGTGTCGGCGCGTGCGGAGCGTCGGGCACCTGCAACTGAGCTTCGCCCGCGCTGGTCGCGGCGTCAGGACTGAGGGCCGTCGCACTCCAGGCGGGCGTCGAAGGCACCGGCGTCTCCATCGAACCCGTCCAGCACCAGGAACACCACTTCGTCGGGCACGACGTCGAAGCGCACGTCGTTGAACCCCCGGGTCCGCGCGTTGGCGGCCGAGCACGCGAATGGGCCGTCGATGACGAACAGGTCGAGGTCCAGCTCCATGGGCGTCGGGTCGAGGAGTCGGAGCCGCGCCTCCTCCGCCGCCTGGGGCCGGAAGGCGTAGGCGATCTCGGGGCCCATGTAGTTGCCCACGGCCACCGGGTAGAAGTCGATGGCATCGGTGCGGCCCGAGGTGGGGTCTGACAGGTCGGCCGAGACCTCGTCACCACAGGAGAGCCAGGCCACGGGCGCACAGTCGCCGTCGAAGTCGGACAGGCCTGGAGGGCGCTCGGGCCCCGCCTCGGCCTCGTCCTCGGTCACTGCTGCTGCGGCCTCGTCCGGGGCGGCCCGCAGACTCGCGTCGCTGCATCCCCCCAGGATGAGGGACAGGGCAACCAGGGCGCGGGGGCTCATCGACACGCGATCACCATGGCGAGCCCGAATTGCGGCGGCACGGGCGACCTGTGGAGATGCTGTGACGGCGCCGAACGAAAGAACCAGCCGGTGGCTACGGGGTGAGGCAGCCCGGCGCGTGCTCCACGAGGAAGCTGCGCATGGCGGCGAAGTACGGGGTGAGGCCGGCCTCGGGAACTCCGCCGTTGCTGATGCCGTGCTTCGCGCCTTCCGCAACCCAGAACTCCTTGGGCCCGACGGCGCTGTCGTACAGGTCCCGCTCGTCCTCGAGGGGGAAGAAGTTGTCCTCGTCCCCCACGAGCATCAGCAGGGGCCCTTCGTAGCCCCGGAGCTTGTCGGCGTTGTCGAAGTTGTTGCTGGTGAACATCGACTCTCCGAACGACGTGCCGGAGTTGCTCGCGCTGATCCGAGCCATGGACGTGAACGCTGCCTCGAGCATCAACGCACACGGCGGGTCGCCCACCGACATCTCTACCGCGGGGATGCCGCCGAGGGAGTTCGCGTAGACGATGAGCTTGCTCGGGTCGGGGACGATGCCCTCGGCGAAGGCCCGCACGGTGAGTGCGTCAGCGAGGAACTGCTCCGTGGTGGGAGCCGCGTCGGGCAGGGACTTGCCGAACCCCCGGTAGTCCCAGATCAGCACCGCGTAGCCAGCCTCGTGGAGAAAGCGTGCGCGTGGGGCGTAGTGCTCGATCCCCATGTAGTTCCCGTGGTTGTAGAGCACGGTCGTGTTTCTGAGCTCGGGGTCGCCCCCGTGGGAGGGGATGTAGTACGCGTCCAGCTGCGCCTCCCCGTCGTCAGAGAGGATGACCAGCGGCACGACGGACGAGGCGTCGACGGCGCGCACCGATGGCGTGCCGTCGTCCAACGTCCCTTCAATCCAGTCGTACGTGCGGGTCCAGTCGTAGGGCTCCTCGCATGGGACGCACGCCTGGTCCCACGTTGGGTTGCCGCTCTCCTCGCAGGTGGACGGACCCACCGTCGAGCAGTGAATGGGGTTGAACACGAAGCCGTCGAGGGTGAGGCAGCTGGTGAGCAGAGAGGCACACCCGACGAGAGCGACAGTGATCAGTGCTCGCTTGTGCATGCGGTTCATGCCCCGTCCTCCAGGCCAGTGCCCGCCTCGGGCGGGGGCTCATCGGGGACGGGGGTCTTCTTGGAAGGGAGTACGACGCTGATGCCGCCACCGAAGCCGAAGGCCCCTTGGCCCCCCGAGTGCCCGGGCACCCATCGGATGGTGTCGTAGATGTCCTTCTGGGTGACGGCGTACCAGCGGAAGTCGAAGTGCAGTCGCACGCCGCCATCCTTCTTCGGGCTGGTGTCCAGGACGACCCCGAAGGACGGGGTGAGCGTCAGCTGCGGATTGCCGAAGTCGAAGTACTGGGCCAGCCCCACATAGATGAGCTGCTGCTTGATGAGCCAGGAGAGGTTCGCCTCGATCTGGTTGGCGGCCCAGCCTTCGAGCTCACCCTTTGGCTTGCTGGGCAATCCAAGAGCGTTCGTGGCGAAGAACTGGTTGTAGGTGATGGCCAGAGCGGGGGCGCCCTGCTTCTGGTGCACGAGCAACCAGTTGACCCCAACGTGCCCCTGGAGGATGCCGAAGGGCAGCGCGGTGGCGTTGAGGCCGTAGGCGATGTCGAGGGGTCGGTTGAGGGCCCTCACGAGGCCGTGGCGCCCCTGAATGTTCAGGTTGGGCACCGGGAGGGCGCCACCCCCAAACTCGAGGACCGGCCCCCCAATCGAGATCCCGAGCTCCGTCTCGCCGGGTTCGAGGGGCCGAGCGCCGTTGAGGGTCGCGCAGCCGCTTCCCAGGCAGAGCAAGGTCACGAGGAGGACAGGAGCAAGCCGGAGAATCATCCCGTGCAGCGTACTCCTTCCGTCTCGATCACATGCGCTTCAGAGCCTGACGGATCGCCCACGGCCAGTGCCGCTGCATCCAGACGATGACTCCGCCGTGTCCGGTGATGGGCACGATGAGCTTGCGCTTGTGCATGGCGCTGAGGATGTCTCGAGCGGCCACGTCCGCAGCGACCATCAGGGGATGCTCGGGGTTGGGCGCCTCGGGGTTGTGCTCCCCCGAGTTGTTCACTTGCTGGATCTCCGATGCGACGTAGCCGGGGCAGAGCACCGTGACGGAGATCCCGTACTTGGCGAGGTCCTGGGACCAGGACTCACCCAACGCCCGCACTGCGGCCTTGGTCGCCGCGTACGCGCTCATCTTCGGGGGCGCGATGAACGACGCGACGCTGCCGACGAGCCCAACCCGTCCCTTCGTCTTCTCCAGCTCCGGGAGGGCGGCGTACACGGTGTGGATGAGGCCGAAGACGTTGGTCTCGAACTGGCGCCGGTAGTCGGCGGGCTCCAGCTTCATGGCGTAGCCCGCCACCGCGAAGCCCGCGTTGGCCAGCACGACGTCGAGCTTGCCCCACTTGGCAACGATCTCTTCGACCGCGTCCCGGCAGGCCTGCTCGTCGTTCACGTCGCAGGCGATGGCCAGCGCCTCGCCGCCGGCGGCCTTTACCGCCTCGACCGCGTCCTGCAGCTTCTCCACCCGGCGGCCCGAGACCGCGACCTTGGCTCCCTGCTTGACCCACTCCACGGCGCAGGCGAGGCCGATGCCGCTGCCTCCGCCCGTGACCCAAACCACCTGTCCGTCGAATCGACCCATCTTCTGCTCCCGGCTGTTTTGCGCCGCGCAGGCTAGTGCAGCGAACCCAAGTCGTCGCTGGTTGCGGCAGGATCAAGGGCATGGAGACTGCGAGCAACGCCCCCTGGGGCCTGGGCACCCTGCGACTGCACGAGGCCGATGACCCGACGGCCCTCGTGCAGGGAGCCCTCGACCGCGGATGTCGGCTCCTCGACCTCGCGGACGTCTACGGCGATGGCACCACCGGGCAGTCGGAGCTGCTCGCGGCGCAGGCGCTGGCGGGCTGGGCGGGTCCCCGAGATCATGTGCGCGTGGTGACCAAGGGCGGGCTGGTCCGGCGAGCGAAGGGGCGCTGGGACACCAACGGCAAGGCCAAGCACTTGACCGCCGCGTGCGAGGGAAGTCTGGAGCGCCTCGGCCGCATCGACCTCTATCTGCTCCACGCCCCCGACCACCGGACCGCGCTCTCCACGTCCGTCCGTGCCCTCAAGAAGCTGCTGACCCAGGGGATCGTGGGGGCGGTGGGTCTGTGCAACGTCCGGGTGTGCGACATCGTGGCGGCCCGGCGCATCGTGGAGGTGTCGGCGGTCCAGGTCGCCATGAGCCCCTTCGACCGAGAGCCCGTGGATGGCGGGGTCGCGCGGTACTGCGCCGAGCATGGGATTGAGCTCCTCGCCCACAGCCCCTTCGGCGGGTTCCGGAACGCGGCGCGGATCGGCCGGAGCGAGGTGCTCGCAGAGGTCGCCGCGCGGCACGGCGTGTCTGGGTGGGACGTCGCCACGTCCTGGTTGGCGTCCCTCGGGGCCCTGCCCCTCGTCGGTTCGCGCCGCGTGGAGACCTTGCCGACCCCCCCGACGCTGAGCCCGGACGACCTCGGCGCCCTCGACGCCACCTTCCCCGCCGGCACCTTGCGTCGTCCCCGCCCACCCGCTCCTCCTGCCGACGCCGGCGGTGAGGTCGTCCTGCTCATGGGTCAGCCGGGCGCGGGGAAGTCGTCGGCGGTGGCCGGGTATCTGGAGCGCGGGTACGAGCGGCTCAATCGAGACGAAAGGGGAGGGCGCCTCGACGACCTGCTGCCGGTCCTCGCCGAGCGCCTCGCGGAGGGTCGGCGGCGTCAGGTCCTCGACAACACCTATGCCTCCCGGGCGGCGCGGCAGCGGGTGGTGGACGTGGCTTGGGCCCATGGCGTCCCGACGCGGTGTGCCTGGCTCCAGACGCCCAACGGCGAGGCCATGCGCAACGTCGCGGAGCGCATGCTGGACCGGCACGGACGACTGCTGACCCCGGCGGACATGAGCGCGTCGCGACACCCGGCGGACTTCGCGCCGTCCGCCCAGACGGGATGGCACCGACGCCTCGAGCCGCCCACCGCCGACGAGGGCCACGCAGTCGTGGAGGACCTCCTGTTCGTGCGGCGGGAGCGCACCGGCGACAGGCCTGCCCTGGCCTTCGACTGCCGTCTGCTGTGGGGCGGCAAGCCAGTCCCGGGCGAGGAGGCCTCCCTGGCTGCCGGAGTCGCCGAGGCGCTTGTTCGCTGGGCGGCGTCCCACACGTTGGTGCCCCTGGCTTTCCTCGCTCAGAAGGACTGGCCGCCCGCGGAGGCTCAGGCCCTGCTGGCGCGCACCTGCGAACTGGTGGCGGAGGCGGGGGTCTCCCTCCCGGAGGTCTTGCTGTGCGACCACGCGGGCGCGGGACCGGCGGTGTGCTGGTGCCGCAAGCCGATGCCGGGGCTCGTGGTGCAGGCCAT
>JAGSHC010000168.1 GCA_023954745.1 Deltaproteobacteria bacterium | reverse complement strand
GGTCGAAGTCCTTTACCCCCTCTACCGTGTCTACCCGGTTCTGGACCAGAAAACGGGCCATGGAGCCCCGGGCGCGCTTCGCGAAGAAGCTGATGGTCTGCAGCCGACCGTCCCCACGCACCTCCCGAAAGTCCACATCGAGCACCTGGAGCTTGGGGCGTTGAAGGGCGGAGAAGTACTCATTGGACGCACAGTTCACGATGGTGGGGTCCGGGTGGTCGGCGAGCTGATCCTGCAGCCGCTTTGTGATCCGGTCCTTCCAGAAGCTGTAGAGGTTCGTGCCACGTCGGGTCTTGAGGCGACTTCCCATCTCCAGCCGGTAGGGCTTGGCGAGGTCGAGGGGCCGGAGGACGCCGTAGAAGCCCGACAACAGGGCCACGTGGTCCTGCGCCCACACCAGGTCGTCTTCGGACATCGAGCCCGCGTCGAGGCCGCGGTAGGTATCCCCAGCGAACATGAGCGCCGCCTGCTTCGCGTTCAGCGGGGTGTGCTCCTCGGTCCACGCCGCGAACCGCTCGCGGTTGAGAACCGC
The DNA here is from genome assembly GCA_023954745.1 of Deltaproteobacteria bacterium. Classification (GTDB taxonomy): domain Bacteria; phylum Myxococcota_A; class UBA796; order UBA9615; family UBA9615; genus JAGSHC01. Next base: position 14,224 of record JAGSHC010000168.1, on the reverse strand, counting down.
GAGCTTCTCGCTGATCCGCATCAACGCCATCAGCTTCTTCGTGCTCTGCCGACGGCAGGTGACCACCAGCTTGCTCGTCTGGTCGAGCAGGGCGGGGCTGCTGTGAGGCAGGCCCTCGGGAGCGGGGTCCAAGTTGAGGCTCTTGGCGGGCGAGAGCACGGTCAGCATCGTTCCTCCTGCGGTCCGGGTACGGGCCAAGTGAGTGCCTTTGTTTCGCCACTGTCAAGGCGGGCGCGGCGCGCTGGCGCCCCGTTGACCGGTCAGAATCGCCCGCTGGGCTCCTTGACAGGTGCCCTACAATTCAACGCTCATGCCGACGCGACTGCCCTACTTGCTTCTCGCCAGCCTGGCCATCGGGTGCCAGCCGGCCCCCGACGCGCCCACGGAGCTGGGCGACCTCACCCTCTTCTTCTTCTCGGAGTTCGAGACCGCCGACGACGCGTACTACGGCGACGCGCTGCTGAACCTGGAAGCGGGCGTTCTGAGCACCGTGGACCTCGCAGGCGAACGAGCGGACCGGAAGTGGATTCAGCCGACCCTCTACGAGGAACACTGGGGGGGCGCCGCCGGCCCCGCGGAGATCGACCCCGACGTCCAGGTCCCCATCACCGTCGCCGGTCTCTCCACCTGGCCGGTGTCCACCCACGCCATGGCGACCCTGCAGCCCGATCAGGCACCGCTCGAGCCATCAGCTCCCGAGCACGACCGCACCTACCCCAACGACACCACGTGCTGGTCGGAGGAGACGTGCACGCGCCTCGACACCGACAACGTCGTGAAGAAGGCAAACATCCTGTACGACATCACGTACGAGACCGAGAAGGACTACCGCCGCCTCACGCTGTCCGATGGACGTCAGGCCATGGTGGCCCGCACCTGGAACGACTCGGTCGCGCTCGGAGACGAGGGCGTGAACAGCATCGATCAGAACTACGCCACGGAGGTCTTCATCGAGTCCCCCACCGACTCGGGCCAGACCCAGCGGATGATGGCCATCTGGACGTCCACCACCCTGCCTGCGTCCAACCCGTCGGACGAGCTTGTGCGCGGGACCATCTCGGTGGGCATCGACGGGCTCTTCCGCCGTCACGACGAGTTCCACGCCGAGCAGGCGGGGAACTAGGCGGACGCCTGCGGGGCTCCCTCGAGGGGCCCAATCCACTCCTCGGTCTTCGCCCACAGGGCGTCGCTGTGGGCGCGATCATTGCCTCGCCCCCGGGGAGCCGCGGCCTTGCTCTTTGCGTAGTAGTTGCTCGTCTCGTTGGCGAGCTCGGGCGCAGTAGAGCAATAAAGCTGAGTCAGAGTACCGACTTCCGTCGTGATCATGAACATCTTCATGAGGTGACGGAAGCCCCACGGGACCCGCCGCCACACGTCCGTCGCCACCGCGCCGGGATGCACCGCGTAGGTCGTCACCCCGGTGCCCTCCAAGCGGCGCCCGAGCTCGGCCGAGAAGTACACGTTGGCGAGCTTGCTCTGGGAGTACTCGGGGAACGCCGTCGTGGAGCGGGTGGAGGTACGCACCTGGTCGAACTCGATGCCCTTCGTACGCATGTGGGCGCGCGATGCCACCGTGACGATGCGGGAGGGAGCAGACTCCTTGAGGCGGTCGAGCAGCGCGAACGTGAAGGCGGCGGTCCCGATGTGGTTCACGCCGAAGGTCAGCTCGAACCCGTCCGCGGTCAGTCCCCGGGTGACAAGCCCAGCGTTGCTCACCAGGACGTGCAGCGGCTCGCCCTTGGCCAGCCAGGCCTCGGCGGAGGCGCGAAGCGAGTCGAGGGACGCGAGGTCGAGGGGGAGCAGCTCCAGATCCGCGTTGGGGACCTCTGCACGGATGGTCTCCATGGCAGCCCGGGCCTTGTCTTGATTGCGGCAGGCCATGTGGACCCGAGCGCCGGCGCGCGCCAGCTCCTGAGCCGTCACCAGGCCCAGGCCGGTGTTTGCGCCAGTCACGAGGACGACCTTGCCGGTCATGTCGGGCAGGTTCGGGGGCCAGTCAGCCATGGGATCTCCTAGAGAACTTCAAGGTCGTCGAGGGTGAGCTCAGTGACATCGGCCAGCGCGGCGAGGCCGTCGCGGTCGACTCGGGTGAGGTCGCCGACGACCGTGACGGTCACCGGGCGCGACCCCACGGCCTCGGCGTAGCGCCGGACGGCTGCATCGTCGGTCTCGGCCAGGGCGGCGAGGTGCTCGTGAAGAGGGTCCTGTTCGATGCCTTTGGTACGCCAGTCCTCGACGGTGGCCGGCACCGCCAAGAAGCCGATGCGACTGCTGCGTCGTCGAGCCAGCGTACTCTCCCGCACCCGACCCAAGCGGGCAGCATCGGTGGGGAAGGTGCGAAGGATGCGCAGGAGCAGGGCAGCGACGTCGGCGGCCTTCCCTGGCTCGGTGCCCGCGCGGAGCCAGGCCTGGTTTGCGTCCCCGGCCCGCCAGCCGTTGCTCAGGCCCGCGTGAGCGGAGTACGCCATCCCGCGCTTCTCTCGCACCTCGCTGAACACGAGCCCCGCGGCCCCTCCCATGGTCTCGGCCCAGAGCCGGCGGGGCCCATAATCGTCAGCGCGATACCCTCCCTGGGGGCTGTGCACCGTCACCTGCGCCTGCTGGCTGGGGTGATGCAGGAGCAGGATGCGATCCCGCGAGGGCCGGACGTAGTCGAGGGGCGGAGGGGCCGCGAAGGCAACCCGCGAGCCTCCCAGAACGCGGCGGAGATGGTCCGGGTCCACGGGCCCCGTCGCGAGGACGAGAAGAGCACCGGCGACCAGGGGCGCGGTGAGGGCAGCCGGCCCGGAGTCCGCCAACGCGCGGAGCCCAGGCTCCTGGAGACGCCGCAGATAGGTGCTCTGGTCGCCGCGCGTGGCGTAGGCCGTCATGACCGAGTTGTGGTGGCGGCTGGTGGCCCTGGCCTGCTCCCGCCGGAGCATCAAGTCGTCGATCTCTTTGTGCGCTTCGGGAGGAGCGAGGACCGGGCTCTGCATCCTCTGCAGCGCGAGAGAGAGACCGTCCGCCCAGGTCTCTGGCGGGCCGGCCGTGGCGAGATCCATCGTCCAGCGGCCGGGACGGGTCTCCACCGTCGTGGCGAGCTCGAAGAAGCGGCGCTCGACTTCGGACCGAGTCTGCCCCCCGAGGCCCCCCTTGCGCGCCAGCCGCGTCGCGACGTTCACCCCGGGAAAGCGCTCCCAGCCCGCCTCCCAGCGCACCGTGATTCGGACGAGATCGTTGTGCGGGTTGGGCGCACGGACCATCCGCACCCCCTGCGCCACGGACACGGAGTAGTCCTGACCCTGGACGACCGTCCGCGGGGCCGGAGGTGGAGCCGCCAACCCGAGAGCCGCGGAGTACAACGCTGAGTGGCCCCGCCCTCCGGGCGGAAGAGGTGGCAGCGGCGAGGTGACCGGAGCCCGCCCAGAGGGCTCGCCTTCGGTGCGGTGCAGGACGACGCGGTCGGGACCCAGCCAGCGATTCGCCACCCGGATGACATCGTCGACGCCAAGGTGTCGCAGCTCCTCGAGCCGGCGGGAGCTCCGGCTCGGGTCCTCCCCGCGCAGCCAGGCGTCGGCGATTCGGTTGGCCCGCTCCTTGTTGGACTCTCGCGAGGCGAGTTCGTCGACCTCGACATTGCGGACAATCCCCGCGAGGACGGAGGCATCGACCTCCCCCGCGCGGACTCGCTCGAGCTCTGCGAGCAGGAGACGCTCCAGGCTCAGCAAGTCCTGGCCGGCCCGAGGCCGTCCCCACAGGCAGAACGTTCCCCCGTCCAGCCGGCTTCGATGAAAGGAGCCTGCCGATCGCACTTCCTGGGTATGAACGAGGTGATCGAGCACCCCCACCGCCTGGTTGTGCAACACCTCGTCCAGCAGCTCGAGGGCCAGCTCGTCGGGGTGACCCGCAGGGACGGTGCGCCACCCGATGCGAAGTTCTGGCTGCGCCCGGTGGGTGGTGGTCACCCTCTGCTCTCCCGCGGGAAGCTCGGGGATCACGGGGGCGGTGCGCCCGGGCGGGGTGCTGGGGAGGGTGCCGAATGCGTCCGCCACCAGAGCGATGGCTGCTGCAGGATCGACATCCCCTGCGAGCACCACCGCCATGTTCTCGGGCACGTACCAGCGGCGAAAGAAGGCCGTCATGGCCTCGATGCTCGGGCTCTCCAGGTGTTCGGAGCGACCGAGCACCGCCTCCTCGTAGGGGTGCCCTGCCCAGAGCGCACGCATCAGCGCCCGGTGGGTCTGCCGGTTGGGATCGTCCAGTGCGCGCTTCTTCTCCTCGCAGATCGTCTCCACCTCGGTCTGGAACGAGCGAAACACTGGATGCCGGTATCTGTCGCTCTCCACCGCTGCCCAGGCCGCGAGCCGCTCCGAGGCCACCTCCACGACGTAGCTCGTCTGATCGTGCGAGGTGAACGCATTGAACGCACGACTTCCGATGCGCCCATGCAACTGCTTGAGCTCATTAGGTATTGCAAATGGCGCCAATGCGGCCGACTCGGCGGAGATGGCCTCGACCAGCTGGCTGCGCTCCCCGGCGTCGGTGGTGACGCGAAGATCTTCGTAGAGCCGTCGAATCCTCGCGAGTCCGGCCCTCTCCGCCTCGACATCCAGGGTGCCGAGGCGCTCGGTGCCCTTGTTCGCCAGCATGTGCTCGAGGTAGTGCGCCAGCCCGGTGGCTTCGCGCGGCTCCTGGGCCGCCCCTGCGCGGACGACGACCCGGCAATAGACGCGCGGCCTCTCCGGATTGGGCGACACGGCCACGGTCAGCCCATTGGCGAGCCTGCCGATGCAGACGGCGAGCGGATCGTCGGGCCTGGGTTCTGTCGGGACCACCATCGCGTCAGAGAGTAGGCTGCTCGCCATGAATCGTCTCCTCTCCGCCCTACCGGCTCTCGCTCTCCTTACGGCGTGTCCGTCGGGCGACGTAGCACCTGCCGACGACGATGACGCCACCGAGGTGTTCGAACCAGGTGCGTGGATGCGGGGACCACCTCCCATGGAGGCTGGTGCCGTCGGGGATCGCCGGGCGTTGCGGGTGATCGCCCACCTGCACTCACACTGGTCCCACGACGCCTGCGACGGCAACCCCCAACCCGAGGGACAGCCTGACGAAGACTGCTACCAGTCGCTGCGCGAGGGCTTGTGCGCAGACCGCATCGACCTCGCGTTCCTCAGCGACCACCCGACCCACGCGACCGAGACGGACTACGCGACGCTGCTCCTCCATCGCACCGGCGACGACGCCGTGGAGAACGAGGCGGGCGACATCGTAGCCACCCGGATCCACTGCGAAGGAGGCCACGAGGTCATGCTCTTTCCGGGGGTCGAGTCGAGCGACATGATGCCCCTGGCCCTCGACTCCCACGTGGACGGCGGGTACGGAGGCACTACCGAGGCGGACCAGGAGCGAGTGAGCGCCGCGGGGGGCCTTCGGTGGATCGCGCACACCGAAGAGCGGGACCTGCAGACCCTGGCTGGGATGCAGCTCGAGGGCCTGGAGTTGTACCAACTGCACGCGAACCTGGCGCCGGACATCCGCGAGGAGTCTCTCGGTCTCGACCCCTTCGGCTACCTCGCGCAGATCGGTCCGTTCTTCTTCCCGGAAACCAATGGGATCGCCGATCCGCCGCACCCGGACCTCGCCCCCCTCGGGTTCCTCGTGCTGAACGAGCCCTCCGCCGTCGCGCTCGAGACCCTTGGACAGGACCAGGTCATCGGCATCACCGGCGGCACCGACGCCCACCAGAATGTGTTCCCTGCCGACGCCAGCGACTTCGAGCGAATCGACTCCTACCGACGCATGATGCGATGGTTCAACAACTGGCTGCTTGTCCCTGTAAATCAAGAGATAACTCCAGACTCCGTTGAGCAAGCCATGCGGGGGGCACGCGCCTTTGTGGTGTTCGAAGTCTTCGGCACGCCGCTGGGCTTCGACGTCCAGATGTCTACCGGGCATTCCCTGGGCGACGAGTTCCCCTGGGCGGCAGGACTGAGCATCACGGTGACCCCGCCGTCGCTGGACCCTCGGTCCCCCCGCGGATACGACGCCCCCGAGGTCATCACGAGGATCTTCCACGCCGACGGCGACGGCCGGACCCTCCTTCAAGAGTCCGAGGGCTCGGATCCAGTCACCGTGGCCATCCCTGGCCCCGGCGTCGTGCGCGCCGAGGTGTGGATTCGCCCCCGTCACCTCCGGCCGTACCTCGGACAGCTCGCGGAGGACTACGTGGACGTGCCCGTCCCGTGGATTCAGACCGGTGGAGTGTTCGTCCGATGAAGCGCCTTCTCCTGTTGCTCGCGTTGGGGTTGGCGGCGTGCCCCTCCACCGACGTCCCCGATCCTCCAGAGCCTGAGCCAGAGACGATCACGGGCATCGAAAACGCCCCTCTGGGCGACGCGCTCGTACCCGAAGTGGCGCTCTTCCCGTTCCCCTCCGACTTCTGGCTCGAAGACGACCCCACCACCGCGACGGGTCGCCGAGTGGTCTTCCCCGAAGGCGTTCTGCCCGAACCGCTGACGCCGGAGACCTACGGAGACCACGACGGCTTCAGCCGAATCCCGACGCTGCTCTCCTTCTTCGACGTATCCATCGACCCGACGACGCTCCCTCCGCTCGAGGACGCCGCCGCGACGCTCTCGCCGGACAGCTCCGTAGTCCTCCTTCGTGAAGACACCTGGGAGCCGGTCCCGGCCCTGGTGGAGCTCGACGCCAACGCGCAGTTCCCCTTTGAGCAGTCGCTCATTATTCGGCCGCGGCTGCTGCTCGAGGCCGGCACGGGCTACGTGGTCCTCATCACGGACGACGTGAAGGACACCAACGGCCAGCCCCTCCCCCTCAACGATGCCTTTCGCGCGCTTCGCGACGACATCGCCACCGACTCCGAAGCCGTCGAGGCGTGGCGGTCGCGCTTCTCTCTCGTGACCGACGCAATCGCTGGCACGCAGATCACCCCCGAGCGGGTCCGCATGGGGTGGTCCTTCCACACCCGCAGTGAAGAGTCGGTGGTGGGTCCGCTGCTTCAGATGCAGGAGATCGCGGGCGCGGCGACGCTGCCTCCGTGGGAGCTCGTCATCGATGAGGTCGACGGCGACGACCGCCTGGTGCGGGGCACCTTCATGGCACCGGACTTCCTGGACGAGGATGGCTTCGTGCGGCTCGACGACGGCGGAGCACCGATCGTGCAGGGCGAACGGACTGTGGAGTTCCTGCTCACCATCCCCGTGGAGCTCGAAGAGACGCGGCCCGTGTTCGCGTTTGGCCACGGCTTCTTCTCGACCCTCGAGGAGCCCACGTGGGGAAGTCTGAACTCGGCGATCCACCGCTGGCGCATGAGCACCATCACCACGAACTTCCTCGCCTTCAACGAGGGAGACGCGCTGTCGACGTTCGGGCTGTTGGGAAGCCGGCTCCAAGACACCTACAGCGTGACCTCCCAGCAGCTCCAGTCGTTGACGCACTTCACCCTGCTCTCGCGCCTGGTGGACGAGCAACTGGTCGACGACCCGCGGCTCGTGACCGGGTCCGGGGATCCGCTCTTGCTTCCGGCTCCCCGATACATGGGCATCAGCAACGGGGGCACCCAGGGCCTCACCCTCATGAGCACGTCTCCGGGCTACACCATCGGCGCCCTCGTGGTTCCCGGTGGCGCCTGGTCCCACATGCTCGAGCGAGCGGTCCAGTGGAACGACATGGGCGCCCTCCTCCGGGAGCGATTCGAAGACCCCCGGGAGCTTCAGGCGGTCATGGCGCTGGTTCAGCCGCTCCTCGACGCGGCCGACTCCATGAACTACGCCGAGCATCTCACCCGGGACCGGTTCCCGGGGCTCCCTCCGGTGCGCGTGACGATGCACGAGGCGCTCTGGGACTCGCAGGTGGCAAACATGGTGACCCACTGGGTCGCGCGCACCGCCCAGATCCCGCTCGTGACGCCAGCGCCCATCGACGTGTGGGGGATTCCCACGGTGACGGCCGCGGGGGAGACCCCCGTGGACACCGAGAGCGCCCTCATCGTCTATGACCTCGAGGTCGCAGCCATTCCGCCGGGGAACGTGCCTCCTGCCGAGGACAACGACACCCACGCCGAGGTGCGAAACCGGGAGGACTACCTGGTGCACCTCGAGCGTTTTCTGGAGGACGGGACCATCGTGCAGCAGTGCGTGGGCGCCTGCGACGGAGACGACGCCCAGCCTTGAGCGAAGAGGTGGGGCCGAGACGGGAGAGCCGAGTGGGACGAGGGCTACCAGAGGTCTGGAACGAAGCGACGCTGCGGGCGATCTCGCCGGGTGAGCACGACTTCCAGGAGTTCAAGTCCTCTCCCTGGATCGAGGACAACGGCGAGATCGGCGCCTCGTTCCTCTCCCTCTACAGCAAGCAGCTCAGCGCTTTTGCCAACGGCGCGGGAGGACGGCTGCTCATCGGCATCGACGACCACGGACGCATTGATGGTGGCGTCAGGACGGACCTCAAGTCCGGTGGGCTACGCGGGTGGCTCGAAGACGTGACCCCGGGAGCAATCGACCCGCCCCTGTCGGGATTCAACGTCTTCGAGGTCCGCTCCGACGCGTCGGAGAAGTCGATGATCGGCCCGGGCCGCGCGGTCTACGTGGTCGAGATTCCAGCCAGCGAGAGCGCACCGCACCAGGCCATTGACCATCGCTACTACCTCCGCATTGCCGGCAAGTCGCGCCCGATGGGTCATGTGCACATTCAAGATGTGCTTCGACGAACCCGGCACCCTCGCGTGGTCCTCGAACGGCTCGGTCCCTTCGGAGAGCCCGAGTTCGATGAGGGCGATCCCCGAGGCCCGCGGGTCCTGATCTCACTGCGAGCCTTCGTGAAGAACACCGGGCCCACGATGGCGCACCACGTAGGCGGTGAGATCATCCTCCCCCGCATGTTCGTCAACAGCGAGGCCCGCAAGCGCATGCTGGCCTACGACGGAATACGTCTTACCCAGACCCCGGGCGATCTCGCGTTCTTCAAGTACTACCCGACCCCTCTGTTCCCCACCCAACAGTCTTTCTTCCAGAGGATCTGGATCGCCCTGCACGCCGGGAACCGAGGGATGGTCCAAGGGGAGCGAGGCCAGGTGCGCTGGAGCATTTACGCCGACGACGCGCCGCCCCTCGCGGGCGCCGACGATCTGTGGCGCTTCAAGGTCGTACGGCGCGCTTCCCGCTGGCTGGACGCTGCCCTCCGCCGACGCGCCGCCGAGAGCGGGCGCAGCTGAGTCCGAGGAGGAGAAGCGCCCAGGTCCATCCGGCCCCTGCCCCCCCCAGGGTGTTTGCTCCGCAGCCATCGCAGGCTCCAGGCTCGACCGGCGAGGCGGAGTCGTCATCGTCGCCGCCCGACGGCTGCGGTCGCATCAGGGTCAGGACCCGGTAGAGGTTGTCCCAGAGGGGCTCGCAGACGTCCGCGACGGTGGTGCCCGCGGGGCACTCCAGCGGCCCCTGGAGATCGAGGGTGGTCAGGAGAGTCTCGAACTGCGCGCCCTCCTCCGTCCGCACGAGTGCCTCGTCATGGGCCAGGGTGTTGACCGCGAGGCGCAGGCCCCCATCGACCCAAGCGCCACCCCAGACCTGGGGAGCAGTCTCGTGAAGGGTCCACACGACACGGTCCGCCGAGCTCCACAGCTGGCGAGCATCCCCGACGAGCCAACCTCCGCCGTCTGGAAGAAGCGTCACGTCCAGTACGAGGGACGCTGGCAGGTCCAGGGCCTCGAAGGAGTCGCCCCCGTCCGCTGTCCGCAGGGCTCCATCCTCAGCATTGCCGTCAAAGGTGAGCCACACCTCGTTGGCGTCCCCGGGATCGATGGCCGCGATCACCCCGAACGCCGGGGTCTCCAGGGTCTCGTCGGGGATCGCCTTCTCTGCCCAGGTCAGCCCCCCATCCTCGCTGCGCAGGAGCACCGCAGCGAGCGGCTCCTGGTCCACAGCCAACGCGTAGGCCACGCCGCCCGGTCCAAAGCGCACCTCGCGAAACACGCGACCGTCGTAGCCCTGGACCTCAGCGAAGCTCGCGCCGCCGTCCACAGACCGAAGAATGCTGTTGCGAATGGCATCGTCAGGATCCACCGGGTTTGCGGTCACCGCGAGCGCGATCGACCCATCTTCGGGATCGAAGCCCGCGTCTTGGACCAGCTCCCCCGTCGTGCCAGAGACCGCCTCCCAGGAGCAGCCGTCGTCCGTGCTCCGGTAGAGCGACTCGTTCGGCACCGCCGTGCCGGTGAGGAGGCCTGCGACCCCGAACATCACGCCGTCGCGAGAAATCTCGAACTCCGGGAGTTCGGCGACGCCATTGGAGAGCACCTCGTGGCAGACCCAGTCGTATCCACCCTCCGCACTCGAGACGACGAGCCCCCAGGGCGCCTCCAACAGGACCGCAGACGCGTCGCCCGGATGGGGGAGGAGATCGGTGTCACCGGCGCCGGCGCCGATGTGCGCATCGACCGCCGAGGCGATGCACAGACTCGCGAGGGCAAGCAGGAGGGCGGCGGACTGGAGTCCTGTGGGGAAGCGAGACATCATGCTGCGGTTCGTATAGAGAGCCGTGGCCGCACCGTCAATGGGCCTCACCGGCCCGAACCCCGCTGGAGCGCTCGTGAAGACCCCTGTTGCAATCGCTGGACTCGTCGCCGTCATCGCCGTCATCGCCTTCTTCGTCATGAGGCCTGGCCCGTCCACCTCGCCCCCCCTCGCAGACCCAGATGATCGCTATGGCAAGCCAATCGCTGCCCCCGACGCGGCAGCGGGAAGCATCGAGTCCCAGGTGGTTTCGGCGCAGTGGCCCGAGGGTCAGTTCGTGACGGCGAAGCTCACCTCCGACGTCGACGCGGTCGAGGCTGAGTACGCCAAACGCCTCGCTACGGTGCGGCTCGCATTGCCAGGAGTGGGTCTCGAAGCGCGGGAGGAGCCGATGGTCCTTCTTCGCGGACGCTGGGAGAAGGACGCAGCGGCGTGGATCGTGATCCCCGTGTCCGGAAGCGCCGACGCCAGGACGTTGGAGAAGGCCGGCCTGTCGTTGATCAGCCTCGAGGGGGGCGACGCGATGGGGCTCGACGCAACATCCAGCGTCCTCAGCCGTGGTCTCGTGAAGGTGGCGGTGGCGCTCAACGAGGTCGCTCGTCAGGACGAGAGCCCCACGGGGGGGCCGATCCTGTACCAGCTGAGTCAGGCCGCCGAAGGACATCGGATCCACGCGACCCTCAACATCATGGAGCAGCAGCCCTAGGGGAGAACCAGCGACAGCGCGACCTCAGACGTCGGCTAGCAACCCAGCGCGCACCATGCGCACGAGCTCCTTCAGCCGCCTCTGCTGCCAGTCGTCCCGGGTGGACGCCTCGAGGAGCTGCGGGCTGGGACGCTGGTCCAGGGTCGCGAAGGTCGAAACCACGAGCAGTCCCACCGACGGAATCGCCGCCTCGGGGTCCACGTCCGGGCGAATGATTCCGTCGGCCTGACCTCGTCGAATGTAGTCGGCCGCAAGGCTCACCCAGGCCGTGGCCGATGGCCCGAAGTCGGGCGCCTCTCGTGCTCCGTCCAGCAGATCGCGAAGGATGAACCTCGCCCAATGACGCTCGGCGGCCAGGATTCCCATCACCTGGTCCAGCACGATGTCGACTCGATCGTCGCCACCGGTGAGGGCCATGAGAAGCTGCGGTACCAGCTCGGCGACGTGAGCCTGCATGCGGTCGAAGGCCGCCTCCCGGAGCCGCTGTTTGCTCGGGAAGTGGTGCATCAGAGCCTGCTTGCTGATGCCCACCGCGTCGGCTACCGCTTGGATGCTCGTGCCTGCGAAGCCCTGGGCGGCGAACAGGGCCAGGGCCTCTTCGCTGATGCGTCGGCGCAAGGCTTCGGCCTGACGCTGGCGGGGGGTCGCCTCCATCCGATCTCCGTGGGGGCCGGAGTCGCCCCGTGGCTGCAGAGTAGTGCACCGGTGCACCCCGCGCGCGGAACGGAGCAGTAGGCTGGCCGTGGTGAACGAAGACAACGCCAAGGCAATCCGAGCGCTCCTCAATGAGCGGTGGGCAGACATCGAGGACGCGACGCGCACCCTTCAGGTGGGCGAAGACGAGACCATTCGACCCCAGACCCTGGGGATGACCGGCTCTCGACGAGATCGGGTGCTCTCCGCCCTCCTCGACGGGGGTCGCATCTCGACGCCGACGCGCCGCCTCGAGGTCGGCGACGTGCTCGGCATGGGAGGGATGGGGGTGGTGCACCGGGGTACCCAGGCCTCCCTCGACCGCGAGGTCGCGATCAAGGCGGTCCGCCCGGACAAGCGCTCCGACGACACCACGGTCAAGCTCCTCCAAGAAGCCTGGATCGCCGGCACGCTCCAACACCCGAACATCGTGCCCATCTACGACATCGCGGTCGGAGGCGAGGGCGAACCCCTGATCGTGCAGCAGCGGATCGAGGGGACAGCCTGGTCTGAGCTCCTCGACGACGATGACCTCGTGCGAAGCACCTTCGTGGTCTCCGACCCCTTCGAGTGGCATCTCCGGGTGCTCGCCCAGGTCTGCAACGCCGTCGCCTACGCCCACGCGCGCGGAATCGTGCACCTGGACATCAAGCCTTCCAACGTGATGGTCGGCTCCTTCGGCGAGGTGTTCTTGCTGGACTGGGGGCTGGCCATGGCCCTGACCGATGATGGGAGCGGTCGTCTGCCCTTGGCCGCAGCCAACGAAGACGTCATCGGGACCCCGGCGTTCATGGCGCCGGAGATGCTGACCCAGGGGGACGAGCCCCTCACCGAGCGCACCGATGTGTACCTCCTGGGAGCCACGCTCTACCGCCTCTGCGCGGGCCGGCCGCCCCATCGCGGCGGCAACCCCATCGCCACCATGTTCGCCGCGGCGACCAAGGAGCCTCCTCCACTCGAGGGTGTGTCGGAGGAGCTCGCTGCGATCTGCGCGCGGTGCATGAGCACTGCGCCCGGCGACCGCATACAGACCGCTGAGAGCTTGCGACAGGCGCTTCAGGCCTTTCTGGAGCACCGCGGTGCAATTCGCCTCGCGGAGGAGGCGACGGACAAGCTGGAGGCCCTGGAGGCGCTTTGGGGCGACGACCCTGATGCTCCTGACGCTCCTGAGCGTGACGACGCCGTGAGGGTGTTCTTCTCCGAGGCGCGGTTCGGGCTCGAGCAAGCGATTGCGGTGTGGGCGGACGAGCCCCTGGCGCGAGAAGGCCTGCGCCGGCTTCGACTGGGCATGGCCCGATGGGAGCTGCGCCGCAACCGCCCCCATGCGGCCCAGACACTCCTCGCCACCCTCCCAGATCCCCCCGGGGACCTCACGGCCGAGGTGCGCCAGCGAATCGAAGAGCTGGGTCGGTTGGGGGCCCGGGTGGAGGAGCTTCAAGCCCTCGCCGACCAACAAGACCTCACCGTCGGAATGCGCACTCGGGTGTTCATCACCGGGGTCCTCGGGCTGTGCTTCACGGCCCTCCCCATCCTGCGCGTCCTCCGCCCTCCCCCAGACGAGCTGAACTGGAGCCTCACGGTCGCCTCGCCCCTGGCGTTTCTGACGATCTTCACGTTGCTCGTGGTGTGGGCCCGCGACTCGATGATGCGGTCGGCGATCAACCGACGCACCGTGGGCACGGTCTACGTACTCCTGGGATGCCAGGCCCTCCTCACCCTCGCCGCGCAGGCCGTGGGGCTGAGCCCCGCCCAGGTACTGCCACTGCTCATGGTGCTCTGGGCCTCGGTGGCCGGCCTCTACGCAGTGCACGTGGAGTCGAGACTGGTCGTGACCGCCGTGGGGTACGTCGCCGCGATGGCGGCGGCGCTCGCCTGGCCCTCCGCGCAGTGGTGGTTCGCCGCGGCTGCCAACTTCGTGTTCACCGTCAACGCCCTCGTGATTTGGTGGCCCACTCCCGTGTGGAAGCCGCGCGGGCTCGCAGACACCGCGGAGAGCGCGCCGGAGGACGAGCCGAGCCCTCCCTGAGCGGGACTTCGTCCGTCGGCCCCGCCCGCAGGGTTAGGATTCATCCCGATGAGTGCCCAGACCCGCGACGCAGTCCTCGCCGCCATCGCCCTGGGGGTAATGGGCGCCCTGGCTGCGCTCCCGCTCCATCTGTGGGCGCACAGAGCGGCCCCGGGATGGGAGGCCGGCGCCCTCGGGTTCGCGGGCGCAGCCGTTCCCCCATTGCTGCTGGCCTCGGTCTGGCGTGACCTTCCGCCGTTCTTGAGGCGCCCCCTCGACGCCGCCGTCGCGGTGGCTGGGGTTCTGCTCGTCGCC
>JAGSHC010000472.1 GCA_023954745.1 Deltaproteobacteria bacterium | reverse complement strand
GGGTGCCTGATGACGTCCGCTGGATGGGGGCATCAGGCCATCGTGGGGGGGCACTTCGCCCGGCTCGGTGTGTCGTTCCCGCACGCGGAGGCGGTCCTCCGCGAGGCCGCCATCCGATGCTGGGTCCCTCTGGAGCTCGAGGGAGAGCTCGCGGACCGTGAAGGCCTCGTGGTGACCGGAGTCGAGGGGATGGCCCGGGCGATCAGCCGGTCCCCCGCCGACGCGGTGGCGCAAGGGTCGAGCCTCGAGGCGCTGCAAGGGGCGGCCATCGCCGCTCTGGAGCTGGTGCGGAGGGCACCCGATCTGCGGGCCATTCATGGAGTCACCTACGCGCGAGAGGTCTTGGAGTGGGCAACCGTGGCCCCGGTGCACCCGGCGCACGCTCAGCGCTTGTTGTCCTTTGTGGGGGGAGGCTGGGAGCGCGGACGCCGCGACCGAAGGGTGCGTGGCGCCTCGTCGCAGATCCATGGAGGAGACCTCCTCGTGGACACCCACGCCGACTGGGCGGAGACCGTGGGGGAGCTCTGCCGGATCGAGCTCCGCCCCGGCTTCGCCCACAACGTCAAGATCGCCGAGTGCTGCGCAGCGTTGGCCGACCTTCTTCCGGGCCGCTTCGCCCCTCTCGCCCTGGATGCCATGGCGGCCACGGTCCCTGCGTGGTCTCGCAGTCGGCGCCCCTGGATGGTGCTCAAGGGGGCTCTCCGTCCCGCTGGGGTATAGTTGCGACCCCGAAATATCTGGGAGGCCCGAGGGCCTTGAGGGGGGCGGCGCCTGCCGGGCCCAGAGGGAGTGATGACAGGCGTGGTCGAGCCTCTCGAAGGACAGATGTTCCTCTTTCGCGGCGGCGTGCACGATCCCCGTCCGGAAGGCGACGAGGAGGCGCCGCCGGTCGAGGCGCCGGACTCCGATCTGCCGGAGGGAACCGGTGCGGTCCTCCCCCCACCTCAGCGCACGATCCCGCGGGCAACCCGTCCGCGTCAGCCTCGCCCCGTCGAGCCCGAGAACGCGACGCTGTTCCCGGTGGAGAACTCCACCCCGCGGCCGCGACCGGAGCTGCCGTTCAGCCGGCGGATGTCGGATCTCGTGCGCCGGCTCCAGTTGCTGGAGCGCGACGCGTTGGCCTCGTTGGAGCTGACACTTCCCCAGGCGCATGCGCTGCACGCCCTGAGAGGGGCTGGCTCGCTGAGGATGCAGGAGCTCGCGGCGAGCCTCGGCCTCGCCCAGTCCACGGTGACGCGGCTCGTGGCGCCCCTGAAGCGCATGGGCCTGCTGGACCGACGGCCTGACCGGAAGGACGGCCGCGCGACGCGTGCCTTTCTGACCGAGAAGGGCACAGCCACCTCGGACGGGGTGGAGGCCGCAGACCGACAGCTCTACCAGGGAATCCTCGAGCACCTCCCCGACTCGCGTCGGGCCGAGGTGGTCGCGGCGATCGAGCTTCTTCACGACGCGGTGCTCGCCATCGCCGAAGACGCTGAGGGGGACGCATGAGTGCCATCAAGGAAAACCCGATTCTGTTCGGCTGCCTCGGGCTCCTGGGCCTGTTGAGTCTGCTCGCCTGCTCCGGCGTAGTCGCCACCTACTTCCTGGCCGACGAGATCGTCGAGAAGGCCACGGAGAAGATGGAGGAGCTGGGGGAGGAAGCTGGAAAGCAGGCGGGCCTCAAGGACCCCTTCTCCACAGTCCCGGAGCTCCTCAGCAAGGGGTGGGCCCTCTCCATTCACGTGCAGAACGAGGCCGAGGTCGAGTTCACCCTGGTGCCTCAGCAGGACGCCACCGTGGACTGCGCCCTGCTTCAGGGCGTGCTCTTCCCGTACCTCGCGGGGACCAAGGAGACGGTGATCGTGAAGTCCGAGAACCGGGTGGTGAGCGAGGACGGGACCGTGACGACCACCCCGGTCGAGTGTCGATGGAGCGGGTTCCCCGGCGCCCAGGGGGTCGGGATTCCCGTGCCGGTACCTCCCGCGGCTCCGGTTGAGGG
>JAGSHC010000245.1 GCA_023954745.1 Deltaproteobacteria bacterium | reverse complement strand
GGCGACGAGGGCCGCAGCGACGGCGTCCGGCTGGTCATCCAGGTGCTCGGCCGACCACTTGGGCCCCGCGTGCAGGACCCACTGCTCGCCCGGCGAACGGCCCGGCTTCGTCTGGTTGCGCGCAACCCAGGCGAGGGGCGAGCCCTCGACCCTGGCGGCGGACCATTGGGGCGCCGGCTCCGACCCACCGGGAGCCATGACGGCCCAACACGGGGCGTACCGGACGGTGTCGAGCAGCGCGGCGAAGCGGTGCTCCGCGAGCAGCGGCAGAGCCTGGGGCGTCGGGACCGCGACGACCACCCGCTCTGCCACGACCAGCGAGCCGTCTTCCCCCAGGACGGTCCAGCCACCGCCGTCGCGGCGGAGGCCGGTCACTCGACGTCCGAAGTGCACGTCGACCCCGGCGAGGAGGTACTTGACGACGGCGCTCATGCCCGGGACTCCCACCCACCTCGTCGCCGAGGGGACGTGCGGTGCGAAGCCCTCGCCGCTCAGGGTCCCGAAGGAGCCCTCCCAGGGCGCGACCACGCCGGCCTGCTCCCAGTCGGCCACGCGCGCGGCGAGGGCGGGGTCGCGCGCGGTGAAGTACTGGGCGCCGTGGTCGAAGCGGTCCCCACCACGGCGACGGGTCGACAGCCGCCCACCAGCCCCACGAGCCTTGTCGAAGACTTCGACGCGAACCCCTGCCGAGGCCAGCTCCCGGGCGCACATCGCCCCGGCGGGCCCCGCGCCTATGACCGCGACGTCGATCACGCGTCGCCCCCTCGAGGACTGGTCGGTTCAGACGGTGAATCGGACGCCGGGTGCACGTCTCTATCGTAGGTCAGTCCATCAGAAGTGCCGAGTGGCTGGCGGATC
Source organism: Deltaproteobacteria bacterium (assembly GCA_023954745.1). Taxonomy (GTDB): domain Bacteria; phylum Myxococcota_A; class UBA796; order UBA9615; family UBA9615; genus JAGSHC01. The sequence goes on along the minus strand of JAGSHC010000245.1, from coordinate 8,623 downwards.
GCCTGGTCGTTTTGGTCGAATCAAGGTGGCTCCTAGATGGAGTTGACGCCACGGTGTGCCCATGTCGATCGCCCGCTCCCTGACCTTCGTCCTCACGCTGCTCTTGCCGACCCTCGCCGTGGCGTCACCCCCCGAGCTCGACCTCCATTGGACACCGTCCATGACGTCCGGTGAGCGTCGAGAGCTGTTGGAGCGTCCGCGCTTCGCCGCAGGCGAGCCAATGCTGGTGGGAGGCCTGATCGCGGCCGGCGCGGGGATCGGAATGCTGGTGGCGGGGCTCGCCACCAAGACCCCGGAGCTTACCGCCGCGGGTGCGGTGGCGTGGCCCGTGGGTGCCACCGTGCACTTCGTGGGCCTCGGGCTCTTTCTCTCGGAGACACGTCCCTACTACCGGGACTTGAAGGAGACGTCCGCACCAGGTCTGTCCTCGCCCTGATGTGAGCTGGGGCACACAGCGCTCAGTGAAGAGGTCGAGACCTCAGATCTGGATGCCGAAGACCGCCGTCAGCATGAGGCCATCGGCGGTCGAGGCGGCGAACTGGTGGGTCGTCACGAGAGGCTCCCAGTGCTGTTGTGAAGCGGTCAGTCGGCCCGTTTGGTCGTCGACTGTCGACCCAGGTGTCGGCCGAAGCTGCGCATCACCCACAGGTGGACGAGGGCCTGGGTCGCGTTGTAGGCGAACCAAGGGAGCCGAGGCACGAAGTCGTGGATCGCCGCGACCACGACGCTGCCTCCGAGGGCTTGCCGGAACTCGAGGCGCGCCAGCGGAGACAGGTCGGGGCGGGCGAGGAGGCCACCGACGACATAGAAGAGCGGGCGCGACTCCTCGCTGCGCTCGACGGACTGACGGAGCACGAGCAGCGGCGCGCCGAGGCCGGCGAGGCCGAAGCTGGCGAGCTCGCCGTCGACCTCGACGCGGACCAGCGGGCGCAGGAAGCGCGGCAGCCAGCGCAAGTACTCCGTCGCCACCTCCCTCGCGGTCAGAGCCCCGGGGTTGGGCAGCCGCTGCACCGACCGGACGGTGTTGCGAGGTCGAGCCTCGCGGTCTCGGACCAGGACCGTGGCCATGGACTCCACACGCGCGGAGCGCGGCGCGGTGATGGCGTGGCGCAGCGAGTCTTCGAGCCCGACCACCGGGGGGTGACGAGCACGCTGCCATCTCAGGTCCGTGGGCAGCATCGAGTGGCGCAGGCTCTGGACCAGTGGGCGCACGAGCGCCCTGGAGGCGCCGGTCACCAGTGATACCCACAGGGTCGAAAGACCTGGGGTGAACAACGGGACGGGCACAAACCAGCGCCGCTTCCCGAGCACCTGACCGGTTCGCTGCATCAGAGCTCGGTAGGAGACGACCTCGGGGCCCCCCACCTCGATCACGAGCGGCGCACGCGGGTCGGTGAGAGCGTCCACGAGGACCGGGAGGAGGTCACGCACGTCGATCGGGCTCGACTCGGTCCGCGTCCAACTGGGGCAGGCCATGACGGGCAGGCGCTGCACCAAGCGCATCATCATGTCTGCTGACGAACCCCCAGGACCCAGGACGAGACCGGCCCGCACGGTGGTCACTGGCACTCCAGTGCTCGCGAGGACGTCCTCTACCTCGTGGCGCGAGCGGAGGTGGTCGGACACCTCGCCTGCCGGGAGGATTCCGCCCAGGTAGACAATGCGCTCAATCCCAGCGCGCCGCGCGGCCCGAGCGAAGTTGTCGGCGAGCAGCAGGTCGAGGTCATCGAAGGACGCCTGGGTGAGGCGAGCGCTCGGCATCATCGAGTGCACGAGGTAGTAGGCATGGGTGCAGCCGGCCAGGGCGAGCTCGCACTCGAGCAGGGAGAACAGGTCTGATCGCCTCCACTCCACCTCCTCCAGGGCCCCTTCGCTGGCGGTGCGGCGGACGTGGTCACCTCGCGTGATGCCCACGACATCGCAGCTGGAGACGAGCTCCGCGGCGAGGGCTCTGCCGACGAAGCCGGTGGCACCGGCGATCGCGACCCGACGCCGTCCGCCGCTCATGCCGCTGAGGCCGACCTGGAGCTACCCCGGTGAAATGCGGACGCAACATCCAGGGGCACCCCGAGGTCCGCGAGGCTGTCGTAGAGGCCGCCCAGGTATGCGCCGAGCAACACGAAGTCCGGGTGGAGGCGCACGCCCGCTTCCTTGCAATGCTCGAAAATCGCGCCGAAGGAGCTGACGAAGGCCGCTCGGTCGAACGTGTGGGCGCTGGGGTCACCGCTCCCGATGTGCGCGCGGAAGAGATCCGCCGCGCCGTCCAGGTCCAGACGCGCGAGGTGGCCCATGAAGGCGTCGTTGTCATCTTCGTAGAAGCCGCGATACACCCCGCGCATGGCGTCGATGAACGTCGGGTCCCATCGCACGGTCACGGCCGCGGGGTCCCAGTGCAGGCGGGCGTCGAGGACGTGCCATGACGACGCGCGGAGGTCGAGGGCGGTCGGCGCGTCGCTGTAGAGTTGGCGGAAGTAGAGGGTCAGGATGCGCTCTCCCACGGTGGTCCGCGCGGGTGCGGGCAGGCTCTCGAGAGAGGCTCCGGCCCCGGTCTCCAGGAGAGCAAGGTCGGCGACCCGCCGGGCGAGGCGAGAACGCTCGGCCTTCCAGGAGCGTCGGGATTCGGACATCACGTCCCGGCCACGCCGGAGTACGGCGGGGAGCGAGACGACGTCGAAGAGGGCCGGGGAAGCGAGGACCAGCAGGTCTCCCAACTCGCTCCGCTGTAGGAGTCGTCGAATCATGGCGCCATGCTAGGAGCAAGACCGCCGGATCGGGCGGATTGGGCGATTCAGTGAACCTGGACCCGCAGAGTGAGGCGAGGGTGTGGACCCAGGGTTCAGGAACACCTCGCCAATCGGGCGGATGACGACACCTCCGCACGAAGCCGATGTCCCGATGTCCCGATGTCCCGATGTCCCGATGGTTCGCTCCAAGCGTCCCGTCTGGAGATGTGAAGTCGATGGTCGGCCCGTGGTGCCCCCGGGCGGGCCCGTATCGACCGCCCCCCATGGGAGACTCCGTCCTGGAGGAACCATGAAGAAGAAGATCCTGAAGGGTGTACTGGGTGGACTGGGATTGCTGGCAGCGGGGATCGCCGCGTTCGTGTCCTACAGCGTCGCCGTCTTCCCCCCGACCTTTCCCGACGTGCCCGCGCCGGATCTCAAGGCGAGCACTGACCCGCAGATCGTGGAGCGGGGGCGCTACCTCTTCGAGGCGGTTGCTCACTGCAACGCCTGCCATACGTTGGAGGAGGACTACGCCTTCAAGGATGTCGGGGGGCTGGTACCCAGCGGCGGTCACGAGTGGGTCATGGGGCCGATGGGCACCCTTCGGTCGGCGAACATCACCAGCGATGTCGAGACGGGAATCGGCGGCTGGTCCGACGGCGACCTCGCGCGGGTGCTCAAGTATGCGGTCCGTCCCAACCACGAACCAGCCCTGATGATGGTGGGCGTGGGGCCGATGGCCGACGAGGACATCGTCGCTCTGATGTCCTACGTGCGATCGCTTCCGCCCGTGCGCAATTCGGTGCCGCCCAGTGACATCTCATTGATGGGCAAAGTGGTCTTCCCGAACGTGGCCCAGGCCTATGTTTCCCCGAAGCCGGACTGGGACGTCCCCCCCAAGGTGGAGGAGGGCGCGATCAGCGTCGAGCGTGGCGCCTACCTCGCCAACGGGCCGGCCTTCTGCTTCGTCTGCCACTCAAACCCCCAAATGTCGCCCGAGTTGGGGGTGATTGGTCCGCGTTTCGCCGGGTGCGTCACACCCGACCCCGCCAAGGACCCCACCATGGAGATCTGCGCGCCCAACCTGACCCCTGACCCCAAGACCGGGGTGATGGAGGGTTGGTCCGAGGACGAGTTCGTCACCCGGTTTGGCAGCGGCCGGGTGGTCGAGTCCAGCCCGATGCCGTGGGAGAGCTTCAAGCTGATGACCGACGCCGACAAGCGCTCGATCTTCCAGTATCTGCTCACGGTGGACCCAGTCGAGCGCGTGACCGGACCGGCCTACCGCCCCAAGGGCTGGACGCCGGAGTAGGTGGGCCGGGGGCAGACATGACCCACAGGCATCCAGGGCAAGCACGGTCCATTGCCCCCCCTCTTCTGCGCGGTCAGGCTGCATCACCTACTGGGGAAACGGGGGAGGAATGGGTCCCGGGTGGTCGGGAGTGAGTTCCAGGGTGACGAAGAGGAAGAACTGGAGGTACGCCCCGCGGGCTTCAGGAGTCATCTCCCCGCTCTCGGCGGCATTCTGCGTCGGATCTCGGAGGTCGAGAAGGGTCGAGACCTCCCCGTCGCTCAGCTCGCCTGACGTCCTCAGAGCATCGAGCACTGCGACCGCCTCGCGCATGTCGTCCGGTGTGGCCTCCAGCCGTGTGGGGAGCATGCGCGAACGTACCGAAGGCGCTCACGAACGCACACCTGGCGAAGGACCGCCCCCATTGATTCTGAGACCGCGGGATTGCGCCCCCGTCCCGGCGCCCTCCCCCGCGCGGAGCGTCACTCGGTCGCTTCGAGCCGATCGCCCATGAGCTCCGCCCGCCGTTCCATGGCGTTGGACGCGTAGTCGTTCAGTAGATTCGTGTCGCCGTTCTGGAGCGCGTCGGGCATCGCGAAGTACCAGAAGTGGTACCGGTCGTCGGTGCCCTCATCCACCTGGATGCCCCAGAGCGAGTAGCCCAGGCGGCGCACGCTCTCATCCCGCGCGGAGCGCCAGACCTCGGAGGCAGCCTCCTCCGACTCGAAGGAGTCCATCGCCACGGCGAGGCTGAAGATGCACGGGGGCGAGTCGCAGTCTGGAGGAGTCCACTCAAAAGGAAGATCGGGCCACGCCTCCCGCATCCAGTCGTCCATCCCGGCCAGAGCCTCCTGGACCACCTCGGGCTTATGGTCGTCCGGGAACTCTTCGAAGGACAGCTCGCGCGCCGGCTCAGCGGAGGGCTCCTCCTCGTCGTCCAGATCAGGTGCGGCCACGCGGCGGGCGCGAGGCGACTCCTTCGGCGTGGAGCGTGGGCGAACGGGCTCCGTCACAATCGACGGCGCAGCCTCTGGCGGGTCCCCCTCGCCGGACGACCAGACCAGAAATCCTCCCGCGGCCAACGCGACGAGGCTCAGTGCTCCCAAGACAGGCTTCCTCATGACGTACTCCCTCGATGGACGGCCCAAGATAGAACGGGTGCGCCGCGGAGCGGCGCACCCGTTCTAGATCTCAACTCAGCGTAAGCCTATTCAGACTTGCACTGGTAGGCGGCCTCGCCGGCGCGGTCGTACAGACCGGTCCACCAGTCCATCACCGAGTTCGAGCAGCCGAAGAACGTGTGACCGTTCCCGTAGCCGCAGATGTCGATGATCTCGGAGCAGGTGCACCCGCCCGTGTCCGCGTTGGTGAACGAACGACCGGAGCCGTTGCCGTTCCCGCGAGTGACGGTGTCGAAGTCACCGTCGTTGTCCGTGTCGGCCCAGCGGTTGGTGCCGAGGTTGCGCGTGGGCGCGGCCTCGCCGGTGCTCTCGGCGCAGACGTCGTCGCCGTCGTCCACACCGTCGTTGTCGTCGTCCGGGTCGCAGACGTCGCCAAGATCATCGCCATCGAAGTTGTCCTGCGCCGGGTTCGCGTCGTCAGGGCAGTTGTCGTCGTTGCCGCAGACGCCGTCACCATCGATGTCGTTGTCGGCATCGAGGGGGCAGGTGTCGCAGGCGTCGCCCAGGAGGTCGCCGTCGGCGTTCGCCTGGTCGGGGTTGGGCACGCCGACGCAGTTGTCCACGTCGTCGCAGACGCCGTCTCCGTCGGAGCCGTCGTCGGTCGGATCAGCGGGGCAGACATCGCAGGCGTCGCCGGCACCGTCGAGGTCGCCGTCTTCCTGGTCGGGGTTGGCGTCGTCGACGCAGTTGTCGTCCTCGTCGCAGACGCCGTCATTGTCGCTGTCCACACAGGTCACGGTCATGCCCAGCGCGCAGGTCGCGGTCAGGTTGCCCGGGTCCTGGAACTGGATCGTCGCGGCGTAGGCGCCGATGTCGGCCACCGTCGGGGTCCACTGGAACGTGGAGGTCAGCGGCGAGGTGCCGGACGTGGGGCCGAAGGAGGCGCCACCGGGGATGCCGATCATGTTGGCGGTGAGGTTGTCACCGTCGTCATCGGTGCCGATGAACTGCGAGGTGAACGTGTTTCCGGGGGCGATGGTGAAGCTACCGCCGCCTGCGCAGACCGGGGGCGCGTTCAGCGTGCCATCGACGATCTCGATCATCGCGTCGAGGGCGGTCGAGCCTCCGCCGGCCTCCTCGATGACCACCTGGTAGGCGTACCGCTGACCCACCGAAGTGAGGCTGGTGTCCCAGGTGAGGACGCAACCAGCCACCGTCATGGGGTTGGCCGTGCCTTCGCCCGGCTGCTGCCGGCTGCCCCAGCCAGCTTCGCTGTCCGTCGCGAGGCGGCAGGTGACGGCGTCGCCGTCGGGCTCGGCGATGGGGAGGGGCATCACGTTGAGGCCGCCCTGGACCATCTGCGCGAGCACCGGAATCGCGCTCACCGGGCCGCCGGTGTTGCCACCGGACAGGTCGATGACCGACTGGACCCGGAAGCCGGCGTTCGCCGCGTTCACCAGGCCGCCGATGCGGCAGCAGGACGAGAACCACGCGGTGAACGGGCCGTCGCTTCCGTAGGTGTGGCTCCGCGATTGGCGCATCACCGAGTAGCTCGTGCCCGCGGAGTCCGTGAAGGTGCCGAGGTTGGTGTAGGCACTGACGGGCATGTTGGAGGACGCGCCGTCACCCCAGCGCAGGACGACGTTGTCGATGAAATCCGAGCGCCAGGCGGTCGTCACCTCGACCGTGACGGTGCGGGTCGTAGGGTTGGACCGCTCCCAGGCGATCTGCCCGTAGCGGAAGTGACTCGCGGACGCGGTGGCCGGGATGGCCAGCATCAGAAGCGCGAGGCCGGTCAGAATGAGGCCCGCCCTACGGGGGGCCGGTGTACAACGTGAATTCATGGTTCTTCCTCCAAGCCGCCTCCCCGGCGGCCAGTGTTTTACTGGCAGTTCCGCCAGCGCGACCTAGGTAACGCGGCGAGCAGAGGAGGTCAATGTAAACCTGTGGAAATCGAGAACTGTCATACAGAGGGGCCAAATGGGACGTACTCGTGCGCTGGTGCGTCACTATGCGAGCCGCCAGAACGCGGTAGGTTCTTGACCATGCTCCAACACACGGCCAGGCTCCCCAGCCTCTCCTTCAGGGCAGCTCCCGCTGCCCTGACCTTGGCCCTGCTTCTCGCCCTCGGAGAGGGCTTGACCGCCTCCGAAGCGGTCGCAGAAGCCCCGACGACGCGGACCACGTCACCCTCCTCCGCGTGGGACCGGCTGACCGACATCCAGATCGCGGAGGAGGTGCAGCTGCTGCTCGGTCAGAAGATGAGGCCGCTGAAGCACGCGCTGCTCGACCTGCACCTCGCGCCGGGGTCCCTCCCCGACCTCTTTGCGGACGAGTTCGAAGCGGTCGATCTCGGGCCTGGCCACCCGGCTCCGGCATCTCACTCGCCCACGCACGGAGAGGAGACCGTCTGGGGGCTCGCCACTCCTACAGTGCCGCCGGGCGGGACTGAGGGAGGGCTTTGGTCGCACGTGCTCGATGAGTTCCAATGGATCGACGACGCGAAGTTCGGGCCGATCCGCGGGACGCTCCTGAACTCTCGGACGACGTACGCGATGCACGCGCGGGCAAGCGTCCGTGGACGCACTCCCACCGGCGACGTGCTCGCCGTCGATGTGCTGGTCGACCTGGAGTGGCAGCGGACCGGAACCGGGGTGCTCGGCCAGGAGCCCACCTGGGAGATCACCCGCTGGGCCTCGATCGGCGCCCATGGGCAGCGGCGCCGCACCCCGCTCTTCAGGGAAGCCCTCAGCGATCTGCTGACGGACGCAGGGGCCCTGGGCGAGGCGCGCCGATCACGCCACGAGGAGCTCGTCGAGCACTACCTCGCCGACCCGGTCGGCTTCGAGCGCCCCTGGCCGGAGTTCGACGTGGTGTCACACGATCGGCATCCCGCGATCGCGGTCGTCGACATCGACGCCGACGGACAGGACGAGCTCTACGTCGTCGGCCGGCACGGGCCCGCGCGTCTGTGGATGGCCGACTCGTCGGGCGCGTGGGCCGACGCCGCGCCCACCCTGGGCCTGGATCTCGAGGGGGGATCGGCGCCGCTGTTCCTGGACGTGGACAACGACGGCGATCTGGACCTCTTCCTGGGCGGAGCCCTCACGCGAAGTCGGCTGCTGATCCGCGCCGACGGGGGCTTCGTGGACCGAAGCAGCGACCTCTTGCCCGAGGCCCCGATGCTCGTCTCCTCTGTCGCGGCGGCCGACTACGACGGGGATGGACTCACGGATCTGCACGTCGCCACCTACGCGCAGAAGGCGGGCTGGGAGCGCGATCCCCTGCTCGCCCCAGATGAAGAGACAGCGTCGAGGTTGCTCGGCGAGCACAACGCCGTGCGCAACAACTTCGGTCCGCGGAACATGTTGCTCCGGAACCTCGGCGCAGGGAGGCTCGAGCCCGCCGAGGAGGCCGCCGGTGTGGTGCTCTACCGGCACTCCTACCAGGCGACCTGGTCCGACTACGACGGCGACGGGGCGGTC
>JAGSHC010000069.1 GCA_023954745.1 Deltaproteobacteria bacterium | reverse complement strand
TCGGGAGGGGCCTTGGTGCTGCTGGCCCTGGCTGGATTGGTGCGGTTGCGTCGGACGGGCGTGACGGCGAGGGAGGGATGAGCACGATGCGAACTGCTCTTCCCGTGCTCTGCGGGCCCTGAGGGCCGGACAAGTCAGCCCTTCAGCCTCCGCGCCGCCCCCACCACTACGCTGAGCAGCGACGCGCCGATGCAGCCGTACGCCCACAGATAGAGCGTCTTCGCTGCCTGCGCTTCGTCGCTGCCGACGAGGACGCCGACAAAGCCCACGGCGAGCCCCGCCACGAAGAGCAGGGCCGCGAGGGCGAGCCACGGCCAGAGCCGGGGTGTCTCGGCAGAGGAGTCAGGCAGGAGCTACTTCCTCTCCAGCCAGCGCTGGCTGAAGATCTCGCTCTCCAGCTCGACCCCGAAGGTCATCTCACCGAACTCGAGGGTGGTCTTCGAGTCGGACTTCACCTCGTCGACGATCTCCATCCAGGTGGGGAACTGACGCCCGCCCTCGAACTCCTTGATCTTGCCCATGCGCCAGCTCTTGAGCTTCATGCCCGACAGGGCGAACAGCTCCTGCTGCACAGGGATGAACAGCTCCTTGTCCACCCACTGCAGCCGCTTGGGGTAGGCGACGCTCTCGTCGTTGGCGACCAGCTCGATCTTCCACGCCGGGCGCCCGTCGATGTCCTCACTGCCGAGCAGGGTCGGCGTGTACATCTGCGCCATCTGCTCGGTGGTCATCATGTCGTCGTAGGACAGGTCGCTGCCCATCATCCCCTTGCGCAGCATGTGCCCGGAGATCTTCTGGGTGCGGTCGACACTGGGCAGGTACATCCACATGTCGTCGCCGAGCTTGAGCATCTTCGTGCCCTTCTCGCGGGCGGGAGTGACGTACTCCATGGCGCTGTCGTCCTTGCCGCGCCCGTAGCTGATCATCTCGAAAGTGCGCGTTCGCTTCTTCCCCTCGACGGTCATCTTGATCTTCGTGGTGCGGCTCTCGAAGACCATGTTGGCGTCGATGGCGTCGAGGATCTGCTGGACCGTCATCTCCTCGGCGGGGGCGGCCGCCGGTGCGTCCTCGGCGGAGGCCGGGGGCGGAGCGACCAAGGGGGTGGCGAGCAGCGCCGCGAGCAAGGTCAGGGTGGTTCGGTTCATCATCAATTCCTCCGCATTGCACTGTCGGGCTGAATGGTCGCGGCGCGGAGCGCCGGCAGCATGGTCCCAATGACGGCCGTGAAGATGGCGGTCATGAAGGCGAGGGCCACGATCTCGCTGCTCAGCTCGGCGTACAGGGTCGTGGGGAGCGCAAACTCCATCTTGGCCATCATCGATTCGGGATACGAGAACCCGTTCTTGGACATGTAGAGCGTGGGCAGCACCCCGGCGATGACGCCGCCGATGCCCCCGAGGATGGCGATTGCGACGCCCTCGAACAAGAAGAGGAAGACCGCTCCCGCGCGGGTCATTCCCATGGCGCGCAGCACTCCGATCTCGTTCGTGCGCTCCAGCACCGACATCATCATCGTGTTCCAGACGCCGAGGCCGGCGAGGAACGCGATCATGAACATCAGCACGAAGCGGATGGCGTCCATCATTCCCAGCTGACCACCCCAGGGCGGCAAGGTCTTCCAGCTGCCCACGTCGAGGCCGGCCAGGGCCGGCAGCGCCGCAACGGAGGCGTGCAGCTCATCGACCTCTTCGCGGTCCTCGCCCCACACGAGCACCTTCATGGCGCCCCCTTCCAGGTCCAGGCTCCACTGGGCAGCCGCGAGGTCGACGAAGACCCGACGATCGATCAGCGGGCTGCCCGAGCGGGCGATGCCCACGAGGGTGCCCTTGCTGGGAGACATGGAGCCGTCCTGGGTCACGCCGAGCAGGACGACCTCGTCGCCGAGCTTCGCGCCGGTGCGCTGGGCGAGCTTCCAACCGAGCACGAGCTCGCCGGCTCCCTCCTTGAGCCAACGGCCCTCGACCAGCTTGCTGTCGACGTCCATGTACTCGGTGAAGTAGCGCTCCTCGGCGCCCATGACCGCGCCGAAGATGTCGCCGATCTCCTCCCCCACGGTGAGGGTGGCGCCGGTCTCGATGATGGGGTGAGCCTCGACCACACCCTCGTGGGACCGGAGCGCGTCCAGGACCGGGGCGAGGTCGTCGATGTTCTCATCTTGCGGGCGGAGCGAGGCGCGGGCTCGGTACTCCGGGGTGACCACCTCGATGTGTCCCCCCTGGAGGGTGCCCTCCTCGAGGATCTGGCCCCAGACCCCGTCGAGCCAGGACATGGCGATGATGAAGAGCGCCGTGCCGCCGACGATGATCCCTGCGGTGAGCAGGGAGCGCGTGCGGTTGCGGGTGGCGTTGAGGAATGCGAGTCGGAAGAGGTTCATTACTCGGCCCTCACGGCGTCGGCCGGTTCCATGTTGGACGCCAGGCGCGCGGGATAGATGGACGCGACGAGCGCCACGAGGATGCTGATGACGAGAGGGACCACGACGATGGGGACCGAGAAGGCGACGTAGATGAACGCCGAGTAGGCGACGTCGTTCCCGATGGTCTCGGCCTGACCCTCCATGGCGTTGAGGTCGATGGGGTTCTGGGCCAGGTACCAGGTCAAGGCCGCCCCTCCCACCGCGCCGAGGGTCCCGGCCACGAGTCCGAGGAGGGAGCCCTCGGCGAGGAACAGTCCCAGCACGCCGTTCTTGCTCATGCCCATGGCGCGCAGGGTCCCGATCTCCCGGGTGCGTTCGTGGGCCGCCATCAAGATGGTGTTCGCGATGGCCATGGCTGCCATCAGCATCATGATCCCGACGAGCACATTGAGCGCGTTGCGGCGGATCTGCCCGATCTCGACGAGGTCCTTGCTGTCGTCCCACCAGTCGATGAGCCCCCAGGCTCCGGCGCCGAGGGCGGTGAGCTCCTCCTTGACTGCGCTGCTGTTGTCGCGGTTCGTGAGCCGCATGGACACGTGGGTCGGGTGCTGGGTGCGGAGGAAGCTGGTCACCAGGGCGTCGGGCATGAAGACGGCGGCGTTGTCGAACATGAAGTTGCCGGTGCGACTCACCGCCGCCACGGGGACCGAGATCGCGTTGACGGCGCCCTTGTGGGTGCGGGCCTCGATGACGATGGAGTCGCCCTTCTCCACTCCGAGGAGCCCCGCGGTCCCGCTGGTGAGCATCACCCCGGCATCGGTGCCCCTGGGCAGGGGGTCGGGTTCGGTCCAGGTGGCGTGGGAGAACACCTCGGGGTCGGTGTCTGGGTCGTAGCCGATGACGCGGATGCGCAGCGACTCCTTGTCCGAGGTGACGGTGCCGACGAACATCGTGCGCGCCGTCCAGGCGGTGGTGTTGTCGTCGAGCCAGGAGCGCAGGGCGGGGGTGATCTCCACGAGCTCGTCGACGGGGTGGTCCATCCCCTCGGTGGGATAGTCGGCGGGGCGGATGGTCACGTGCGACGTGGTGCCGTGCACGACGCCGTAGATGACGCCCTCGTCGACGCCAGCGATGAACGACTGCCCGACGATGAGATAGAAGACGCCCAGCACGATGGCCGCCGACGACAGCAGCGCGCGACGCTTCGCCCGCAGCAGGTTCTTGAAGGCGAGTTTGAGCAAGTACATCGCGCTACGCCTTCACCGCGGCGACGCCCACGTTGCTCACGGAGATGGCCTCGCCGCCTGCGCGGTCTTCGATGACCTCGCCATCGCGCAGCACCACGATGCGCCGCGCGTGCTCCATGACCATGGGGTCGTGGGTGGAGAACAGGAAGGTGACGCCGTGCTTGGCGTTCAGCTCCCGCATGAGGTTCAGGATCTGCGTGCCCGACGCGGAGTCGAGGTTCGCGGTGGGCTCGTCGGCGATGACGAGGGCGGGCCGCTTCACCAGGGCGCGGGCTACGGCGACGCGCTGCTGCTGACCACCGGAGAGCTGGTTGGGGCGCCGGTCGGCGAGTCCCTCGAGGCCTACCTCGTTGAGCAACTCCACGGCGCGGGCGCGCCCGCCGGACTCCTTCGCCAGCGTGAGGGCGAGCTCGACGTTCTCGGCGGCAGTGAGGACCGGGATGAGGTTGTAGGACTGGAAGATGAAGCCGATCTTGTCGCCTCGCACCTGGCTGAGAGCCTTGTCGCCAAGGCCGCTGGTGCCCACGCCGTCGATGCTGATGGAGCCCGATGTGGGCTTGTCGAGGCAACCCACCTGGTTGAGCAGCGTGGTCTTGCCGGACCCGGAGGGCCCCACGAAGGCCGTGAACTCGCCGGCTTCGATCGTGAGGGTGACGTCCTTGACGGCGTGCACCTGGGCGGCGCCTTCGCCGTAGGTCTTGGTGACGTTGTTGATCTCGCAAAGGGCCATGGTCGGCTCTCCTCCCCGGGTGGGGTCTTGGGAAGCGGGCGCGCGCCTAGAAGCTGGCGCGAGTCCAGAATGTGATGGTTGCGTCGGGCAGCAGACCCGAGAAGTCGGCTTCGTAGAGCTGGTTGAAGGGGCCGATCTCCTGGCTGACGATCAGCGAGTCGGGATCGGGCTTGAACTCGCCTCCGTCGCCCCACAAGCGGTAGGGGATCTGGGCGTTGAGGGCGAACTGGAGCCAGCCCGTGGGCGAGACGGTGACGCTGGGGATCATGAATCCAGTGCCGTCGTCCAGGTTCTGGAGCGCCACGAACGAGAGGGAGACCTCCGGCGCGAACACCTGGTTGACGGTCAAGAGGAGGTAGTCGCGCCCGCCGAGGAGGGGGGCGAAGACCTTGGGGTCGGCGACGTCGGCGTCGGCGGTGTCGGCGGCGCCCGAGAACGCCTCTCCCAGCTCGGGCGGCAAGTCGTTGGTCAGCCGCCCCGTGACGAGGGTCGGCTCGTCCTTGGGTCCGGCCCCGGCTCCGTTCCGGTAGTACTGGGCCATGACGATGAGGCCGTCGAGCACGGGGAAGCTGTAGTCGACGCCGACGGCGAACTCTTCGTAGATCGTCTCCTGGATGTGCAGGGACCCCTCGAACCACCAGCCCACGCCGAGCTCGCCCCGCAGATCGACGCCGAGGAGGCCGTCGAGGTCGTCCTGGCGGAACGCGGCGACGAGGGCGAGGTCGGCGAAGGGGAGCCGCAGCCGCAGCCGGCCGGCGGCGCGCATCTTCGTGAAGATGTCGTTCGTGGCGAAGACGGCGGTGAAGTCGATGTCCTCGTTGAAGGGGATGATGGCGCGGACGGCGTTGGTGCCGGCGCGCTGTCGCCACGGCTCCGCGAGCAGGAACTCGGGGAAGGGGTCGGTGGGGTTGATCATCATCGACGAGCCCCAGAAGAGGGCCTGGCGGCCGACGCGCAGGTCCATGAAGGGCAGGTAGAAGTCGACGTAGAGGCGCTCGACGGAGAGCACGTCGGCGATGCTGTCGATCTGGAGGACCTCGTTGGCGTAGGTGGGCCACTCCACCTCGGCGAGCTCGAGCAGGGGGCCGAAGTCGGACTCCTCCATGAGGGTCTGGATCTCGAGGCGCGGGTTGCGGCCCTGGACGAAGAGCATCTCGATCTCGGCGGCGACGGCGATGCGCTCGTGCAGCTGAGCCTGGAAGCGTGGCCGCACGCGCTCGGTGAGGTTCCACCAGGTGCCGTCCACCCCAGGCTGGGCGGAGAACCGGATCTCCCCAAAGCCGCCGGCGCTGGCGGTGACGGCCTGGGCGGGCGTCGGCGTGAGCAGGGCGAGGCCGAGCAGGAGGGCGCCGAGGGTGGGCAGGAACGGGCGCATCAGTCGTCGAGATCCTCTCGGCGGATGCCGGTGAAGCCCATGAAGTCGACGGTGCCGATGGCCTCGATGTCGGTGCCGAGGACGGCGAGGACGCCGGCGGTGAGGATGTCGGCGGTGACGTTGCTGTGGTCGGTGCGGTCGAGGCCGAGGAGCTGGCCCTGGGTGACGATCTCGGGGGAGGACTGGAGCAGGGCCGTGATCCCGAGGGTGACCTTGGTGAGAGAGGGGTCGTCGATCTGGGAGAGCGGCGCGAGCAGGGCCTTGATGCGGTCGACGCGGGTGGTGTGGATGAGCTCCTTGACCTCCTTGCCGAGGTCGTCGAGCACGATCTGCAGCTCATGGTCTCCGCTGGCGATGCGGGCCGTCAGCGGGAGCTCGTACATGGTGTCGATGGCGGCGCGGAAGAGGCCGCGGACCATCTCGATGGGCGAGGTGATGCTCTGCATCTCGCGGAGCATGCGCATGCCCGGGCCAGCCTTCTCGGCGAGGATGCAGTGGATGAGCAGGTCGGCCTTGGTGTCGAAGTAGAGGTAGACGGTGCCCTTGCCGACGCCGGCGTCGCGGGCGACCTCGTCGATGCTGGTCTTGCGGTAGCCGTGCTTGAGGAAGAGCGCGGTGGCCGCCTCCATGATCCGGCGGGCCTTGCGCTCCTTCTTGTCCGTCAGACGATCGACGGGGACGGCGTAGCGCATGGTGAGGTCGGTGAATCTCTGGACTGTCCAACTGGCCATACTGACTACTTACGCTCATCGAGTCAGTTTGTCACCAGGGAACTGACTAATTGGTTGAATTGAGTCAGTTCGTGCTTTCGGGGAGTCTTGGTAGAGCACGAAAGGGGGCTGGCGAGGCGCCGATTGCGGTTGAAAGGCCGACGCGTGCGCTAGAGGGGGACTTGAGCCTGAAGCCCCCCGCCAACGCACGGTCTCGCTCTGAGCTGAGGGCCGACGCGTGCGCTAGGGGGGTACTTGAGCCTGAAGCCCCCCGCCAACGCACGGTCTCGCCCTGATCTGAGGGCCGACGCGTGCGTTAGGGGGGTACCTGAGCCTGAAGCCCCCCGCCAACGCACGGTCTCGCTCTGAGCTGAGGGCGGACGCGTGCGTTAGGGGGGGACCTGAGCCTGAAGTCCCCCGCCAACGCACGGTGGAGGGGTTGGTGACGGGCCCCTCGGGCCGCCCCGAGGACCAATCATCGTCGGCTCGAGTGACACACTTTCGGGTGTCCGGTCCAAGTGACCCCATCATTGGGGAATGGCAACTCTCCACTGGAACCGTCCGCACCCTCACGACTCGTTCGCTCAAGCGGAGCACGTGATGCTCCGCGCGAAGGATCGATCACTCATCGCCCGGTCGGAGACCGACAGCCGCTTGCTGGTCTTCCTCATGAAGCGCGCCTGCGCTCGGGTGGGGGTGCAGCTGATGGGGTTCAACTTCACCGACACCCATGGACACGTGCTCATCCGGGGGCCTCGCTATCACGTAGGGGAGGCAATCCGGCGATTCGAGTGCGCCGCGACCCAGGTCCTTGGAGTGCGGAATGGCTTTGACCGGGCATACCTCAAGCCGGTGGACTCCCACTCCTACCTACGGACCTGCCACGCCTACATCCTCGGGCAGCGCGCGCATCACCAGACCCACCACGACCCGCTCCTCGTAGGTAGCTCGGTGCTCGAGCTTCTGGGCGCTCGCTTCGACGACGAGTTGCTGCGGGCGGTACGAACCTCCCTCCCTCGTGTGACCCGGATGGACGTTCTACGTGCGGCGGGACTCGAGTCGCTTTGTGCTGAGGCAGTCTCCGTCGAGCCCCTGGGGGAGCTTGGTCTGCCGGACCTTCTCGTTGCGGCGCTGACCGCGCTCGGGTTGCCTCGAGAGGCTGGTCGTCGGCCTGGTCGGCTCCGGGCTGTCGCTGTGCACTCTGTCGCCATGGAGGTCCCCGCGCGGCTCGTGGCTCAGGCTTTGGAGTGCGCGCCGGCGACGGTCCGCTCACTTCGTACCCGTGCCTCTCCGTCGGAGGCTGTCGTGGTCACGGTTCGACGACAGTCTCGACTTCGCGAACGCCTGAGAGCTTCGCTCGAGGCACCGCTCGGGGCTGCCAGCGGGGACTTCGAGACCTCAAGCGTGCGTTAGGGGGGTACCTGAGCCTGAAGTCCCCCGCCAACGCACGGCCTCGCCCTGGTCTGAGGGCGGACGCGTGCGTTAGAGGGGTACCTGAGCCTGAAGCCCCCCGCCAACGCACGGTCTCACCCTGATCTGAGGGCCGCCGCGTGCGTTAGGGGGGTACTTGAGCCTGAAGCCCCCCGCCAACGCACGGTCTCACCCTGATCTGAGGGCCGTTGCGTGCGCTAGGGGGGTACTTGAGCCTGAAGCCCCCCGCCAACGCACGGTCTCGCCCCTACTTCGCGTGCAGGTCCAGCCGCAGGGGCTTGTCTGGCGTGTCGCACGGCGGGCCGGCGGCGACGACCCGGGTCCCCCCCTCCACCCCCTCGCGCGTCACCCACGTGGACCCGACCCCCTCCACCTCGGGCTCGGCGCCCGGGACCCTCAGGTCCAGGTACCAGTGCAGCGGCGCCTCCGGGCGCAGCCCGTCGGGCATCCCGTCAGGCGCGTAGTCGAGGCACGGCGGGGTCATGGGCGCCTGGTATCCCAGGGTGGGCCCCAACCAGTGCATCTCGGGCACCGACGCCGGCCGCGCGAACGCCAGCGCCCCCTCCAGCGGCGGGTAGGTGCGCGCCATGAGCGGGACCCGCGACGCGTCGAGGGGGATGGTGGAGCTCGCCTCGAGGTCTCCCGGCTTGCGGCGGTACCGCCGCAGAGTGAGACGGTCCAATACCCACTCCCGCTCGAACATCATGTGCTGGTCGGCCCACGCCACCGCGTTGGCAGCGACTTCGGGGTTGAACTTGTCCCGCCCGAACATCGTCTCGTTCACCACCGCCACCCAGAGCCGATCCGCGTGGGCGTTGCGGGCTGTCGTCTCGAAGGGCAGCCCTGCGTGCACCGACTCGATGGTGAGGCGCTTCTCCTCCACCGTCCACGCCCCCTCCCCGTATTGGGGGGCACGCTTCAGGCGCCCGGTGTCGAAGAGGTAGTAAGCGAGGTTGCCGCGCTGGAACCAGGCGGGCAGCGTCGCGAGGGCGTCGCCGTCCTCGAGCTCTGCGAGGATCAGCTCGGCGGCGCCTGCGTAATCGGGCCGCGAAGGCTCCGTCAGGTGTTGCACCGTCGTGGGGACAGCGCCGCCGAGCCACACCGCGAGCAGCACTCCCCGCAGCCCCTTCGGACCTGCCCCGTGCACGAGGCCGAGGCCGAGGCATCCGAGGAGCACCGGGTGGTACCAGCCCACCCAGCGGAAGCCCCAGAAGATGCGGCCCCCGAGGTGGGTGCGCGCATTTTCGTAGAAGAAGAGCGTGGAGACGACGAAGGTCGCACCCAGCACGAGCAGGAGCTGCCCCAGCAGCCGGCGTGCCCGGTCCTCGTCGCGCAGCGCCGCGTGCAGTCCGAGGAGCAGCAAGGGAAGTGCGCCCGCGAGGGCCCAGACGGGGCCGTCGGCTCTGATGCCTGCGGTGACCTTGGTGAAGTCGAGCAGGTAGGTGAACCAGCCCGGGTCCGGCATGTAGGTGTCGGCCACGAGGCGCGTGTCCTGCGCGACGGTTGGGAAGGTCGAGAAGTGCAGCCACGTCCACGCGACCGGGAAGACCGCCAGCTTCAGGGCCTCTCCCAGCCCGAGGTGCAAGGCCGCCCGCCACTCCCGCGTGCCTCCGCGCACGACCCACCAGAGCAGCAGGGCGACGAGGGCGAGGCCGAACGGGGCGACGTTGTAGTGGCACAGGAAGCCGGCCACGAGGAGCCCGAAGAACCATCGCCAGTACCCGGGGAGACCCGTCTCCAGGGCGCGGAGGAGTGCCCAGGAGGCGCCCAGGGCGACGGTGCCCACGAACGCGTAGGGCGTGGCGTCCTGGCCGAAGTAGATGGAGGGCGCGGCGACGGCGAACAGGGCGACCCCCGCGAGTCCCACCTGCTCCGACCAGCGTCGGCCGAGCTGCCAGATGAGCCAGGCCGAGGCGATGGATGCGCCCAGGGCTGGGAGGCGCAGCAGCCACTCGTTGGAGCCGAACAGCCCGAACACCCCCAGGACCGCGTGATAGAGCGGCGGGTGGGTGAGGTCGAGGCAGTAGAGCGCGACGAGCTCGCGCACGAGCCCTGCGACGAGACCAAACCCCGAGGCGCCTTCGGCAAAGGGAGCCGGACGCCCGATGCCGGGGAGGTAGGAGACCTCGAGCAGGTCGAGCGACTCCCCGAAGAACCCCGGAAGGCGTAGGACCACGATGGCAGCGAGGAGCGCGAGGAAGGCCTGCCGGGCTCGGGCGCTGGCAGGCGTTGACGGCGTGGACTCCAGTGGGGCGCACCGTCGTCCGGGGCGCGAGGCGGAGTCGCGGAGCAATCGACGCATTCCGAAGCCGCCGCCGAAGACGAGGAGAAACACGAAGGCCAGCCGCGCGAGGACCGAGGGATCGGTCGAGAAGCGCGTGCGGGTCATCAGGACCGTCGGGTCCACGGACGAGAGGGTGATTGGCTCCGCGGAGCGGGGCTGCGGGAGCAGGGAGTAGGGCAAGAAGAGATCGAGGGGCGGGCCTCCCTCGGGCTGGAAGCGCTCGTGGAGGAAGATCCAGTGGGCCTCCGAAGGCAGATCGATCCTCACGACATCGCTGTCGCTCGGGAACAACGCCCAACCGACCGGCTGTCCAGGGGCCGTCAGGTCGAGGGACGTGGTGAGCCACACCTCGTACGCGGCGTCGGGCGAGCGGTCCTCCAACCGAACTTCGACGGCCTGAGCCGCCGTGCTGACCACCACCACCACGAGCAGCGCGAGGCTGCCCACCAACCTGCGAAGCAGGCCCTCACGGGCCCGCGGACGTCGGCTGAGCCGGGGCCTGATCGGTTTCACGAGGGCATTGTGCTATCTGGCGGCCCTTTGCTGCCACTGAGGACGCTCGTGAACGACACCGCCGACACCCTGATGCGCGGCATTGCTGCCGATGCGCCTTTTCGAATCGCCGTCGTGCGCACGTCGACGCTGGTCCAGGAAGCCTGCCGGGTCCACGCCCTCGCCCTCGGCGGCGCGGAAGCTCTGGCCCGCGCCCTGACCGGCCTCTCTCTGATGGCGGTGATGGACAAGGATTGGTACCGACTCTCGGCGCAGTGGATCGGCCGAGGGCCCCTCGGGACCATCAACGTGGACGTCCGCAGTCCCGGATCCGTGCGTGGCTACCTCACTGGTGGCGGCTACATCGGCCCCGTGAGCGCGGGCCTCGAGGGCGGCACCCTGTCGGTGATTCGCCAGAAGGAGGGCGGGCAGTACGCCCAGGGACAGGCCGAGCTCGTCAGCCACGACGTGGACGGAGACCTCGAGGGCTGGATGCGCCAGAGCGACCAGCTCGGCACGGTGCTGCGCGTGCTGGTGCATGACTGGGTCGAGGGTCAGCCACGCTCGGTGACGGGGGTGATGGTCCAGGAGCTTCCCGGGGCGGATCGCGGAGACCTCGAGGGGGCCGTCTCGTCGAGCCTGCTCGATCGCTCGCTGACTCCCCAAGGCCTCCTCGAAGAGCTC
Source organism: Deltaproteobacteria bacterium (assembly GCA_023954745.1). Lineage (GTDB taxonomy): Bacteria > Myxococcota_A > UBA796 > UBA9615 > UBA9615 > JAGSHC01. The sequence continues at coordinate 16,439 of JAGSHC010000069.1, read as the reverse complement.
GCCGCTTCCGCGGCACCCGGACTGGGGACCATCGACTGGCTCGGTTCGACCCCCCTCGCGTGGGACTGCGGCTGCAGCGCCGCCCGCGTCGAGCGCGGCGTCAAGCTGCTTGGAGTCGCGGAGATCGACGAGATGATCTCGCTGGGCGAGGAGCCCGAGGTCCGCTGCGAGTACTGCGCGACGGTCTACCGGATGGACCTGGCCGCTCTCCGCCGGCTCAAGGCGGAACTGCTCGCCGCGGGCTGAGCTTTCGAGACGGAGGCGGGCTGCCGTTCCGGGCATATTCGAGCCCTCTGAAACTAGCGTTCGCTCAATAACGCTTCTGGTAGGGTGCCGCGCTGCTGCCGCGCCCCCTGTGTGGTGCGGGCAGATTGCTGCCGCGAAAGGACCGGTCATGACTCTTCGACGCCTCCTCCAAGCTTTGCTCCTCCTCCTCGTGATGGTTGCCCTGGGCGCCTGCACCCCCCGAGGTGGCCGCGGCGGCGGCGGCGACGACGACGACGCCGCCAACGATGACGACGCCGCCAACGACGACGACGCCGCGGACGACGACGACGACGACGATGACGACGACGACGACGACGACGACCATGACGACGGGGCAGGCACCTTCGCCGAGACCACGTTCAGCGGGGAGATCACCGTCGCTCCCGGCGGCGGCGCGCAGGGCGCGTTCATCGTCAGGTACTGGGACAACCTGGACGCGCAGCTCCTGGGCTGCCAGCAGACCATGACCTGGAACGCCACCACGAACTTCGGCTTCGGCGTCCTCAGCCCCGATTGCGCAACGTGCACCGGCGCCATCGAGGTCAACACCAACTCTGTGGTGGACGCGAGCAACCCCGCCCAGAACCCCGACGACTGCTCGCCCGCCCAGCTGGCGAACGACGCGTCCGAGAACTGGGGCGACGTGCTGACCAACGTCGATGGCGGCTACGCGTGGCTGAACATCCCGCTCCTCGACGTCGACACCGCCGTCGGCCTCGGCCTGCAGCCCACCAACGGTGGCACGCTCCAGGAGACCATCGACGGCCTCGACGGCAACGGCCTCGAGCTGACCCACGTCGGCTTCGTCTACTTGTCTACGACCGTCTTCGGACCGGACGGGTTCGACCTCGCCACCGCCGGCGCCAACCCGCCCGAGGTGGGCGCCGACATGGGCGCGTTCTGGACGTTCTTCATCGACCCGAACGCCAACACGTTCACCGGCGCCCCCGCCATGGAAGGCCCGTACTTCATGGGCAGCTTCTGGCTGTTGAACTAGCGCTCCAGCGACTCCAAGCAGAAAGGCCGGCTCCCTCGGGGGCCGGCCTTCTTGCTTGGGGATGCGCCACCGTGGGGACGCTACGGGCCCTCGCTGCCGTCGCCATCGTCCTCTCCGCCGCCGTCACCAGGCAGCGGGTCCGGCTCGTCCTCCCCGATGTGGCCGAAGACGGCGTCGAACATGATGGTGCAGGTGGTGTTGGTGGGCAGCTCGTAGCTATCGCAGTCGGTGCCGGTGCATGTGACCTCCCACACGACGGTGCCGCTCAGGCGGTCCATCGCGAGGACCTCGCCGTCGAAGTCGATGGAGCCCTCGAGCGCGGTGCTCTCCAGTTCTTCGAGGAAGAACCGGGTCTCGTCACAGGTGAAGTCGTCGCCGGCGATGGAGCACGGAGCGGGCTCGTCCACTCCCCAGTCGGTCTCGAACGCCCCCCAGGCGTCCACCATGGCGAGCTGGAAGCTGAGCTCCTCCGCGGACTGACCCACCTCGCACTCGTCGCTGACCACCGAGAGCGACTCGGACCACCAGCTGCCCTCTTCGAGGGACAACTCCTCGGTCGCGTCGTCGTCGTCTCCGACGCTGTCGTCGTCGTCGCCTCCGCTGCCGTTGCGGATCGGTGGGCAGCCGGCAAGGGTCGGGATGAGCAGGGAGAGGGCAAGCAAGGAGGGGAGGGTCTTCATGGGGAGCAGCGTTTGCAGCATGCGTGCCGCCCAGGGGGACACCCTTGGTCCCTCCTGGGAGGGCGCGGGCGAGACCACCCTCAGTGCCTCCTGCGAGGGAGCGCGCGCGAGCTCACCTCGAGCAGCACCTCACTTCAATGGGACCCGGTGGACCCCTCGACCCGCGGGGTCCTTCGGACCAGTCCGAGGGGGAGAAGCAGAGGGAGCCAGGCCGCAGAGCCGCCGCAGGGCGTCTCGCGATCGTCCTGAGGTGGAAGGGTCGGCTCCCCGACGCCCTCGGGCTCGAGCACCCCAAACACCCTGCCGACGAGCTGCCATGGGTCCTCGCACACCACCGCCGTGCGGGTCTCGGCCGGGCACACCAGCCGGTCGAGGTCACCCAGATCCAGGCTCGGTGTGACGTCTCCGCCGTTGACGCTGAGCCCGAGCAACCAGGGCTCCACCAACGGGTCCGCGACGTGGAGGACCCCGTCTTGCGTCGCGGTCGTCGCCCGGACTCGGGGGCCATCGGCGCGGGTCGTGACGCTGTCGCCGTCTACCTCGTGCATGGAGCCGTCGCCCTGGGTGACCAGCAGCGTGCCGTCGGGGAGCAAGGTGCCGTCGAGCAGATCGCTGTCCGCCGTCGCGGCCCCGGGGCTCAGCGCGAGCAACTCGGTCCAGCTCTCACCCCCGTCCACCGTCCCGAGGAGTCGGTCCGCTCCGAGCCCGTTCATGCGCATCCAAAGAGTGTCGGGGTCCGTGGGGTGGGTGGTCAGGATGCGAGGCTCTTCAGGCTCCACTCCTGCGGGGAGCGCCCGCTCCACCCAGGTCTCCCCGTCGTCGTCGCTGATGAGCAGCGCGTTGTCCCCGGTGGCGAAGTCCGCCGCCCCGACGAGCATCCGGCCACCTGCCGCCCAGCCCACTCCCTGAAGGATGCGCGCGTCTCCGCTCAAGCCCGTCGGAGCGAAGGACTCGCCACTGTCCAGGGAGAGGTAGGCGCCGTTGTCTGCTCCCACATTGGAGGTGACCGCGAGCACCTCGCCGCTGTCAGCCGCTGCGATCCCGCCGACCAGTTGCCCGTCCAGACCGCTCGGTGGTGACCAGTCGCACCCATCCGAGGAGCGATAGATCGACGCGTCGTTGATGAACGCGTCGTCGCCAAGGGTGTAGATGATGGCGAGGACCCCGCCATCGACGAGGGTGTAGCGGGGGATGGCGACGGAGTCCGACTCCGACAGGGCCTCGTGGCAGACCCACCGCCAGCTGTCGCGAGGGTGGCTCGGATCCGTCGAGAGCAGGTAGCCCACCGTGGTCTCGAGCAGCGCTCGGTCCCCCCGGGCGTGCCAATCGACGCCGTCCGCGGCCTGGGTGGCGTGGCCCTGGGCCACGGTGGGGACCAGGAGGAGGGCACCGAAGATGAAGGAGAGCCTCATGCCCATCACGATATTCAGGAGACTTCGGGGTCCAATGACCGATCTCATGGTGCCGTCGCGCACACCCGGCCTACGGTCGTTCCATGAAGTTCCTGCTCGCCCTCCTTTGCTTCCTGGCGCCCCTCAACGTCCTGGCGGCCGGGGTCGAGGTGGGGGAGGAAGCGCCTGACTTCACCTTGCCCTCCCGGAGCGGTGGCGACCTCTCGCTCAGTTCGCTCCGGGGGCAGCCGGTGATCCTGAACATGTGGGCTTCCTGGTGCTCTCCCTGCGTGAAGGAGATGCCGCTCTTCGACGCGCTTCATGACCGACTGGACGGTGTCGGCACCGTGCTGGCCCTCAATGTCGACGAGCAGCGCGCCCCCGCCGAAGCGCTGCTGAGCCGCGGGAAGCTCGACCTCCCCGTCGTCTGGGACGAGGGGCACGCGGTCATCAAAGGGTGGGGCCCGAAGAAGATGCCGACCACCTTCGTGATCGACGCTGCGGGTGTCGTGGTGGAGCGTCTCGAGGGAGAGTTGACCGAGGAGGAGATCGCGGGGCTCGAAGCCAAGGTCCGAGCCCTGAAGCCGCCAGCAGCCCCATGACCATGACGCGCGGTCTCACTCTCCTCGCTCTTCTCAGCGGGATCGGCTGCGTCGCCGGCCCCGGTACGACGCCCGGCTTGGCGGTCGATGTGGAGCTCTTCGCCCAGACTGCGTCTCCTGTGGTGGAGCTGCACTGCGGCACCTCGGGCTGCCATGGCACGCCCGACCGTCCCTACGCCGTCTACGCGCGGTCCGAGTATCGAGCGGACCCCGGCGACCTCCTGTCCGACCCCCCCCTCAATGACGACGAGCTTCGGCACAACGCCATCGCTTCTCTCGCTTTCGTTCAAGACGTTGACGACGCCGCGGCGAGCGCCCTCCTGCGCCGGCCGCTGCACCCGGCTGCTGGTGGCTCCGATCACGGAGGGGGAGCCCAGTTCACCAACGCCCAGGACCCGGACTATCTCGTCCTCGCTGCCTGGGTCGACGAGGTACTCCGATGAGTCCACGCCATCTCCTCCTGCTCCTGGCTGCGCTGACCCTTGCCCCCGGCTGCGTGACGCTTCAGCCCTGGGAGCGCGGCATCTTGGAGAGCCGCATCATGGGCGATCCGGTGGACCCCCTCGCCGCTTCCTTCGACGGGCACGTCGATGGCGCCCGCGAGGCGGTCGCCGGCGGCGAAGCGGTGGCCACGGACGCCTGCGGCTGCAACTGAGTCGATGTTCCGACTCGTCCTCGTCCTGCTGGTCGTGGCCTCCGCGACCCCCGTTCTCGCCGGAGAGAGGGCGGGCGGGCGCGTGGATGTGTATGCAGACGGCGACATCGTCGTGGTGGCCCCGTCGGCGCAGCTCAAGGTCGACGCGAGCGACGCGGTGCAGCTCAACGTGGGATGGATGGCCAATGTGCTCTCGGGGGCGACGCCGCTGCTGACGGCGGATGCGGTGTCCTCGGCTACCACGTTCGAGGATGTGCGCCATGCCTTCGACGTCGGGGTGAGCGGTCGCCTCGACGCGCTGACGCTCCTGCGAGGTTCAGCGCGCTTCAGCCTCGAGAGCGACTACGCCGTCGTCACGGCTTCGGTGGGTCTCGAGCGCGAGTCCCAGAATCGACGGGCCATCTTCACCGCAAGCTACGCCACGTTGCTCGATGAGGCGTGGACGTCTCTGCGGGAGGGAACAAGACAGACGTCGGTCACCCACCGCCTCGATGGCGGTCTCAGCCTGCTCCTCACGAAGACCACTCGCCTGCGGCTCGGGGTCTCGGGTCTGATGCACGCATGTGAGGAGCTCATCGGCTGCCAGAGCAACACGTATCGCTACGTCGCGGTGCGCACGTTGGACTCCGGCGACATCGCCTTGCGCGAGACCCACCCCGATCGTCGGGCCCGTCTCGCCACGACGTTGCGGCTGTCTCAGGCCCTCGGTCGGTACGTCGCGCTCCACGGCGGATACCGGTTCTACGCCGACAACTGGGCCGTCCTGGCCCACACCGCCGACCTCGCGGTCCACGCCGGACTCGCGGGGGAGCGCGTGCTGCTCCGCGCCGAGGGGCGCATGACACGGCAGACGACGGCGTCGTTCTTCCAGCCCTCCTACACCGAAGAGGAGGAGGGTCTGCCCCGCTACCGAAGTGCCGACCGGGAACTCGCCGGGCTTTGGAGCTGGCGCGTCGGGGGACGCGTGGAGTGGGCGGCCCTCGGCCTCGGACCTCTTCTCCGGGCTTCTTGGAACCTGCGCGCCTACCACACCTGGTACCGCTACCCGACCCTGGACCCGAGCCTCAAGCGCAACGCCTGGGTTCTGGGAGGCGGCTTCGATGCGGAGTGGTAGCGCCGGGGCGATCCTCCTGGCGCTGATCTGTGTCTCCACTCTCCCCCTCTCACCGGCGAGGGCCGCGCCGCCCACCCAGCCGAGGCTGGTCTCCGAGACGATCATGGCGACCCGCATCGAGGTGCAGTTCGCCGGGGACAGCGGCACGGCGGAGGACGCCGAGGCAGTGCTGGCCATCTTCCGGCGGGTCGACGCGCTCGCCAGCGAGTGGAAGCCTGGCTCTCCGCTGGCCCTCTTGAACGCGCAGTCTGGCGCTGCGGTCTCGGTGCCAGCGGAGTTGACGGAGCTTCTCGCGCGCTCCCTGGACCTCGCCCAGCGGACCGACGGCGCGTTCGATCCGACGTGGGCGGCCTTGTGGGGGCTGTGGGACTTTCGGGCCGAGGCCCCCGCAGTGCCGGCGGCCGAGGAGATCGCGGCGCGGGTGGGCCGCATTGACTGGCGCGCGCTGGAGCTCGATCCCGACGAGGCGATGGCGAAGCTGGGGCCGAACCAGGTCGCAGGCCTCGGCGGCATCGCGAAGGGCTGGGCGCTCGACTCCGCTGCCGAGCTGCTCCACGAGCGCTCCGTGACCGACTGGGTGCTCACCGCAGGAGGGCAAGTGCTCGCCGACGGGGTCAACTCCGACGGAACTCCCTGGACCGTGGGCATTCGTGACCCGAGAGGAGAGAGCACTGACTTCTTCGCCCTGGTGCGGGCCTCGGGCCTGTCGGTCTCCACCAGCGGTGACTACGAGCGCTTCTTCGAGGTCGACGGGGTCCGGTACCACCACATCCTCGACCCGCGGACCGGGCTGCCCGCTCGCGGTCTGCGCTCGGTCACCGTCGTGAGCGCGAGCGCCACCACCGCCGATGCACTGAGCACTGCGTTGATGGTGATGGGCTATGCGAAGGGGAGCGCGCTGGTGGGCTCGATGGATGGGGTCGACGCGGTCTGGGTCGACGAGGCAGGGGGCGTCGTCATCAGCCCCGGCCTCGCCGCGCGCTTCTCCCTGGTCCATGCACCCCGGAACCCGCCGCGGCCTACTCCGCCGTCCACTCCTTGACGGTGCTCGCCAGGAGGAACGTGGGCATCGCGTCCACGGCGGACTGCTCCAGGTATCCACCGTCGACCAGCGGTCCGACCACATCGAGCCCAAAGGGCCGCATCCGTACCTGAGCTCGCACCCGGTCGGGAGTCCCCAGCACCTGGTAGCTGCGGGTGACGGAGTGTACGAAGGCGGGATCCACTGGATCCGCAGTCAGCCCTGGCGAGAGCTGCACCTTGTCCATCGTCACCGCCTCCCACGCGTGCTTCACCTCTTCGCCGTCCGCGCCGTAGATGATGTCGCGCATCATCCACAGGTCCGGGTCATCGAGGTCGAGCACTGCCTCCTCCTCCCCGGCGAGTCCCGAGCTGTAGATCAGCTGATCGCCGGACCATGCCTCGAACTCCACCCACACCCGGCGGTTGTGCGCCGCTCCCGACGGGAAGCCGTGGCCCGAGCCCACGTTCTCCAGCGTGTAGTCGAAAATCAGGCCTCCGGGTCCCACGCGCGCCCCGAGGAACGCGAGGAGGCTGATGTCCAACAGATCCTGCACCTCCTGTCGCTGCTGCTCTCTTCGAGGGAAGTCATTCAGGGCCACGTCCATGCCCGGCATGGAGTGGTCGTGCAGCGTGCGCTCCCGGGCGCCCGGTTCGTCCGAGCCGAACCCGTCGCGCCCACGCATGTGGCATTGGCCGCAGCTGAGCTGGGTCTCGGGCTGGGTCGCGAACACCGACTCGGACCACTCCTTGTAGGTCTGCTCGAGGTGGAGTCCGTTGGGGAGAACGACGTCGTGACACGCCCCGCACATGTCGCTCGACGCGCGGTGGCCCCGGTCCAGATGCGGCGCCCGCGCCGAGTCGTGAGCGTCCGTGGCCCGAGGGTCTCCCCACGCCCCACGCATCACTCCATCCTGGGCCAGGGTGATCTGGTTGTTGTTCAGCCCGTCCACGGAGTCAGCCATGTGGCACGCCGCGCAGGTGACGCCCTGCAGGGCGTCATCGACTTCGTCGAGGTTCAGCCCATCGTCGGTGGCGCCCATCTGCACGGCGAGGGGCGCGTGGCAGGTGACGCAGATGGCGCCGAGGCCTCCGTCCGTCTCTTCCTGTCCCTTCGCGACGAGGGCGCGGAACACTGGGTCCTTGGAGGCGTAGGCATGCATTGAGCCCTCCCACTCGTCCACCGCGCGGGCGTGGCAGGAGGCGCACTCCTGGGGGTCGAGCATTTGCTCCTCGGTCAGGCGGTGCGGCGCACACCCGGACGCGATCGGGAGGAGGAATGCGAGCAGGAGCAGTAAACGGACCATCCTGTCCATTGGACCACCGGGCACCGAGGTGCTTCCTGCGTTTGGTCAGGGTGCGGGTGACTCGCGCGGGAGCTCCTGGGGGGTGGTCGCGCTCAAGTACGTCGTGCGGGCCCACCCGTCGAAGCAACTCTTCAGATTGCTCCAAGCAGGGTGAAGGGCGCAGGGGTTCTGCGGGTTGCAGCGCCCGACGCCAAAGGCGCACTCGTTGGGCGCCACCTCGAACTCGGCCGCGTCGAGGATCTCGATGAGAGCGATCGTGTCCGGCGCACGGGTGAGTCGAAAGCCGCCGTGGTGCCCGCGCAACGAGTCCACGAGTCCACCGACCACGAGCTTGCGCATCACCTTGCTGGTGTAGGAGGGCGGCACGTTGGCTTCCTCGGAGAGGTCTTTCGACCGCAGTCTCCCTTCGGGCCACTGCCTCGCCAAGACCGCCATCACGCGCAGAGAGTATTCGGCCGTCTGGTTAAGCAGCATGTTGGTCCCCATCCCCGAGCCTCTTTTCATCTTGACGGACTTCTAGGTCCACTGATAGACCATTCTCAACAGACAGTGAAATCTGTTGAGTGATCGCATTGCGTCTGCCTGAGGGTATTCGTACTGCCAATTCAATCGACATGCCACTCCATTTAGCGGGCACACGCGCTGCCCGGGGGGACCGCCATGCTCTCGAAGTCCCAAGCGAGACTCTTCTTCCTCATTGCGACCGTCGGGTTCTCCGGGGTCTTTCTCTGGCTGACCATCGACTCCGTTCGCCAGGTCGCGGCTCGCAGCAACGCCGAGAACCTCACCGAGGAGGTCGTGCGCGGGAAGGAGATCTGGGAACACAACAACTGCATGGGCTGCCACACGTTGCTCGGCGAGGGCGCCTACTACGCGCCGGAGCTGACCAAGGTGGTGGAACGCCGCGGCAAAGAGTGGATGCGGGTGTTCCTCAAGGACCCGCAGGCCATGTACCCCGGCCGCCGCAAGATGGTGCAGTACAACTTCACCGACGAGGAGATCGAGGACGTCATCTCGTTCTTCGAGTGGATCGGGGAGATCGACACCAACGGGTTCCCCCGGGAGCCCGACATGGCTCCGGCCCAGGTCACCACGGTGGCCGCGGCCTCAGGGCCGAAGCCTCCGGCGATGTTCTCCACAATCTGCGCCGCATGTCACAGCTACGCAGGCTCCGGCGGGAACGTCGGCCCCGCCCTGGACGGAGTGGGCGACCGCTACGACCGACCGACCCTGCGCAAGTGGCTCGCCGATCCCGCGGGCGTCAAGCCCGGGACCGCCATGCCGAATCTCAATCTGACTGATGCTCAGCTCGACGAGCTGACCGATTTCCTGATGGCGTCGTCCGCGACGTCGGGGAGGTAAGACCGTGGGCCAGCTCAAGTACGAATCCTGGAAGGTCGCCTGGGCCTTCTTCGCCACCTGCATGCTCCTCCTCGTCCTGCAGATCCTCTACGGCTTCATCATGGGCTTCGCCCACATGGGGTTCGACGGCCTCCACGAGTGGATCCCCTTCAACGCCGCGCGGGCCACCCACACGAACCTGCTGGTGGTGTGGCTGCTCGCGGGCTTCATGGGCTCCGCCTACTACATCATCCCCGATGAGACCCAGAACGAGCTGTGGAGCCTCAAGCTCGCGTGGGTCCAGTGGGCGTCCCTCGTGGTCGTGGGTGTCGTGGCCGTCATCGGCTTCCACCTCAACTGGTGGGAGGGCCGCAAGTTCCTCGAGATTCCGCGACCCCTCGACTACCTCGTGGTCGTCAACGTCCTCGCGTTCCTGTTGAACATCGGCATGACCATCCTCAAGGGGAAGCGGTACACCACCACCGCCCTCACCCTCATGGCGGGCCTGCTCGCGGCGGCGCTGCTCTACCTGCCAGGCATGATCACCTTCGATAGCCAGGTGATCGACAGCTACTTCCGCTGGTGGGTCGTGCACCTGTGGGTCGAGGGCGTCTGGGAGCTCATCATGGGCGCCATCCTGTCGTACCTCCTCATCAAGCTGTCCGGCGTGGACCGCGAGGTGATCGAGAAGTGGCTCTACATCATCGTGGGTCTCACGTTCCTCTCGGGGATCCTCGGCACGGGCCACCACTACTACTGGATCGGTACTCCCGAGTACTGGCTCATGGTGGGCGGCATCTTCAGCGCGCTGGAGCCCCTCGCGTTCCTCGGTATGGCCCTGTACACGGTTGCCATGGCTCGTCGCGGAGGCCGTCGGCACGAGAACAAGACGGCCCTGAACTGGTCTGTGGGCTGCGGGATCATGTCCTTCGTCGGCGCGGGGTTCCTCGGCTTCGCCCACACGCTGCCCCAGGTCAACATCTGGACCCACGGCACGCTGGTCACCGCGATGCACGGGCACCTCGCCTTCTGGGGTGCCTACGCGATGCTCATCTTCGCCATGATCGCCTACGCGCTCCCGGAGATGACGGGGCGGACCTTCTACGCGCACTGGGCCAACGAGTGGGCCTTCTGGGTAAGCAACATCGGCATGATCGCCATGACGGGCGCCTTCGCCGTCGCGGGCATCACCCAGGTCTATCTGGAGCGTCGCGTGGGGATGGACTTCCTCGACGTGCAGGACGCGGTGCAGATCCACTTCTTCGGGCTCGTGCTCGCGGCGGCGCTCTTCACCATCGGCATCTTCATGTTCATCTGGGTCTTCGCGAAGTACGGGCACCCTCTGAAGATGGTGGTCACCGCCCCGGGCGGATCGGAGCCCGAGCCGATGCCCGCCGCGGCGGCTTCGGCTGCGGGATGAACCGGCCGACGGAGGCATCGCTCATGACCGCTGACATTCCCTGGTACCGCGCGGTCGGGCAGGAGAAAGAGGTCTTCGAGCACTGCTATCGAAATCGGCTTCCCCTGATGCTTCGTGGGCCTACCGGCTCGGGCAAGTCGCGGTTCGTCGAGCACATGGCGGCGGCGCTGGGCCGGCCACTGGTGACGGTGGCGGCCCACGACGACACCTCAGCCACGGACCTGGTCGGGCGCTGGATCATCAAGGGCGGCGAGACCATCTGGCAGGACGGTCCGGTCTCGCGGGCGGTGCGTCAGGGCGCGATTCTGTACATCGACGAGATCGCCGAGGCTCGCTCCGACGTCATCGTGGTGTTGCACCCCTTGGGGGACCATCGACGCCGCCTGTTCGTCGAGCGACACGACGAGGAGCTGGAGGCCGCCGAGGGCTTCATGCTCGTCGTGAGCTGGAATCCTGGCTATCAGCGGGCTCTGCGCGAGCTCAAGCCGTCGACGCGCCAACGCTTCGTCGGTCTCACCTTCGACTACCCGGCTCCCAAGGTGGAGCAGGAGGTTCTGATGGGCGAGACGGGCGTCGATGCGGCGGTGGCGAAGCGACTCGTGGCCCTCGCCGCGAAGATCCGAGGGGTCGACCACCTCGGACTGGCCGAGAAACCATCGACTCGTCTGCTCGTTGCGACTGCGCGGCTCATCCGCAGTGGCCTCGCCCCGCGGCTGGCGACCCGGGTGGGCATCGTCGAGCCCCTGACCGACGACCCGGAGATCGCCGAGGCGCTGGGGGACCTGTGCAATCTCGTCTTCGACTGATCCCGTGAGTCGGCCCAGGGGCCCAGAGCTCGATCTCGACTGGGAGGAAGGCCTCTTTCGCCTCGCGCGCGGATTCCTGCGCTCCGTCTTCCGGCGCCGGGAGCCAGAGGCCCCCGAAGGGCAGGTCCTTCTCGAGGACGTGGAGCGGCGGCTCGCAGCCCTCGGTTCTCTCGTGGGAGGACGGGTGCTTCGCGTGCTCCCAGCGCGCACGCGCGGTGGAGTGCGAGGCGCCGATGTGCTCGTGCCCAGCGCGATCTCCGTGTCCACCTCGCCCGAAGAGAACGTGCTCCTGTACGTGGTTCGAGTCGTCCTCGCCGCGGAGATGGCGACCTCAGCAATGGCGGACGCTGGGGTCGATGACGAGGCCCGGATGAGACGCGCCCGGGCTCGCCTCAACGAGCAGTTCGATGGCTTCGCCGAAGCCTGGAGCGCTGCTCGGACCATCGAGGGAGAGGTCCCCCTCGCGGAGAGCTGCCTGTGGGGGCCGGTCTTCGCCACCCCCTTCGACCCCGCCACCGAGACCTCCATCGAGGACCTCGCCCAGAGCGTGGAGGGGGACGCGACGGAGATCGAGGCGCCCGCCATCGAGGAACTGATCATCCACCGGATGAAGGAGTCCCCACTGGAGATGCCGGTGCACGCCTTCGAGAAGGTGGAGATGGCCGAGTCCTTCGGGGGCACCTTCCGCCGGCCAGACGGCTCCGATGAGCTCGACGATCACCTCGAAGCGCTGTCTGAGGTCGATCTGGGGCACCTCCTGCGCGGCGGGCCGTCGGCCGGCTCGATGATGAAGGCGGAGCTCGCTCTGGGCGCTGACGTGCCCGACGTGGCTCACGTAGACGCCAACGAGCCCCACGTCGCGTACGACGAGTGGGACTCGCGCCGCAAGCAGTACCGGCCGGACTGGTGCCGGGTGTACCCGACGCCGATGCCGCCTGGGGATGGTGAGTGGGCCCGTGCGGCCCTGGGACGACATCGACGGACGGTGGAGCGCCTGCATCGCCAGCTGTTCCGGCATCGGGACCGCCTGCGCGCCCGCCCTCGCGCCCTGGATGGGGAAGACGTCGATCTCGATGCCCTGTGCCACGCCTACGCCACTCTCCGATCGGGCCACACCCCGACCCGCCGCCTCTACGTGGAGCAAGCTCGGCTCCAGCGCGACCTCGCCACGTGTGTGCTCGTCGACGTGTCGCTCTCCACCGACTCCTGGGTGGACAACCGCCGCGTGCTGGACGTGGCCAAGGAGTCCGTGCTCGTCCTCGGTGAGGTCGCGGACCGGCTTGGGGACGCCCTGCAGGTCCTGGCCTTTGCGAGCCACACCCGTCACCAGGTGCGGTGCTGGACTGTGCGGGACTGGGACGAGCCGTGGAGCAAGGGACGCTCGCGCTTGGGCTTGCTCGAGCCCCAGGGGTACACCCGCATCGGCCCAGCGCTGCGCCACGCCACCGCACAACTGGTGGCGACGCGCGCGAAGCACAAGCTCCTGCTGCTCGTGAGCGACTGCAAGCCCACGGACTACGACCGCTACGAAGGTCGCCACGGAATGAGCGACGTGCACAAGGCTCTTGGGGAGGCGAAGCAGCGCGAGGTGCACGTGCACGCCCTCGCCATCGACGCCGTGGCCACGGGATGGTTGCCAGCGATGTTCGGTCGGGGTCAGTGGGCCGTCCTGCCCCGCCCCGATCGGCTGCCTGAGGCGCTCACCCAGGCGTACGGTCGCTCCGCATGAGGGGGTGTGCGATTCGGCACGAGGTGCCACTCTCGAGCCCATGAGACAGTCCCTTCGCCTCGCGGGCGAGCCCATCGCGCCTCCACCGGGGCCTCCGGTCCTGGCCATGGGCTTTCGTCCGTTCTTCCTGGCGGCGGCCTTCTTCGGCGCCATCGTCATGCCCCTGTGGCTGGTGATGTTCGCCGGGGCTCTTGGGCCGGGGGGCGGCCTTCCCCCCACCTGGTGGCACGCTCACGAGATGTTGCTGGGGTACACCGGCGCGGTGCTGGCGGGCTTTCTGCTCACCGCGGTGCGCAACTGGACTGGCGGACACTTCACGGCGGCCAACGGGTCTCTGGCTGCGCTGGTGGCGCTCTGGGCCCTGGGGCGGGTGGCGCACGCGCCGGGCGTCGCCGGCGGGTGGTGGTCGGCGTTGCCTGACGTCGCCTGGCTCCTCGGGACCACCGTCGCCATCGGCCGACCCCTCCTCCGCAAGGGCAGTCGCCGCAACTATGGCTTCCTCGTGGCGTTGCCGATGCTGGCCGCTTCGTCGCTGGGCCTGCACCTCGCTCTCGGCGCGGGTTGGGCGCTGCGGCCGTCGCTCGATGTTCCCGTGGCGGTCATCGCTGCCGTGATGGCGGTGGTGGCGGGGCGCATCGTGCCGATGTTCACCCGCAACGCATTGGAGCTGGAGCCCCGTCGCATCGAGCCTCTCGAGAGGGTCCTGCCCTCTGTGTTGGGCGCGGTGGTCGTCGTGGCGGCGCTGGATCTGCCGGCGATGGTGGAGGGCGCGGTCCTCCTGACTGCGGGCGCCGCCCTCCTGGTGCGGATGACCGGCTGGAACAGCCTGGCGACCCTGCGGGCCCCCATTCTCTGGATTCTTCACATTGGCCACGCCTGGGTCGGCGTGGGCCTCGCCCTGCAGGGCGCCGCGTCCTTCGGTTGGGCGCCTCCCTCGGCGGGACTGCACGCAATCACCGCCGGGGCCATCGGCAGCCTCACCCTCGGGATGATGGCCCGCGTCTCCCTCGGACACACCGGCCGGGTGCTCAGGGTCCACGGCTCCATCTCGGTCGCCTTCGGGATGATGGTGCTCGCTGGTCTTCTGCGGGTGTCCGCGCCCTTCCTCGGGACCCCGCGCATGATGCTGGACTCGGCCGGGACGCTGTGGAGCCTGTCCCTCATCCTGTTCCTGGTGGTCTACACCCCGATCCTCTTCCGCCCACGCGCCGACGGAAAGCCGGGGTAGCCCGAGGGCCCTGGCCGTACCCGTCAGCAACCCGCCACCGAAGGAGGGGCGGCAGGTCGTCGGTCGCGCCGTCGGTCGATGCTCCGAGCCATCTGAGCCCCCAGATCGAAGACGAGGTCCGGCGAGCAGCCCCACGCCAGCCCTCTTGGATCGGCGGTGGCGAGGTCCGCCCGCGGAAGGTCAGAACGTCCCAAACACCGTGACACCCCCTGGGCCCACCGCTACCTGGGCGGTGACGGACGGAGTGGGGGCGCGGACTCCGTAGTGGATCTGGAGCAGTCGCGCTTCCTCCTCGGTCAGGCCGAGCTCTTCGGCGAGGGCGCGGTTGTAGTCGTCGAGGACCTTGCGGGCTTCGTCTCGGCGCAGGTTGGCCCACACCGAGGTCGCCTTGACTCGCTTCTGCCAGTAGATGAGTCCCGTGACGGTGGCGAGCAACGAGCCCGCCCCGGCCAGACCACCGCCGACCGCCGTGACGACTTGGAGCTCCGACTTCTGGCCTATTAGTGCCAGGCGCTGATCGCGGGACTCCTCGTCGGTCCCGGGGAGCCGGGCGATGGAGCGGGTGAGCTCGCCGGACCGGAGGCCTGTCGCGACCAGCAAGCCGAAGCCCGCTCCGGCGGCGCCCGCGCCGATGCCGATGAGCCCTCCGGCCGTGTTGCTCTGCATGCTCTCGAGGTTGCGGAAGCGGGCGAGGCCCTGCTTGTTCCCGACCTCCATGAGCAGGTCCTCCATCCCCCAGAAGTCCTTCGCACCCCCGCGCACCGCATAGCTCCACCGCGACTTCGCTCCCCGGCCGATCTTGTAGACGGGGATGGTGTCCTGAGTCCAAAGGCGGCGCCGTTGGTATTGCCGGATGAGGTCCATGCGCGTGGCGTCGAGAGGGGTGTCTCCCCACTCGAAGGAGGGGAGGTCCGCGGGCGCGGCGGGAGCATCCGGAGTCTCGGCAGGGGCGGAGGGCTCTCCCGAGGGGGCGTCTGCGGATGCAGATGCGGCGTCGCTGACGGACGCGGACAGCGGGAGCAGCAGGGCGACGGCGAGGGACAGCAGAAGGCGACGAGTCATCCGGTACTCCAGGGCTGGGAGTCTCCGGCTCGACCGCTCGCACCGTACCAAGGCCTGGGTTCCCCTCCTCTCGCCCGCCTCGTGTGTCAGCCGGCTCACGGGGCGGTCTCCCCTGTGGCATTGCCCACAGGGCGCTCCCTTAGGTGTGTGGCATATCGCACAGACTGGGCCGAGCTGCCCGATTCCCCGTGTCCTTTCCCACCAATAAGGACCCCTTTGTCTATTGAGTGGGCGGACTCAATTGTCCATTGAGTTGGACCCCGCGAAGGATCTGGTCCGCGCTTTGCACAAACGCCCATCGACCGACATCCCCCAGCGCTTCACAACGGAGGACCCCGTGAGCCGCACTCGATGGTCGATGTACCCCCTGCTGATTCTCCTGCTCCTGCTGCCCGGGCTCGCCCACGCTCAGGACGACTCCGAGCCCGTCGGCGACGACGATGACTCGGCGGAAGAGACCGATCCTGCTGCCGAGGCCTTGGCCGACGCGCTACGCCAGGCGCAAGAGGCCGCCGCCGCCGCCGAAGCCGCGCGCGCCGAAGCATCAGCGCTCCTGGACGAGGCGCGGGCGATGAAGGCCGACGCCGACGCCGCCGCCGCTGCCGAAGCCGCCGCTGCCGAGGCTGCCGCCGCCGAGGCTGCCGCCAAGGCGAACCCACCTCCCGCCACGAGGGCGACGCTCTTCACCCTGCCCGGCGACATCCCCGTCTCAGTGGATCTCTCGGGTAAGTACGCGCTCTGGGTGCTCAACCAGCATGGCTTCTTCCTGGGCCAGGACGTCCCTCTGGACGACGCGGACTACGTCGTGCAGATGCTTCGC
>JAGSHC010000447.1 GCA_023954745.1 Deltaproteobacteria bacterium | reverse complement strand
GCGGGCGCTGCCTCGGGGGTGGCGGCCGCAGCGGCCTCCCCGTTGGGAGCGGGCGCGGCGCCACGGCGACGGACCGTACGACGGACTGCGGCCTTCTTCGGCGCCGAATCGGCCGCCTTGTCCGCCTTTGCAGGAGGAGTCGATGGTGCCGTCCGGGTTCCGGATCGAAGGGCCTGTGCCCGGTCGAAGATGCTCTTCTTTGCCATGCCTACCTTGCTCTCCCGCTACCTGCGGGCGCGCGATTATAAGGACGAAAGCCCTCTTTTCAACTCCAAAGAGAGCGCCTGCGCCGCGGGGCCTGGACCCAGCGCGATGACGCTTCTCAGCCCGGTGCGGCCCATGGCCGCTCCGAGCTCGGCCGCGGTGAGCTGACTGCGGTGCAGCGGCAGCTCATATCCCTTGGCCTTCTTTCCCCAGTCCGACGCCACTGTCGTGCCGGCGTCGGCTGCCAGAGCCAGTTCCTGTGCCCACCCGGACACCAGGACTCCCTGGACGACGTTCGAACCGGACCTCACCTGGCCCGCGCCGAATCCACCAGCCACCAGCTCACGCTGGCGGCGCCGCTGCCACTCCCGCACCAGCGGGAGGGGCCACGGCTCGTCCCCGTCCGCGCCTTTCGGGATGGGAACGGGCTGCTTGAACGCGCGGTTCAAGCGGCCTCGCTGCCCCAAACCCGAGAGGCACTCGGACGTGGAATGGACCCACGCGCCCCGACCCGGCAACTTGCGCCGGACGTCGAGGGCGGGCGAGCCATCAGGACCAAGAACGACGCAATACCCGTCTTCTTGGTCCATGTGGCGCCGACACACCACACAGGTGCGCTGAGCGCCCATCGTTTGCTAGGCCTCCTCATCCGCGGGGGCGGCGTCGCCGTCCTCCGCGGGCTCGTCAGCTTCGTCCGCGGGGGCTTCGCCCGCGTCAGCTTCACCATCCTCGGACTCTTCACCTTCGGCCGGCAGCGGCTGACCGTCGGGGCCAAACCCCTGCGCGGCCAGGTGCGCGATCTCTTCCTCGCGGGCCTTCGCCGCCTCGGCAGCGCGGGCCGCAGCCTCCTGCTCGTCGAGCGTCGGGAGGCCGGCCGCCCGAAGGCGCTCGTTCTCCTCTTCGCGCTCGTACTTGGCGCGAAGCTCGTCGGTGAGGATGTCGTCCGCCTGATCGATGACCGTGTCGGCCAGCGCCTGGTCAATGGCCAGGATGTCGATCAGGTCGTCCGCCTCAGCATCGGCGACGTCCTTCAGCTCGCGGAAGCCGTAGCGAATGAGGAGCTCGCGATGGTCCTCGGTGAGACCTTCGACGCGGGCGAGCTGCTCGCGCGCCTCGTCGTTCATCTCGCGGATCTTCGTCTCGCTGTGGATGTCGATCTTCCAGCCCGTGAGCTTCGCGGCGAGGCGCACGTTCTGACCGCGGCGGCCAATGGCCAGCGACAGCTGATCGTCCGGGACGATGAGCTCCATCGTCCGGGTGTCCTCGTCGAGGAGGACCTTGGTGACGATGGCGGGGCTGATGGCCGAGCACACGAACCGGGCGGGGTCGATGCTGTACGGAATGATGTCGATCTTCTCACCGCGCAGCTCAGCGACGACCGCCTGCACGCGAGAGCCCTTCATGCCAACGCAGGCGCCGACGGGGTCGACGTCGCTGTCGCGGCTGGACACGGCGATCTTGGCGCGCTGACCGGGCTCCCGGACGGCGGCTTCGATGGTGACGATGCCTTCGTAGATCTCGGGGACCTCCATCTCGAAGAGCTTGACCAGCAGTCCGGGGTGCGTGCGCGAGAGCACGACCTGCGGGCCACGAGCGTTGCGGGCGACCTCGAGGATGTACGCCTGGATGCGGTCGCCCTGGCGGTACGTCTCGGTGCGGACCTGCTCCCGGGCGGGAATCACGGCCTCGGACTTGCCGAGGTCGACGATGATGGCGCCCTTCTCGAAGCGGCGGACGATGCCGGTGATGAGCTCACCCACTCGGTCCTTGTACGCGTCGAAGACCTTCTCACGCTCGCTGTCGCGGACGCGCTGGATGATGACCTGCTTGGCCGTCTGGGCGGCGATGCGGCCGAAGTTCTCAAGCTCCATGATGAGCCCGATCTCTTCGCCGGGCTGGATGGAGTTGTCAGCGGAGACCTTGCGGGCGTCCTCGAGGAGGATCTCGTTGTCGGGATCCTCAATCTCTTCGACGACCGTCTTGTACTCGAAGAGTTCGACCTCGTCGCTCTCCGGGTTGTACTGGGCCTCGATGTCCTTCTCGAGTCCGTAGACCTTGCGGGCAGCGGCGACGAGCGCCTGCTCCACGGTCTCTCGGAGGGAATCCATGGGGATCCCCTTCTCGCGACTGACTTGCTCGATGATGCGGCTCAGACCTTCGATCATGGTCTTCTCCAAATTGGGCGCGTTCCTTGAGGGCGCCCGGTTCTATGTGGGGGAAAAGGCGGCTACTTCCGCTTTCCCTTCCCCTTTTTCTTCTGACGACGGTTTCCGCCGCCCTTCTTCTGCCCCTTGGCGGGCGGGATATCTACGAGGTTTGCGATCTCGACCGCAGGCAGGGGGACGCGCACCT
>JAGSHC010000025.1 GCA_023954745.1 Deltaproteobacteria bacterium | reverse complement strand
GTAGACGCGGTGCATGCCCAGGTTGCGGACGAAGTAGCCCTCCATCATCCAGAAGGCCTCGGCCAGCAAGAGGGTCCCGGGGGTCTCCTCCTGCACGCGCTCCACGACCTCCCGCCAGAACTCCTGGGGCATGGCGGCGGCGAACTCGGAGGCGTCCGCGCCGTGCTCGGCTCGGGAGGGCACCGCGCCGGCAGCGCCCGGCGTCGGGTGCCACAGCCGCTGCACGTGACGCCGCGCCAGAGTCATGGCCGCGTCGAAGCGGATGATGGGAAAGCGGCGCGCCACCGAGAGGATCAGCTGGATCACGGCCTCCCGCACCGCGGGGTTGAGGTAGTCGAGCTGGGCGGTGTCGTTCCACGGCATCTGGGTGCCGTCGTTGCCGTGATAGAGGTACCGCACCTCTCCGGTGTGGTGGTCGACCCGCTTGAACACGACGGCGGCGTCGGAGCGCGTCCAGTAGCCATCTTCGAGATAGACGCCCACCCGGGAGTCCTCGCAGAGATCGGGACCGTCGAAGGTGTAGCCCGGGTATGGGGGCTGGGGCAGCTGGACGAACCAGTCGGGATGCTCCACGACCCATCGACCATCGATGCCCACGTGGTTGGGCACCATGTCTGACGCCAGCCGGATCCCTCGCTCTGAGGCCCGCTCCTTCAAGTCCCGCCAGGCGTCCTCGCCCCCCAGGCGCTCAGCGATCACGTAGTCCCACAGCGAGTAGGCGGAGGCCTCTGCCTCCGGGTTCCCCATGCGCCGCTTGATCTCGCGCGACGCGTCGCTTCTCTCCCAAAGTCCGATGAGCCAGAGGCCGGTGAACCCCCGGGCCGCGAGCTCGTCCAGCTCCTCGTTCGGGATCTGATCGAGGCGCGTGATGGACTGGCCGTGCTGCTTGCTCAACTGGTCGAGCCAGACGAACGCCTGCTTGGCGATGAGCACGCACGAGGGCATCCAGTCGTGGTCCTCGGAGAAGCTCTCCTCCGCGTCATCGCCCACGGCGTCCCCAGGACCCGAGCCCACCCCGGGTCCCTGCACGGGGCCGGGGCCCGAGCCTCGATGGGTCTGCTCTTCCGCGACGGCGCCCCGAACCCGACCGATGGACTGCACAAGCGCCGGGGGCAACAACTCCGACCAGGCGTCTGCCATCCACTCCAGCTGGCCCTCCACCGTGTCCGCCGCCGCAGCGGGCTGGGCGAAGACGGCCGGGAGCGGGCCCCACCCACGGAGGGGTGGCTCGTTCTCCGTCAGCCACTGGGCTGCCGAGGCGACCCCGGCCTCGACAGCGGGCCATGGAGCCAGATCGAGGAGGGGGCGGAGCCCACGAAGGGCGGGGTTGGCGGCCAAGGCCCGAAGCACCAGCAGCGCCGCGAGTTCGGACGCCGCCGTGGCGCCCGCGCCCACGCCAGCCCCAGACAGGGTCGACGGGAGCTGCTCCGGCGCCTGAGCCCGGGCACGGTCCAGGGCGCGAGGCTCCTGCACATCGAAGTGACCCGCCAGCGCGAGGAACGAGGCCTGCAGCGCCGCTGCGCCGAGCACGTCAGTGGGCTTCACATCCGGAAGCCGCTCGGCCAACGCCGCTGCCAGTTCCCGCAGGGTCGCTCCCCCCGCCAGCCCATTGGGGCGAAGCAGTAGAAGGTCTTGGGGACCGATGAGCGAACCAGCAGCGGGCAGAACCATAGTGACTCCAGTCAGAGTTACGCTCGCAGGGTAATGGAGGCCTTCGCAGAGTCAACCCCAGCCAGCGTGGCTCGACCAACCCTCAAAGCACGTTGGCCCAAGCAGCAACGCCCCCGACCAGTGGTCGGAGGCGCTGCCGTGACGCCGAAGCGTCGTCGCTCTCTGAGGGCTAGCTGCGGCGGCGCCGCGCGAGCATCGCCACCGGCAGGAGAGCCAGCAGCCACAGCGTCGCGGGCTGGTCGGCCGCGCTCACCGAGGAGGCGCACGCCTTGCAGCCGGCACCACCGACGAACGAGTCGGGGTCGATGAACGGACCGGAGTCCGAATCTCCCGTGGCGGTGAACTCGTTGGGGATGGCCCAATCCGAGACTCCGTCTTCGTCGTCGCGCGCACGCGCCGTCCAGTAGTACACACCGAGCAGAGTCTCGGGGACGAGCACGGAGGTGCTGTCCTCGTCGTCTGCCGGGCCTGCGCCGTTGGCCACACCGTTGGCTTCGAAGACGACCTCGGTCATCTCCGGGTCCGTCGCCAGCAGGAAGTCGTAGAACACGAGGTCGTCCTCGAGGTCTTCGACGTTCTGAAGGACGAGCGTGACGCCGAGTCCGGGAACGGTGGAGCCATCCTCCGGGCGGATGAGCGTCGGAACGCCAGGGGCGTCGTTCTCGCCGCGGACGAAGAACGTGATCGTGTCGGGGGCCGAAGCAATCCCCAGCTCATCAATGGCACGCACGCGGGCGAAGGCCCACTCGTTCTCGTCGAGCTCGATGCCCGCATCCGAGAGGTCCCACCACACGGTGCCCGTGTCCGTCGCGGGCACCATGGCCGTGCGGTAGTCCGTCGTGTCGAAGGTGCCTGCCTGGTCGATCTCGAACTCGTAGGTCACCTCGCCGCCCTCGGGGTCCTGGACCTCCGTGGCGGTCAGCGTCGGCGAGATCTCGATGATCTGGTCGCCATCCTCGGGGTCGATGAAGACCGGCTGGTCGGGCGCACCGTTCTCGGTGGTCAGGAAGAAGTCTTCCAGCTCCGCCCAATCACCGGCGAGTCCCTCGTCGTCGACCGCTCGGGCCGACCACCAGTAGTTCGCGTCGTCGGTCAGCGCGACATCGACCATCCAGGTGCTCGTCGCGTTGCCCGAGTCCACCACTCCGGTGGCCTCGGCCACCACGGTGACCTCGTCGGCGGCGTAGACCACGATGTCGTAGGTGACTTCGTCCTCGTTCGGGTCCTCGACCTGGGTCCACTCCAGCTCAGGCTGCAGCACGGTGACCACTTCGCCGTCGATGGGGTAGACGAGCTCGGGCACATCGGGGCCGTCGTTGAACTCGTTGAGGATGAAGTTCTCGGGGTCCGACCACTCACCGGCGACCCAGGGGTCGTTGGCGCGCACGTGCCACCAGTACTCCTGGTCCTCGTTGAGCTGGACGTCGACCTTCCAGAAGGTCTGGCCGGTGGAGTCCTCGATGACACCGAACGTCGACGTCACGAGGATGGTCATCAGCTCGTCCTCGTACAGCTCCAGGTCGTAGAGGAGCGTCTCGCCCTGGGGGTCCGTCGCGTTGTCGAACACCAGGTCCGGCGAGACCTCGGTGATCTCGTCACCGTCGATGGGCGAGACCGGCGTCGGCTGCGAAGGACCGTCGTAGACGTTCGGGTCCTGGTCGAGACCGAACTCACCGAGGTTGGTGATGCCGTCGCCGTCCGGGTCGTCACCGGCGTCCGTCGGGTCGTTCGGGTCGAGACCGTTGGTGATCTCCCAGTCGTCGGGGATGCCATCGCCATCGGTGTCGGTGTCGAACACCGTGATGGTCCAGGACTGCTGGGCGATGCCTCCGTCGCCGTCGTCCACCGTCAGCACGACCGCGTGGGTCCCCGTCAGGTAGTCCGCGTAGGTGGGCGTCCACTCGATGAGGCCCGTGGCCGCGTCGATGGTCATCGTCGGCGGCGCGCCCGGCGACAGCGTCCACGTGAAGACCTCGTCGCCCGGGTCGACCACCTGAGGCGCGTAGGAGTACAGCGAGCCCTGGTTGGCGTTCACCACCGGGTTGGTGGAGATGATCGGGTCGACGTTCTGGACCTCGAGGGTCAGCGTCTGGGTGGTTACTCCACCGTCCTGGTCGTCCACCGTCAGCGTGACGATGAAGGTGCCGTCGTCCGGGTAGGTGAACTCGCTGTCGCTGCCCGTGTCCACCGGGGCGCCGTTGCCGAAGTCCCAGGTGTAGATGAGGTCCGGGATGTCGGCAGCGCCCTGGTCCGTGGCCGTGGCCTCGAGGTCCACCGAGGTGCCCTCGTCCGGGGTGGTGTCCGGCAGCGCGACCATCGAGGTGATGACCGGCGCGACGTTGGAGATGAGCACGTCCTCGGCGACGGTCGTGAACTCGCCGCCGTCGTCGGTGACGGTGCAAGTGACCACGTAGAGGCCGTCGTCATCAAAGGTCTTCGTCGCCGTGTCGCCCGTGGCGAAGCTTCCGTCTCCGAAGTCCCACAGGTAGGTCAGGACGTCGTTGATGCCGTTGTCCGTCGCGACGATGGAGAAGCTCAGAGCCACGCCCTCGTCCCCGTCCGGCGCCGTGACCGAGGTCACGATCGGGGCGTCGTTGAACACCTCCACAGAGAGCGTCTCAATGTCCACACCCCCGTCACCGTCGTCCACGGTCAGGGTGACGATGAAGGTGCCCTCGTTGACGTAGGCGTTACTGACGTTGGGGCCCGTCGCGGTGTTTCCGTCGCCGAAGTCCCAGGTGTAGGTCAGCACATCGAGGATTCCGGGGTCCGTGGCCGTCGCCGTCCAGGAGAGGACCTGCGACTCGAAGCCAGACAGGTCGCCGGTCATCGACGTGATGGTCGGGTCGACGTTCGCCACGCTGATGACCTGGCTGACGGTGTCGGTCAAGCCGCCGTCATCGGTCACGGTCAAGGTGATCGTGTAGCTGCCGTCGTCGGCGAAGGCGTAGTTGACGATGTCGCCGGTCTCACCGGAGCTTCCATCGCCGAAGTCCCAGCTGTAGGTCAGGACGTCGAGGATGCCGGGGTCGGTGGCCTCCGCCGTGAAGTTGAGGAGCTGGCCCTCGTCCGACGCGATCGGAATGGTCCAGACCGTCAGGATGGGAGGCAGGTTGCCGATGACGACCTGCACGGTGTTGACCGCGCTGCCGCCGTCGCCGTCCGTGACCGTGACCGTGAGGTTGTAGGTGCCATCCTGCAGGTACACATGGGCCGCGGAGCTACCCGTCGCGGACTCGCCGTCACCGAAGTCCCAGGAGTAGCTGAGCACGTCGAAGACGCCAGGGTCGGTGGCGACCGCCGTCCAGTTGAGCGAGGCACCCTCGTCACCCACGAGCGGACCGTTGGGGCCCGACAGGGTCGGCGCCACGTTGGCGACCGCGATGGTGGCCACGGCGATGCTGGTATCTCCGTCGTCGTCGGTCACCTGCAGAGTGACGGTGTAGTTGCCTTCATCGTCGTAGAGGCAGCCGTTGCCGAGAGGCTGGGTGGCGCTGATGTCGTACGAGCCGTCGCTGGTGCAGTCCCACTGGTAAAGCGTGATGCTTCCGCCAGCGTCCGAGGATCCGCTGCCATCGAGCAGAATCAGGCTGCCCTCGTCCCCAGAGTAGGGACCACCGGCCGAGGCCACGGGGGGCGAGCTCAGGACGGTGAGAGACGCAGTGTCGCTGTCCGTCGCGCCGTCGTCGTCGGTCACCGTCAGGGTGACGGTGTAGGTGCCGCTCGCCGTGAACGTGCAGGACGCGCCGTTGGGCGTGGGCAGGATGACCTCGGGGAGGCCATCGCTGTCGCAGTCCCAGGAGTAGGAGACGATGGTGCCGTCAGCGTCACCGGAGCCGCTCCCATCCATCGCCACCGGGGAGGCCTCGGTGCCCGTGTAGGGGCCGCCCGCGTCCGCCACGGGGAGGATGTTGGTCAGGGTGACGAGCGCCGTGTCGGTAGACATGAGGCCGTCGTCGTCGGTGACCTGAAGCTGCAGGGTGTAGGTGCCCGTCGCCGCGTAGGTGCACGTGACGTCATTGGCGTTGAACGAGGTGAACTCGTAGACGCCGTCGCCTTCGCAGTCCCACTCGTACGTGACGATGTTGCCGTCGCTGTCGGAGCTGCCCGAAGCGTCCAGCGCGATGGGCACGTTCTGGATGCCCGCGTAGGGGCCGCCAGCGTCAGCGATCGGGTTGACCGCGGGGACGTTCACCGTGCCGGTGTCCGTCGACGTTCCACCATCGTTGTCGGTGACCGTCAGCGACAACGTGTAGACGCCGACGGCGCCGTAGATGCAGGAATTCGTCGGCGAGGCCGACGTCACATCGACGATTCCGTCGTTGTCGCAGTCCCAGGCGTAGCTGACGAGCGTGCCGTCGGGATCGGAGCTGCCCGAGCCATCGACGGTCACTGCCACGTTCTTGACTCCCGTGTATGGCCCACCGGCCACGGCCACCGGGGCTCCGTTACTCACGAGCACGGTGGTGGTCTGGGTGTCGGTCGCGCCGTCGTCGTCCGTGACCTGCAAGGTGATGGTGTAGGTACCCACCGACGAGTAGGTGCACGTGGTGCTCGACGAGGTGCCCGTACTGACCAGGGAGACGCCGTTCCCCGCGTCGCAGTCCCAGGAGTAGTCGACGAGAGTGCCGTCCGTGTCGGTGCTGGAGGAGCCATCGACGTTGACCGTCTGGTTCTGCAGCGCCGAGTAGGGCCCGCCAGGCGCAGACACCGGGACCTGGTTGCCGATGAGGGCAGTGGCCGAGTCGGTGGCCGTCGCTCCGTCGTCATCGGTCACTCGGAGATTGATGGTGTAGGTGCCGATGGTGGCGAAGGTGCACGTGGTGCCCGTGGGCGAGGTCGTGGTCACCTCGTAGGTGCCGTTGTTGTCGCAGTCCCACTCGTAGGTGGTGAGCGAGCCGTCGGGGTCCACGGAGCCGAAGCCGAAGACCGGCATGGCCACGCCCTGGTTGCCGTTGTATGGGCCGCCGGCTTCGGCGACCGGCGCCTGGTTCGTCACGACGATCGTGGCCGTGCCCAGGTCCGTCGCGCCGTCGTCGTCGGTGACCTGGAGCGAGGCGGTGTAGGTGCCCTGAGCCGGGTAGGTGCACCCAAACGTCGAGCTGGGCTGGGCCGCACTCAAGCCCGGGGGCGACGCGACGTTGCAGTCCCAGCGGTAGCTGACGATCGTGCCGTCGGGGTCGGACGACTGGGAGCCGTCCAGGGTCACGAGGGCGCCCTGCACGGCGGAGTAGGGCCCACCGGCATTGGCGTTGGGCGCCACGTTGGCGATGGTCACGGTGGCGGTGTCGGTGTCGGTCGCGCCGTCATCGTCGGTGACCTGCAAGGTCACCGTGTAGGTGCCCACCGCGGTGTAGGTGCAGGACGAAGTGGCCGCGGCGCTGCCGGCGCTGAGGCTGACTCCGTCGCTGGCGTCGCAGTCCCACTGGTAGAGAACGATGTTGCCGTCAGGGTCGCTGGAGGTGCTTCCGCTGACCGCGATCTGCGTGTTCTTCTGGCCGGTGTAGGGGCCGCCCGCGTTCGCGATGGGAGCGGTGTTCGTGACGTTTGCCGTAGCCGTAGCTGTGGCGGTGGCCCCGTCGTCGTCCGTGACCCGCAGACTGATGGTGTAGGTGCCGTCGTCCGGCCAGGTGCAGTTGCTCGTCGGCGAAGCGGAGGGTGCCGAGTAGCTGATGCCGTTGCTGGTGTCGCAGTCCCACTCGTAGGTGGCGATGGTGCCGTCGGGATCGGTGGAGTTGCTCCCGCTCACCGAGACCGCGACGCCCTGGCCCGTGGTGTAGGGCCCACCGGCGTTCGCCGTCGGCGCCAGGTTGATCGCCGTGACCGTGAAGGTGTCGGTCACGCACAGCCCCTCGGGGTCGCAGACGGTCAGGGACCCCGTGTACGTCCCGTCGTCGTAGCTGCAGGTGGTGGTGGAGCCACCGACCACACCGCCTGGCGGCGACGACGTGTCGCAGTCCCACGTGTAGGTCAAGGAGCCGCCGTCACCATCGCTCGAGCCGGTGCCAGAGATGGTGATGTTGGTGCCCTGGTTGCCGCTGTACGGGCCGCCGGCGTTCGCCGTCGGGCCGACGTTGGGCACGTTGACCGTCGCGGTGTCGGTGTCGGTGCTGCCCTGGTCGTCCGTGACGCGCAGGACGATGGTCTGCGCCCCGCCCAGCGTGTAGGGACCACAGGTCTGACCGGTTGCCGAAGCGCTGGAGACCTCGTAGCTACCGTTGTTGTCGCAGTCCCACTCATAGGTGGAGATGGTGCCGTCGGCGTCGATGGAGCCAGCGCCCGTCACCGCGACGCCCGTGCTCTTCGAGCCGGTGTAGGGGCCGTTTGCCTCGGCCACCGGCGGGCTGTTCAGGGGCACCGTCAGTCCGAGGGGACAGGTGGTCTGGAGGTTCGAACTGTTGGAGACGATCACCGTCGCCGCGTAGGTCTGGCCGAAGTCGGAGGCCGCCGGGGTCCAGTTGAACGTCGAGGTCAGCGGAGACGAGCCTGAGAGCGGCGAGAGGGTGCCGGTCGGGGGACCCGAGGCGAGCTGCATCGTGATCGTGCCGCCAGAGGGGTTCGACCCCACGAACGACGTCGAGAAGGGCTGCCCCACGGTGGCGTTGAAGTTGCCGCCGCCAGAGCACGTGGGGGGCGTGCCGGTGACGAGTTCAATCATCCCGTCAAAGGTGGTGACCGCGTTGTTGTTGTCCGTGACCCGCACCGCGTAGGGCCAGAGGATGGCTCCCGACGTCGGCGGAGTACCCGAGAGCACGCAAGTGGTCGGGTTGAGGCTCAGCCAGGTGGGCCGGAACTCACCCCCCGTGCCGCTGCACTGGCTCGAGGAGACGCCCGCCTGCGAACACGTGGCCCAGCCGCAGACAGCGGTGGCGCTGTTGTCCGGGTCCACGATGGCGAGGGCCACCGAGTTCTGTGCTCCACGCACGAGCTGGAGCAGGGCTGAGGTGCCGATGGCCGGTGACGCGGTGTTGCCACCGTTCAGGTTGACGACGCTCTCGACGCGGAAGCTCTGATTGGACGCGAAGCCCATGCCGCCGATGCGCGCGTTCGACTGGAAGTACGCCGTATAGGGACCATTCCCCGGGTACGTGTGCGTCGCCGAGGAGCTGTACGTCTGGTAGGAGGCGCCGGACGAGTCGGTGAAGGAGCCGATCTGGTTCGATGCCAGGCTCTGACTGGACGGACTTCCTCCCCCGTAGACCAGGTTCATCCCAGGACAGCATCGCCACGAGTG
This sequence comes from Deltaproteobacteria bacterium, assembly GCA_023954745.1. Taxonomy (GTDB): domain Bacteria; phylum Myxococcota_A; class UBA796; order UBA9615; family UBA9615; genus JAGSHC01. The sequence continues at coordinate 31,289 of JAGSHC010000025.1, read as the reverse complement.
GGTGATGTTGAAGTTCAATACCTGGCTGGACGCTGAAGAGCGGGTCCATGTGATCGACGCGCCACGGAAGTGGCTCGCGAACGCGGACGCTGGCAGCGAGAAGAGAACGAGCCCAGCAAGGATTGTGAGCAGGCGAATTGTGCGTTGCATGACGAATTCCATCCCATGCGCGCGCGTCAGGACGATCCCCTGCCCGGACGTGCGGCAGCATCAGTTTTTGCTGCGGCGCCGAATAACTCAAGGGCTGCGTGATGATCGATGCGCGGAAGATGCGGGTTTTTCACCGCTATCGTCGTGAACATGAGCCGATTTCGGACCGTTTTTGTCGCGCTGATCGCTGGACTGGCCTCTATTCCCACCTCGGCGGTGGCCCACACGTGGTTTCCCTCGGCGCCGGCGCCCCTCAGCCTCACTCAATCTTCCGCAGCCGGCGATTCGAGCAATACGGTCTTCCTGATGGGCGGAGCGACGGCCGACGGCAGCGGCGGGCTGACCCCCAGCGCGTCGGCCTGGGCCTACACCCCTTGCAGCGAGGTGTACACGGCTCTTCCGGACATGCCGGTGGCGGCAAAGGGGGCAAGCGCGGTGACGATCGGTGGATCGGTCTACGTGGCGGGCGGGGATGGCCTCGGTGGCTCACTGGTCGCCTACGACATCACTGCGGGGACCTGGTCCACTCTCCCGGCGGCGACCACCACCGGCACCGGGTGGCAGGTCGCCCTCGTGGCGGACCCCACCACGGGCTTCCTTCATCGGCTGGGGGGGGAGGGCAGCGGCTCCGAGCATCTCGTGTTCGATCCCTCCACGAACTCGTGGACGACGGCGGCCCCCGTGCCCGCAGACGTGACCGGGGGGAACGCCTTCTGGCACGAGCCCACCGACACGATGTACTTGATGATGGGATGGGTTGGAGACTCCTCGACTGGCGCGGCCTCGGGCGGTGTCTGGAGCTGGGATCCGATGTCGGACCAGTGGACGGCTCGCACCCCGGCGGGCGGACTCGAGAACACCCGCTTCCTGTTCGCTGCAGGCTGGGACGCTGCCGAGACCGCCTACTACGCCTACGGCGGATCGACCACGTGGCCGGAGAGCGCGGCTCCCTACTACGCGAGCGTGCTCGCCTACTTCCCCTCGCTCGACTCCTGGGACGGCATCACCTGGAACCCCGACAATCCTGCCGGGGGCCGGCGTGGGGCCGCGGGGGTCACGGACGCGATGGGGGAGGTGCACGTATTCGGCGGAGAAGACGCCGCGGGCCCCTCGACCCTCCACGATGTTCTGGGGAACGCGATCTACGTCGACATGGATGGGGACGGCTTCGACTCCGGCTGCGACGGCGACTGCAACGAGGGCGATCCCACCGTGTTCCCCGGCCAAGTAGAGATCTGCGATGGGGTCGACAACGACTGCGACCTGCAGTCGGACGAAGACTTCGATGTGGACGGTGACGGCTGGATCTCCTGCTGGGGCGACTGCGACGACAAGGACCCCGACATCTCGCCAGGAGCTACCGAGGTCTGCAACGGAATCGATGACGACTGCAACCTCCTCGTCGACGACGACTGCGTGGAGGGCGACGACGACGACTCTGGCGACGACGACGACTCTGGCGACGACGACGACTCTGGCGACGACGACGACTCTGGCGACGACGACGACTCTGGCGACGACGACGACTCCGGAGACGACGACGACGCCACAACGGACGACGACGACATCGCCAACGACGACGACGACGACGACGACAGCGCCGGGGCCTCGGATTGCGCATGCGACGGCGAAGGTGGCAGCGCTGCGCTCCTCCTCTTGCTGATGCCCCTCGGCCTTCGCCGCAACAGCTGAGGCCCGGCCTCGGACGCCAGATACGTCTTCTGACCCACGCAAGGCGGGCCGGCCTTCAAGAGGGGCCGGCCTGTAAGGCGGCCCGGCCTGTAAGGCGGCCCGGCCTGTAAGGCGGCCCGGCCTGTAAGGCGGCCCGGCCTGTAAGGCGGCCCGGCCTGCAAGGCTTCGCCCTCGGTCCGTGCGAAGCACGCGAGTCCAAGTTCGCTCGCGGACGCCCAAGGAACCCGCAGGTTCCCCGCCTCCGGGGCGCGTCACGCCAGCGGCTCTGAGCCTCCTGGCCGAGGCCGAGGCCTATCCCCCCAAGCAGCAACGCCCCGGCCGAGGCCGAGGCGTTGCGCTCAGTTTGTCTCTCGCTGCTAGCGGCGGCGGCGCCGGACGAGCATCGCGGCGGGCAAGAGGGCGAGCAGCCACAGGGTGGCCGGCTCATCCGCTGCGCTCACCGAGGAGGCGCACGCCTTGCAGCCAGCGCCGGCCACGAACGAGTCGGGGTCGATGAACGGTCCGCTGTCGGAGTCCCCGGTCGCGATGAAGTGGAAGGGCTCTGCCCAATCCGACGCGGCACCGCGATCGTCCACCGCACGGGCGGTCCAGTAGAACTCGCCGAGGAGCGTCTCCGGCACCAACACCGAGGTCACGTCCTCTTCGTCATCGGGGCCCGCGCCCTCGGCGACTCCGTCGCTGTCAAACACGACGTCGGTCATCTCCGGGTCCGTGGCGAGGATGAAGTCGTAGAAGACAATGTCGTCCTCGATGTCATCGACGTTGCGGAGCACCAGCGCCACGCCCACGCCCGGAACGGTCGAGCCATCTTCGGGGCGGAGCAGCGTCGGCGTCGGCGGCGCGTCGTTCTCGCCGCGCACGTAGAAGGTGATCGTGTCGGGGGCCGACGCGATGCCCAGCTCGTCGATGGCGCGCACACGGGCGAAGACCCAGGCGTTCTGGTCGAGCTCGATGCCCGCCAACTCCAGGTCCCACCAGACCGTGCCGGTGTCCGTCGCCGGCACCGTGCCCATGCGGTAGTCGATGGAGTCGAACGTGCCGACCTGGTCGATCTCGAACTCGTAGGTCACCTCGCCACCCTCGGGGTCTTCGACCTCGGTGGCGGTGAGTGTCGGCGAGATCTCTTCAATCTCGTCGCCATCCTCGGGGTCGATGAAGACCGGGCTGTCGGGGGCGCCGTTCTCGGTGGTCAGGAAGAAGGGCTCAGCCTCCGCCCAGTCGCTCACGCCGCCTTCGTCGTCGAGGGCGCGCGCAGACCACCAGTAGTTGCTGTCGTCCGTGAGGGCGACATCGACCATCCAGAGGCTCGTCGCGTTGCCGCTGTCCGGGACGTCGAAGCCTTCGGCGACCACCGTCACCGCATCGTCGGCGTAGACGACGATGTCGTAGGTAATGGCGTCGCCGTCGGGGTCCTCGACCTGCGTCCACTCCAGCTCGGGCTGAAGCACAGTGACCACTTCGCCGTCGATGGGGTAGACGAGCTCCGGGACACCGGGGCCGTCGTTGAACTCGTTGAGGGTGAAGTCCTCGAGGTCCGACCACTCGCCCGCCGTCCACGGGTCGTTGGCGCGGACGTGCCACCAGTACTGGGTGTCCTCCGCGAGGACGATATCCACCTTCCAGAAGGTCTCGCCGCTCGGGTCCTCGAGCACGCCGTAGACCTCGGTCACCATCACGTTCATGAACTCATCCTCGAAGACCTGCAGGTCGTAGAGCAGAGCCTCGTTCTGGGGGTCCGTCGCGTTCTGGAAGAGCAGGTCGGGAGAGATCTCGGTGACCACCGCGCCCTGGATGGGCGAGATCGGAACCGGCTGGGACGGACCGTCGTAGACGTTCGGGTCCTGGTCGAGACCGAACTCGCCGAGGTTCGTGATTCCGTCTCCGTCCGGGTCCTGCCCAGCGTCGTTCGGGTCGTTCGGGTCGAGGCCGTTGTCGTTCTCCCAGTCGTCCGGGATGCCGTCGTTGTCGCTGTCGTCGGAGAAGACAGTGATCGTCCACGACTGCTGGTCGATACCACCATCGCCATCGTCGACCGTCAGCGTGACGCTGTACTGACCCACGAGGAAGTCGTCGTAGTCCGGCGTCCAGGTGATGACGCCGGTCAGGGGGTCGATGACCATGCTGGGGGGCGCCGAGGCCGAGATCGTCCACGTGAACACCTCGTCGCCCGGGTCCTGGACCTGTGGCACGTAGGTGTACAGGTTGTCCTCCAGCGCGTTGACCGGGGGCGAGGTCGAGATGATCGGGTCCACGTTCTGGACATCGACCACGAGGGTCTGGGTCGTGACCCCACCGTCCTGGTCATCCACCGTCAGCGTGACGGTGAACTGGCCGTCGTCAGCCCAGGTGTGCTCCGCGGCCGCACCCGTCTCCGTCGGGCTGCCGTCGCCGAAGTCCCACGTGTAGATGAGGTCGGGAATGTCGTCGGCGCCCTGGTCCGTAGCGGTGGCCTCGAGGTCGAGTTCACTGCCCTCGTCCGGGGTCGTGTTGGGTACTCCGGCCATCGAGAGGATCACCGGCGCGACGTTGTTGATGGTGATCTCGATGAGGGAGGTGCCGACGGCGCCTGCGTCATCCATGGCCGAGACGATGACGCTGAAGGTCCCATCGTCCGTGTAGGTCTTCGTGACGGTGTCGCCCGCCGCGAAGGTGCCATCACCGAAGTCCCAGCTGTACGTGATTGTGTCGCCGACACCAGCGTCCTGCGCCGTCACCGTCCAGGTGAGCGGGTCGCCTTCGTCGCCGCCGGCTGCATTCACGCTCGTCACGGACGGGGCGAGGTTGCCCACCACCACCGTGAGGGTCGAGGTGGTGACTCCGCCGTCGCCGTCGTCGACGGTCAGCGTGACCACGTACTGGCCCTCGTTCGCGAAGATGTTCGTGACGTTGGTTCCCGTGGCGGTGTTCCCGTCGCCGAAGTCCCAGCTGTAGGTAAGGATGTCGAGCACCCCAACGTCCGTCGCGGCGCCTTCCCAGGAGAGGAGGTCGCCCTCGTTCCCGGCGAGGTCCCCGCTGAGGACCGTGATGACCGGTGCAACGTTGTTCACGACGATCTGGGCGCTGGTCACGTCCGTCGCGCCGTCGTCATCGGTCACCGTCACGGTCACCGTGAAGACGCCGTCGTCGGCGTAGGTGTAGACGACGTTGTCGCCCGTCTCAGTGCCGCCGTCGCCGAAGTCCCAGTCGAAGGCCAGCACGTCGTTGGTGCCCGCATCGCTCGCCGTCGCCGTGAAGGTCAGCTGCTGCCCCTCGTCCGCGAGGTTCGGAATGGTCGCCAGGTTGAAGGTCGGTGCCACGTTGCCGATGGTGACCGTTGCGGTGCCCACGTCGGTCCCGCCGTCGCCGTCGTCCACCGTCACCGTGACGGTGTAGACGCCGTCCTCGGTGTACGCGTGGAACGCCGAGTTGCCAGTGCCGGAGGTGCCGTCGCCGAAGTCCCAGCTGTAGGTCAACACATCGTTGACACCGGGGTCGGTGGCGGTGGCGGACCAGTTGAGGGTCGTCCCCTCGTCGCCGGTGGTCGGCCCGATGGGCCCGGTGAGGGTCGGAGCGACGTTGGCCACGGCGATGGTCGCCACCGAAACGGCGGTGTCACCGTCGTCGTCGGTCACCCGCAGGGTCACCGTGAAGTTGCCCTCATCGACGTAGCTGCACGCGTCACCGAGGGGCTGCGTCGAGTTGATCTCGTACACGCCGTCGCTCTGGCAGTCCCACTCGTACAGGGTGATGGTCCCGCCGGTGTCCGTGGAGCCGCTGCCATCGAGGAGGATGTTGCTGCCCTCGCCACCGGAGTAGGGCCCGCCAGCCGCGGCAAGCGGGGGGGTGCTCACCACAGTGACCGTGGCGGTGTCCGTGTCCGTCGCGCCGTCGTTGTCCGTGACCGTCAGGGTCAACGTGTAGGTGCCGGCAGCGGTGAACACGCACGTGTTGCCGAAGGGCGCCGGGCTGATGGCGTTGGGCAATCCGTCGCTGTTGCAGTCCCAGGAGTACTGGACGATCGTGCCGTCGACGTCTCCCGAGCCGGTGCCGTCCACCGCGATGGGCGTGGCCTCGGTGCCGGTGTAGGGACCCCCCGCGTCTGCGACGGGGAGGATGTTGGCGAGCGTCACGGTGACGGAGTCCGTGTCCGTCAGACCGTCGTCGTCGGTGACCTGCAGCTGGAGCGTGTAGACGCCAACGAGGGTGTAGGTGCAGGTGACGTCGTTGGCGTTGAACGAGATGAACTCGTAGACGCCGTCGCCCTCGCAGTCCCACTCGTAGGTGGCGATGTTTCCGTCGCTGTCGCTGCTGCCCGAGCCGTCGAGGGCCAGGGGAACGCCCTGGGTGCCCGCGTAGGGGCCGCCCGCGTCCGCCACCGTGTTCACCGCGGGGATGTTTACGGTGCCGGTGTCCGTCGAGGTGCCGCCGTCGTTGTCGGTGACCGTGAGGGTGACCGTGTAGGTGCCGATGGCGCCGTAGATGCACGCCGCCGTCGGCGTCGCGAGGGTCACATCGACAATCCCGTCGGAGTCACAGTCCCAGGCGTAGGAGACGAGGCTCCCATCGGCGTCGGAGCTGCCCGAGGCGTCGACCGTCACCGGGACGTTCTTCACGCCGGTGTAGGGCCCGCCGGCCACCGCAACGGGCGCGCCGTTGCTCACGATGACCTGCGTGGTCTGGCTGTCCGTCGCGCCGTCGTCGTCCGTGACCTGGAGGGTCACCGTGTAGGTGCCAACGACCGCGTAGCTGCAGGAGAAGACGGCCGTGGTGCCGGTGCTGGTGAGGCTGACGCCATTGCCGGCGTCGCAGTCCCAGGCGTAGTCCACGATGGTGCCGTCCACATCAGCGGACTGGGTGCCGTCCACCAGGACGTTCTGGGACTGGAGCGCGGCGTACGGCCCACCGGGAGCTGCCACGGGAGCCTGGTTTCCGATGAGCGCGGTGGCCGTGTCGGTTGTCTGGGCGCCGTCGTCATCCGTCACCCGGAGCGTGATCGTGTAGGTACCGATCGTCGCGAAGGTGCAGGTCGAGCCGGTCTGCGAGCTGCTGGTCACCTCGAAGGTGCCGTTGTTGTCGCAGTCCCACTCGTACGTCGTGAGCGTGCCGTCCGGGTCGTTGGACCCGAAGGCGAAGACAGGCATCGCGACGCCCTGGCTGCCGGCGTACGGGCCGCCGGCTTCCGCGATGGGAGACTGGTTCGTGATGGCGACCGTCGTGGTGCCGGTGTCCGTTGCGCCGTCGTCATCGGTGACCCGCAGGATCACCGTGAACGTCCCCGTGGTGGTGTAGGTGCAGTCGAACAGCGGGCTCGCCGACGGCGCCGAGTAGCTCGTGCCGTTGGCGGTGTTGCAGTCCCACTCGTAAGAGACGAGGAAGCCGTCGGGGTCGCTCGAGAGCGCGCCGTTGAGCGTCACCGGCGTGTTCTGGAACGCCGAGTAGGGGCCCCCGGGGTTCGCGATCGGATCCGCGTTGATCACCGAGACTGTCGCCGTGTCAATGTCCGTCGCGCCGTCGTCGTCAGTCACCTGCAGAGTGACCGTGTAGGACCCGATGGAGGAGTACTGGCAGTTCAGGGTGGGGGTCGGGCTGCCGGTGTTGAAGCTCACACCGTTGCTCGAATCGCAGTCCCACTGGTACAGCACGATGGTTCCGTCGGGGTCGCTCGATGCCGAGCCGGAGACCTGGATGTTGCTGTTCTTCTGACCCGAGTACGGCCCGCCCGCGTTCGCGATGGGCAGGGTGTTGGTCACCGTGGCCGTCGCCGTCGCCGTCGCCGTCGCTCCGTCGTCGTCAGTGACCCGCAGGGTGACGGTGTAGGTCCCGTCGTCGGGCCAGAGGCACGTGCTGGTCGGGCTCGCGGACGGTGCGGAGTAGCTGATGCCGTTGCTGGAGTCGCAGTCCCACTCGTAGGTCGAGATGGTCCCATCCGGGTCGGTGGACGCGCTGCCCGAGACCGTCACGCTGGCGCCCTGACCGGTGTTGTAGGGGCCGCCCGCGTTGGCGGTGGGCGCGGTGTTGGTGACGTTCACCTGGAAGGTGTCGGTGGCACACGCGCCCTCGGGATCGCAGACGCGAAGCAGACCGAAGACCGTGCCGTCGTCGGCGTAGTTGCAGGTCTGGTTCGCTGAACCGCTGACGAGGCCCGACGTCGACGTGCTCGAGCAGTTCCATTCGTAGGAGAGCGTGCCGCCGTCACCGTCGGACGAGCCGGCACTCTGGATGGTCACGTTCTGACCCTGGTTCACCGTGTACGGCCCGTTGGCCTGGGCGCTGGGGCCCGCATTGGCGATCGTCAGGGTCGTGGTGTCCGTGGCGGTGCTGCCCTGATCGTCGGTGACGCGCAGGGTGACCGGGTACGAGCCACCGAGGGAGAAAGGCCCGCAGTTGGCGGTCACGCTGCCGGTGCTCACCTCGAAGGTGCCATTGCCGTCGCAGTCCCAGGCGTAATTCGTGATCGTGCCGTCGGGATCGCTGGAGCCCACTGCCGTCACGGGAACGAGGGCGCCCTTGTTGCCGCTGTAGGTGCCATTGGCTTCCGCCACCGGCGGGGAGTTCAGCGGAACCGTGAGAGTCAGCGGGCAGGTAGCCTGAAGGTTCGATGCGTTCGTGACGATCACCGACGCGCCATAGCTCTGCCCGAAGTCGGAGCCGCCCGGCGTCCACGAGAACGTGGAGTTCACGGGGGACGTGCCACTCCCCGGCAACAAGGTCGAGCCCGAAGGAGCGTTCAGCAGGGTCATCGTGACGGTGCCACCGGTGGAGTTGGTCCCGGTGATCGGCGTGGTGAAGGTCTGCCCCACGGTGGCGGTGAAGGAGCCGCCGCCGGTGCAGGTCGGCGGTGTGCCCGTCACGAGTTCGAACATCCCGTCGAAGGTGGTCACCGCGCCGTTGTTGTCGGTGATGCGCACCGAATAGGGCCAGAGCGTGGCCGCATTCGATGGCGGACTCGCCGTCATCGTGCAGGTGTTCGGGTCGATCGTGAGCCAGCTCGGCTTGAAGAGCGTCGTGCTGCCTCCGTTGACCGCCTGGGCGTACGTCGAGAAGGAGCACGTGGACGAGCTGTTGCTGTCGGGATCACCGACGGCCATCGAGATCGTGTTCGTCGCCCCCCGGACGATCTGCAGAAGCGCGGGTGCGCCCGCCACAGGCGAGGAGGTATTCCCGTTCGAGAAGTTGATTACCGACTCGACCCGGAAGTACGCGTTGCTCCCCATCCCCATGCCGCCGATCCGACAGCACGTGGTGAAGTACGCGGTGTACGGACCCGAACCACCGTAGTTGCGGCTCGTCGAGCTGGTGTAGGCGCTGTAGGACGCGCCGGTGCTGTCCGTGAACGAACCCAGCGACGTGCTGGCCAGTCCGCCCGAGCTGCCTCCGTCCCCGTAGATCAAGTTCACGCTCGGTGACACTCGCCAACTGTGCGTGATCGTGAACGATACGTTCTGGGAAGTGGATGGGCGGTTCCAGGTGACGGACCCCCCACGGAAGTGGCTGCCCATGGCAGTGGCCGGCACCAGGAGCAGTGCGAGGCCAAGGAGGACGACCAGAATACGAGTCGATCGGAGCATGTGTTCATCCCTTGCGTGGCCCACCGACACCGATCCCCTCGGCGATAGACCACTAGCGAGCGTCACTCTATCCCACGGCACAGCCGTGTGACGAGGGTTCCTTCGTACCACGGCGCGTGCGTTGCTCGCCTCACTTCACTGGATGTGGGGGCTCCAGCGAAGACAGCCACGGCGTGGTCTGGCTCGACGAGGAAGAAGGTGGTGGGCGCCGCTCCGTATCCAAGGGCCTCCCAATACCCGGTCCGGGGAACGGATCGGCCCGAACCAGAGGCTCGACGAAGCCCCCCGGACGGCGTCGATTCGCGATCCACTTGGCGATCGCTTCGGCGAGGATCGTCCCGGCCTCCAACTGCGTGTCGTGGGCGTTGTCGCTTCTCGCGCGCGAGCGCGCGCGAACATCTTCGTTCACAGAGGCCCGGCCCTGGGCCCCTCCACAGCCGCCCGGCGGTGGCGCGCCGTCGAGCAGGAGTGAAATTGCGATGCTCAGGATCCTGGCCCGCAGTACCTGTTATAGCCATGGGCATGGTGGCCAAACGTCCAGGCCCGGACTCGCCCAGCGAGGTCGAACGTCAGTCTCTGGTGCTTCTGAGCACCTTTGCGACTGGTGAGCACTCGGTCTTGGACGCGCTGTGCGCCTTCATCTTCCGGAGCTTCCGCGGCGTGATCCCCTTCGATCGGCTCTGCGTGGCCCTCATCGAAGGTGATCCCGCGGTGGTTCGCATGCGGTGGCAAGCCTCAGTGCTCGCCGGGCCTCCCCTCCCCTCGAGGTACGCGCTGCCCCTCGGGGAGACCTCGCTCGGGGCGGTGGCGCAGGGCGGGGAACCGAGGATCCTCAACGACCTCGGGGGCTACCTGGAGCAACACCCGGGGTCCAGGTCATCAAAGATGGTGCACCGGCAGGGGGTGCGATCGAGCCTCACCTGTCCCCTGAGGGTCGAGGGAGTCACCCTGGGGTTTCTCTTCTTCTCGAGCCATCAACCCGACCAGTACTCGGAGGGCCACTGCGCCGTCTTCTCCGACGTAGCCGATGACCTCGCGCTGGTCGTGAAGGACCCCGCCCCGATGACCGAAGCCTCAATGAAGGCAGTGCGCCGCCTCGGGACCACCCTCGAGAATCTGAGCGGCTCCGTCAGACGTTGAAGCGGAAGTGCATGACGTCTCCATCGGAGACGACGTACTCCTTCCCCTCGATGCGGAGCAGACCAGCGGACTTCAGGCCCGCCTCCGTGAGGTGCTCCTGCAGGTTCGGGATCGTGTAGACCTCGGCCTTGATGAAGCCGCGCTCGAAGTCGGTGTGGATGACCCCCGCCGCCTGCGGAGCCTTCGCGCCGACCTTGATGGTCCACGCGCGGATCTCCTTCGGCCCGGCCGTGAAGTACGTCTGCAGACCCAGGAGCCGATAGGTCTCGCGCGCGAGGAGCGCGAGACCCGGCTCCGTGAGGCCCAGCTCCGCCAGGAACTCCTCCCGCTCCTCAGGCTCGAGCTCCGACAGCTCCGCCTCGACCTTGGCGCAAATGGTGACGACTCCTGCCCCCTGCTTTTCTGCGAGGGCGCGCACCGTCGCCACGTGCTCGTTTTCCTCGAGGAGCCCATCCTCGTCCACGTTGCAGACGAAGAGCACGGGCTTGCTCGTGATGAGCTGCGCATCCACGACGCTCACCCACTCGTCCTCGGACCACTCGCCAGCCCGTGCCGGCTTGCCGTCCTCCAGCAGCTCCAGGAGCTTCTCGGCCACGGCCAGCTGGAACTTGGCGTCCTTGTCGGGCCCCTTCGCGGCGCGAACGTACTTGTCACGCCGGCGGGTCACGGACTCCAGATCGGCGAGCACGAGCTCGATCTCGATGGTCTCGATGTCGCGAATCGGATCGACGCTGCCGTCCACGTGGACGACGTCGCCATCTTCGAAGCAGCGCACTACCTGGAGCACGGCGTCCGTACTGCGGATGTTGCCCAGGAACTGGTTGCCGAGCCCCTCCCCCTTGCTGGCGCCACGCACGAGGCCCGCGATGTCCACGATCTCCACCGAAGCCGGGATGATCTTCTGGGAGTCGATGAGGGCATGCAGCTGGGCGAGCCGCGGATCCGGGACCGGCACCACGCCGACGTTTGGCTCGATGGTGCAGAACGGGTAGTTGGCGCTCTCCGCCCCCGCCGCGGTCAGAGCGTTGAAGAGGGTGGACTTGCCGACGTTGGGAAGTCCGACGATGCCGGCTTGCAGGGCCATGTGTGTGCTCTCCTGCCGCCCGGGGTCGGGCTGCGGCGCCCATCTAGCAGACCGGCGGCGCCTGCGCGGGCTTTCCGAGCGGACTCTCACTCCGGCAGACCCAGGCGGACGGCCCCCTCCGTGTACGCTGGCTCCGCACCCGGAGACAATCGATGCGCGCCCTTCAAGTCCTCGCCCTGTCCCTCTCCCTTCCTCTGTCGGCCTGCGTCGGCCTCGCTGCGGACGACACCTTCGGCCGTTCAGACAGCGAGAGCGGTGGCGTCGAAGGATCCATCTGCCTGCCCAACGCCGTGAGCGGCGTGAGCGAAGCGGTCGTCTCGGTCTTCATCGACGAGGATGCCGACGGCCTCGCCGACGGGGAGACCGCGGACGCCACCACGGTCACGGACCTCGACGGAACCTTCGTGTTCGAGGATCTCACCGCGGGCTCCTACGTCGCGGTCGCAAGCCGGGGGCACTTCTCCCACACATTCCCTTTCACGTTCATCGCGGGCAACCGCGCCGAGCTCACCCCCGAGTGTCTGGCACCCGACGAGGTGAACATCACCCAGGTGACCGGCTCGTGCGACAACCCCAAGCTCCTTCTGGAGCGGGTCGGCTTCGACGTCACGACCATGGACAACACCGGTCAGGACTGGCTCGACCTGCTGACCAACGCCAACGACATCGATGACGTCGATGTGCTGCTCTTGCCGTGCGGCCTTCCCGAGGACTGGCTTCCCCAGGCCCAGACCGTCACGAGCGTGGTGGGCCAGTGGCTCGAGAACGGCGGGTCGCTCTACGTCTCCGGCACCGCCTGGCCGCTGGTGGAAACCCTCGATGAGGAGGCCATCGACTTCCTGCGCGACGACACCGACTTCGACGCGCCGGAGGTGGGCTTCGCGAACACGCTCAATGCCCGCATTGCCGACACGGGCCTCGCCGCCCACTTCACCGAGGGCACAGCCTCGATTCGCCTCGCCGACAACTTCCCCGTCCTGGAAAGCGTGGGCGGGAGCGCCCTCGCCCTGGTTGACGCCACCGTGAGCACGGTGGACTTCGAGACCGTGGAGAGCTCGCCCCTCGCGGTCAGCCGCCCCACGGACGACGGAGGCACCCTGGTGTACAGCGTCTTCGGCACCACTGGGGAGAGCACCGAGGACATGGAAGCCCTCCTCCTCGAGATGCTGCTCAACCTCTGATCGCCCCCAGGCTTGGCGCGCCCCTTGCCTCGCTCGCACTGCTCTGGCTTACTCGTTCGCCCACCTCATCTGTGAGAAACCTCATGCGTACTGCATCGCTCGTCGCCCTCTCTTCCTTGCTCCTTCTGACCACGGGTTGTCCCGAGGACGGCGGCATCGGCCCCTTCCTCACCAACGGTGCGGAGATGCCGGAACGAGACCCCGACACCGAGTGGGACGGGAACCTCAGCGATGGTTCGATCATCGACATCGACTGGGCCAGCAGCGGCGCCTTTGGCTGCTACCCCGGCACGGAGAACGTGAACTTCACGGGCAACCACGTGTTCGTGGACGAAGCCATCGGCGAGGACATGGGTGACTTTCACGTGCGCGTGAACCCGTCGGACCCCACGGTCGATGTCTCCCTCTACGCCATCAAGGTGGGGACGAGCACCACGGACTACCCGCCGGACCTCGCCTCGGCCATCGCCTGCGACACCTCCTTCGACCGTGAGAACAACGGCAACCCCGGTGTCTCGGAAGCCGCCACGGTGCAGGCGGGGAACGCCTACCGCATCATCGTGGGCGTCGCCGGCGCCAACGACCAGACCAGCGGCGCCTACGACGTCGAGGTCTGGTACGGCGACTGAGTTCCCGTCCATCGCACCGAAGAGACCGGCTTCGGCCGGTCTTTTTGCTTGGAGGGTGGAACCTCTCGCTCCCCTCGTGCGTGATCTGTGGTGATGGCCCCTCCACGCTCGGTTCGCAGCTTCGCCCGTCCGGGCCGCCCCACCGGGGATGACGACGCGTGGGCACAGCTCCTCGCCGAGCAGGGCCCCCGGGTGTACGGCCTCTGCCGACGGCTTGATCCCGATCCCGACGACGCGTACCAGGCCATCTGGGAGAAGGTCCTCCGCGGACTGCACCGGTTCGACCCCACGGGCCCCTCCCCTCTGCGCAGTTGGATCATGACCGTCGCCCATCGCCACCTGGTGGATCGGCATCGACGCCGCACGGTCCGGGGGGTGGTGCTCTCTCTCGCCGAGCCGCCGGAGGCACTCGCGCGCGAGCTCGACCCGGAGAGCTCCGCGGTACGCAACCGGGCCCACCAGCAGCTGGATGCCGCGCTGGCCCAGCTTCCCGAACCCGGGCGTCGGGTCGTGGTGCTGCATCACATCCATGGCCTCGACCTGTCGACGATCGCCCAGGGCGAAGGCGTCGCCATCGGCACGGTGAAGTCCCGCCTGTCCCGGGCCCGCGCCCGTCTCCATGACCTCCTCCCCGCCGACTTGTTCGGAGACTCCTGATGACCGACCGCGAGAAGCGCCTCGACCTGTTGCTGGGAGAGCTGCCCGCCGAACACCCGGTTCCTGCAGGCCTCGATGCGTCCGTGCTCGCCGCCGCGCGAGCCCCTGCGCCCGAGACACGAACCGCCTCGCGTCGATGGGGCTGGCTGGTGGCGGCCCTGCTCATGGCGGGCCTGCTGGGAGCCGAGACCCAAGAGCTGCTCTCGCCGCCCCCAACCGTCCTCCTGGCCGGGGGGAGTCAACTGGTGACAGGACACACGCGAGTGTTGGCCGGATCGCGGGTCGTCGAGGTCGACGGGCGTGCGGTGATTTCCGTGGAACCAGCCGTGGACCTGCTGCGTGAAGAAGGGCAGGAGGCAGAACACATGAAGACCACCCACCTCGTCGCCGCCCTCGCGGGCTCTCTCGTCACCGTCGCCGTCTACGAAGGTCAGGCCAGGATCGTCGGAGCCGAGGACGCCCCCGCCGTGCTCGTCCAACCCGGTGAGACCCGCACCGTCGGCACCCCGAAGCCAGGCCCGCGCCCTCGCGTCGTCCGGAAGATGGTGCGCGCCCCCCAGGGGGACGGGCTGGCCGTCGAGGAGGCTGACTCCGACGCCGTGATCGAGGCCCTGGAGGACGAGATCGCATCCCTACGGCGCCAACAGGCCATCTCAGCCGGCCAGCTGGCTGAGGTCGCCGGCGAGCCCCAGCCCTGGCCCGAGGACGTGCCCGACGCGTTCCTTCCGGCCAACTTCGAGCGCTCCATTCGCAGCCTCGTGGCCGAGGAAGGTGCGGGGGACCTCCTCGTCGTGGACTGCGCCGAGTTCCCCTGCCTGACGGTGCTCCGCCCCGGCCCCTACGACGGAGAGGGAGCTCCTCCCCAGGTGATGGCGGTGGTCGACGGGATGAAGGGCTTGCTGGGGGACACCGGCGTCTCGGTGCACGTCAGCAAGACCGGCGATGGAGACAGCGACTTGCTCCTGACCGGACTCTCCTTTGCTCCCGAAGGGCGCGCGAACCCGGACGTGCAGACGCGAGCCGCCTACCGGATGGAGGGCCACCTGCGGGGCCTCACCGACGAGCTTGTCGACGAACCCGACAGCCAGGACGAGGACGTGGAGTTCGAGTAGCTCTCGCGCGCCCCCGCGACGGGGTCACTCGAGGGTTCGCCCGAAGGGTGCGAGGCTCAGGGGCAGCAACTTGATGTGCTGCACCGCGAAGGGAATCCCCACGATGGTGATCCCCATCGTGATGGCCAGGCTGAGGTGCGCCAGGGCGATGGGCCAGCCCGCGAGGAGGATCCACAGGACGTTCATCACGACGTTGAGCGTGCTGTCCGTCTTCTCGTGGACCTTGATCTCCTTGCCGAACGGGGCCAACGAAGCCACGCCGATCTTCCAGGACTGGATGCCGAAGGGAATGCCCACGATCGTGAGACACATGATGAGAGCGCCCCAGGTGTAGCCGATGAACGACCAGAGGCCACCAAAGAGAAACCACAGGATGTTGCCGATGAGTCCGAACATGTCCCCTCCTACGTGACGCGCTGCACTTCATTGCCAACCGAGGGCCGCGGCTCCCTCGGGAGGGCTCTCTACTCCCGACGAAGGCGGGATGCGAAGCGACTCAGGAGCCCCTCGCCCCGACTCTTGCGGATGAGCCAGTCGACCTTCTTCCCGAGGCGCTTTCCGTCGATGCGCCCGATCACCACGTCGACGATCTGTCCATCGTCCACGAACACGAGCGTCGGCAGGCTGCGCACCCGGAACGAGCGCGCCAGATCCTTGTGGGCCTCGGTGTCCAGCGAGTAGAAGCCCACCTCCGAGTCCTGGTAGTCCGACGCCACGGACTCGTAGACGGGCTTCATCGTGCGGCAGGGCCCGCACCAAGCGGCCCAGAAGTCGATGACTGCGGGGCCGCCCCCCTTGGTCATCAGGTTCTGGACGGTGCTCGCGTCGGACAGCTCGAAGACGTGATCGGCCATGGTCTCGCTCAGAGAAGGGGTTCGGGCAGCTCGTCGGGAGAATCAGCGTCGATGACGGTCCGCGCAACATCGAAGCGGAATCCACGGCGCCCGAGGGCAGCCAGGTCCTTCTGGCGTCGCTCCTGGCGTTCGTCTGGGTTCCGGCGAAAGGGCCCCAGGCGACGACGACGCGCGTAGGCAGCCGCCGAGGCCACCTCGGGGTCGACGCCCTGCTCTCTCGCAGCCTCCTTCGCGGCGGTGATCGCCTCGGTGGCGATCTCGCCAGAGATTCCCTTGCTCCTCAGCCGCGCCCGAATCATCGGCGGTGACACCCCGCGGCGGAGCCAGTCCGCCGCGAGAGCATCCGCGAGACGTCCGTCGTCGAGATGGCCTCGGGCGCTCAACTGCTCCACGAGCTCGTCGATGTCTGCCACCACCTGATCCCGATCGGGTCCCTCCCCGGGCTCCGAGCGGCGCTCGGCCCGCTGCAGCCGGCGCATCAGCACCCGTCGCAGCTGCTGCCGACTCGAGGGATAGCGCTGCAGGTGGTGCACTGCCGCTCGCTCGAGGGCCGCCGTCGTGACGCGAGGAGCCCGCGGGGTCCGTCGCTCCCTCATTCGGCCCTGCTTCGGGCGAGCAACCAGCCGAGGGACTCCTCAGCAAAGGAGCTGTTGAACAGCGGGATGTGTCCCCCACCCTCGAGGGTCCAGAGGGAGACCTGATGGCCTCCCGCACACTGGTCCGCCCAGTCCCAGACCCGCGTCTCGTCCCCGTCGATGCCAGCGATGAGATCGAGACGAGGACCCTCGACCTGGGCCTGGTCACACCCGGCGCGCTCCGCCCAGAGCGCCGACACCGCCTCGGCGCCAAGCCGACCGTCCGACGGCGCGTACACCACGTCGGAGTCCTCCGTCCCGTGGACGTGAAGGACGGACAGCGCCTCCGAGGGCGCGCACCCACTCTCGTCGGTGAAGGGGCTCAACCCCGCGAAGTTCAAGACGCCGGCGAGCCGCTCGGGGATCTCACACGCGAGGCGGTAGGTCATGAACCCACCGTTGCTGTGGCCAGCGACGTAGATGCGGTCCGGGTCGATGGCCCACTGCTCCTCCATGGAGTCGATGAGCCCGGTGATGTAGCCGAGGTCGTCGGCCACCTCGCCCGAGTCGGGTCGCGAGTTCCAGGCTGGACTCCCGTTGCTGTCCAGGGTGCTCTCGGGCAGCAGGAGGAAGAACCCGAGGGCGTCCACCTGCGCGCTCCAGCGGAACAGGATGTCGACCACGTCCGGGTTGGCCCCGCGGCCGTGCAAGAGGATGACCAGGGGCATCGCCGTGAGACCGTCGTAGCCCTCGGGCTGGTGCACCAGCGTGGGTCGGTCGCCCCCGACGAAGTCGCTGCCGAACTTCGGGAGTGGGTCCGGCTCTTCGCTGGTGTCGTCGTCGTCGACGCCCCCAACGGGGCTGCAGCCCAGGACAAGACACAAGCTGAAGATGAGTCCTCGCAAAGCCGCTCCCGGGAAGGGTTCTCAGCCGCCTGCCGAGACGGCCGAGAGCCTATCAGGCACGCTGACGGGCGCTGGAGGATCAATGAGCGGCCAGATGTGGGTGTGGGTGGTTCTTGCGGGACTGGCGGTCCTGCTCTGGGCTGAGCGAGCCGAGAACAGCAAGGTGAAGGCGGTAGCCAAGCCCATCGCCTCGACTGCGTTCATCGCAGAGGCGGTGGCCTTCGGGGCTGGGACCACCCGTTGGGGCCAGGTCCTCCTCGTGGCCTTGGCGTTCTGCTGGCTGGGCGACGTGCTCCTGCTCTCCCGCAAGGACAAGCTGTTTCTAGGAGGTCTCGTCGCGTTCCTGCTGGGCCACGTGGGCTACGCGGTGATGTTCGTGATGCTGGGCCTCGACACGACCTGGCTGATGGGCGGCGGCGTCTTCGTGCTCGTCGTGCTGCCCATCGTCGCGAAGTGGGTGCTGCCCAACGTGAAGGGCTCCATGAAGGGACCCGTCGTCGCGTACATGGTGGTCATCTCCGCGATGGTCGCCCTCGCGGCGGGCTGCGCGGGACACACCGACCGCCTCATCTTCCTCGTGGCGGCGGTGATGTTCTTCGTCTCGGACCTCGCCGTTGCCCGCGACCGCTTCGTGAGTCCCGGCTTCCCCAACCGGCTCTGGGGCCTCCCCTTGTACTACGTGGCCCAGATCCTGTTCGCCGCGACCCCAGGCTCGCCTTGAAGGGGCTGAGCCGTTGATGCGCCGCTGGTTCCAATGGGTTCTCTCGCACCGCGCCATCGTGGTGACGATCTGCCTGCTGATCTCGGGGGTGGCCGCGTGGAGCGCCTCCCGGGCCGTCGTGGCGTCGGAGCTGGGCAAGCTGTTCCTCGGCGACAGTCCGGTCTACCGCGAGTACAAAGAGGTGAGCGCGACCTTCTCCAATGACGAGGTGGTCGTCCTGGCGTGGGACGACGAGGCTCCCCTGTCCGATGCCTCCCTCGATCGGCTCGAGGCGGCCGTGGAGTCCATGGAGGCGCTGCACGACGTGCAGAGCGTCGACAGCCTTGCGACGATCCAGCGGGTGCGCGGCGAAGGGGGAACTCTCTTCGTGGAGTCGTGGGCGGAGCTGGCGCGGGAGACCGACGCCGCGGGGCGCGCGGAGCTGCTCGCCGAGCTCCAGGACGATCCCCTGGTGGGCGGCAGCCTGCTCAGCCGGGATGGATCGGCATCCGCGCTCGTGGTCGAGCTCACGACGGACCCCGAGCGGGCGTCGGAGACTCTCCCCGCCATCATCGCGGGCATCACGGGCGCCATGGGCGACGCCGGATTCGACGAGGACTCGCTCAAGCTGGTGGGACTCCAGTCCCAGATCGGAGCGGTGCTCGAAGTCAGCATGCACACGCTCACCTGGGTCTTCCCCTTCGTCGCGATCCTGTTGCTGCTCGCGGTGTGGCTCATGTTCCGGCGCATCTGGCCTGCGGCGGTCTCGAGCAGCATCGCGCTGCTCGGCGTGCTCTGGACCATGGGCATCGCCGTAGCCCTCGACCCGCAGATCAATGTGCTCTTCGCCATCGTGCCCGCAGTCATCCTCACGGTGGCCTTCTCCGACATCGTGCATCTGTGCAGCGCGTACCTCCTCGAGCTCGGGCACGGGAAGAGCAAGGATGACGCGATCCTCGCGGCCGCCGAGGACGTAGGCCACGCCTGCCTCTTCACGTCGGCCACGACCTGTGTCGGGTTCCTGAGTCTCGCTCTGGTGCCCACGCCGGTGTTCCGCCATCTGGGCATCGTGCTCGGCGCGGGGGTGGGGATCGCGCTGCTGCAGGCAATGACCCTGGCGCCCATTGTCTTCTCGCTGTTGCCCGAACCGACGCCGCTGCGGGAAGGAGCCACCGGCCGCGTGCACGACCTGTTGGACGGCTTCCTCCGGCTCTGCGAGCGGCTCGCCTTGGGACGGCCCTGGGGGGTGATCGGAGTCTCGGCCGTGCTCGCCGGCATCCTGGGGTACGGGGCGACCCAGCTCACCGTGGAGACCGACTTCGGCGCTCGCCTCGACGACAGCCATCCCGCCCGGGTGGACCAGTCGTGGTTCCTGGAGCGCTTCCAGGGCACCAACATCCTCGACCTCTACGTCGTCACCGAGTCGGACAACGGCGTCCTCGAGGATGCGGTCTGGGCAGGCATGGCGAGCCTGCACGACCAGCTCGAGGCCCTCCCGGGGGTCGATCAAGTGGGCTCGCTGGTGACACTCATGGACGAGGTGCACCCCGCCCTCGCTCCCTCATCGCCGGAGAAGAGACCCAGCACCCGCCGACAGCTCGCGCAGTACCTACTGCTGTTCGAAGGGAGCGGCGGCGAGAACCTGAGCCGGCTGCTCGACTTCCCCCGACGCCGCGCACGGATGTCTCTACGACTGCAGGGGGAGGGCTTTCGCGAGACCGCGGTCATCGCGGAGAAGGCACGCGCCCTCGCCGCCGATCTGATGCCCCCCGGGGTGAGCGTGAAGCCCATGGGAATGAGCTTCCTGCTGGGGGACTGGCTGGACGAGATCCTCGTGGGGCAGCGCAACTCACTGCTCGCGTCGTTCTTCGTCATCGCCCTGATGATGATCGTGGCCCTCCGGTCGAAGCGGCTGGGCCTCGGGTCCATGCTGCCGAACCTGCTGCCGGTGGTCGCGTACATCGGCTGGCTCGGGCTCACCTGGGAGTTCGTCGACAGCGACTTCCTCATCATTGCGGTGCTGGCCTTGGGGATCGGGGTCGACGACACCATCCACTTCCTGGTGCGCTATCGCATCGAGCGAGACCGCGGGCAGTCGCGCGACGAAGCCATTCGACGCACGTTCTCCTTCGCGGGACGCGCCATCGTGATGACGACGGTGATCCTGGTGCTTGGGTTCGCGCCCTTCATGACGACGCAGTACCTCACGACGCAGATGATGGGCTGGTTCGTGCCCATGGCGCTGTGTGTGGCGGTCCTGGCAGACCTGTTGCTGGTCCCTGCGATGCTGGTGGTGTTCGAGCCGGAGTAGGCGAAGGCAGGCCCCACGCAAGAAGCCTGCGCCGCATGGAGCGACGCAGGCTTTCTCTTGCTCTGGACTCGCCGAGACCTACGGGTCAGGCGGCGGTGGGTCCCTCGTTGGCGGGGGCGACGGGAGCCGCGTCCTGGGTCACCCCCAGGCTGGGGGTCTCCTCGAGAGCCGCGGCCAGGACCTGCCCCATGTCCGTGGCGAACACGAAGGTCAGATCGTCCGTGATGGACGCCGGGATCTCGGCCACATCGCGCTCGTTGCGGTGGGGCAGCACGATCGTGCGCAGCCCCGCGCGGTGAGCCGCGATCACCTTGCTCTTGATGCCACCCACGGGGAGAACCCGTCCTCGAAGGGTGACCTCACCGGTCATGGCCACGTCCGGCTTGATGCGGCGCCCCGTGAGGAGCGACGTCAGCGCCGTAAACATGGTGACGCCCGCGGAGGGACCGTCCTTGGGGACGGCGCCGGCCGGCACGTGAATGTGCAGGTCGGAGCTCTCCAGGAAGGTGGGGTCGACGCCGAGCTCGTCCGCGTGAGACCGCACGTAGGTCAGGGCGGCGCGGGCGGACTCCTGCATCACATCCCCGAGCTGCCCGGTGATCTGGATGCTCCCCTTCCCCGGCATGCGCGAGGTCTCGATGAACAGGATGTCCCCGCCCACCGGTGTCCAGGCGAGGCCCGTCGCGACCCCGGGGAACGCGGTGCGCTCCGCGACGTCGTTGTAGAACCGACGCCGGCCGAGGAGCTCGGGGAGCCCGTCCACTTCCACGTGCAGGGGCTCCGGCCGCGCATCCGGCGTGCGGGCCAGGCGCAATGCCAACGCACGGGTCACCTTGCGGATCTCCCGCTTCAGCTGACGCACGCCGGCCTCCCGGGTCCATCCGCCGATGAGCGAGACGAGGGCGTCGTCTTCGATGTGAAGCAGGTCCTCGGTGATCGCGTGGTCGCCGAGCTCCCGGGGGATGAGGTGGTTGCGGGCGATGCGCGCCTTCTCCTCCACGGTGTAGCCCTGCAGCTCGATGATCTCGAGGCGATCGCGCAGCGGGCCCGAGATGCCCCCGAGGTCGTTGGCCGTCGTGAGGAAGACCACCTCGCTCAGGTCGAAGGGCAGCTCGAGGTAGTGGTCGGTGAAGGTGCTGTTCTGCTCGGGGTCGAGGACCTCGAGCAGCGCTGCCTCCGGCGACCCCATCCAGCCCTGACCGAGCTTGTCGATCTCGTCGAGCAGGATCACCGGGTTGCGGACCTTCGCCTTCTTGAGGGCGTCGAGGATGCGTCCGGGGAGAGCGCCCACGTAGGTGCGCCGGTGCCCGCGAATGGTGGCCTCGTCCCGGACCCCGCCCAGGGCGATCCGCACGAACGGACGACCGGTGGCGTCGGCCACGGACTGGCCGAGCGACGTCTTGCCCACTCCCGGAGGACCGGCGAGGCACAGGATCGTCGCCTTGGCGGCGCCGCCCATCTGCAACACCGCGAGGTGCTCGAGGATGCGCTTCTTCGGCTCGTCGAGGCCATCGTGGTCGGCGTTGAGCTTCGCCTCCACCGCGTCGAGGTCCACATCGTCGGCGACCCGCTCGTTCCACGGGAGCGACGCGATGAGGTCGAGGTAGTTACGGACGACGTTGTACTCGGCCTGCTGGGGGTTGAGGGACTCCAGTCGGGCGAGCTCTCGCTCGACGGTCTCGGCGACGTCTTCGGGCAGTTCGCCCAAGGCCTCGACTCGCTCTCGCATGGACCCGGCCTCGGCGGCCCCGTCGCCGCTCTCGCCCAGCTCCTTCTGGATGGCCCGCATCTGCTCACGCAGCAGCGCCTTGCGCTGGGACTCGCCCAGTCCGCGCCGGACTTCGCTCTCGATGGTCTTCTTGATCTCCCCCTTGGCGATGACCTCGTCGAGGAACTGCGCGGTGCGCAGCAGGCGCGCCGGGACCTCCGAGGTCCGCAGCAACTCCGCTTGCTGCTCCGAGGAGAGCGGCAAGGCAGCGGCCACCCGATCTGCAAGCTCGCCGGGGGTCGCTCGCTCGAGATCGTTGAGGAAGCGATCGAAGCCTCCCACCACGAAGGGTGCAAGGGCGGGCAGGGCGTCCTTCAGGGCTGCGGTGCTGTTCGGGATCGTGTCGGCGTCCGCGCCCACGTCGGGCAGGGGCGTCGCCAGCGCCGTGAGGTAGGGCTGCTCGGCGACGAAGTCACCGAGGCGGACTCGCGAGAGACCTCGAAGGATGAGGCGGACTCCGCGGTCCGTCGTCTGGACCACGCGGTGCACGCGGGCCCTCGTCGCGACGTCGTGGAGGTCCGAGCGACCGGGCTCCATCACATCGGGGCTCTTCTGAAGACCCACGAGGATCTCGTCGCCTCGGGAGAGGTTGCGGACCAGCAGCAACGAGCGAGCGCGGCCCACCGGCAAGGTGAGGGAGGTGGCGGGAAACAAGGCTCCGGCGCGGAGCGGGAGAAGGGGCAAGGTGACGGACATTGAGTGACTCCTCTGGCAGTGCGATGAGAACACCGTTGGTCCCAACAGCGAGGTGTCACGCGATTCCTGACCGTTCGGAGGAGTCCGCAGGGCCAGCCACCCGCCTGGAGGCCAGCCCGCCCACCGCATGGGGGGGGCGGGCAATGTGGAGGGAGAACCCAACCAACGAAGGGGTCCTCGGCCCTTGTGACCCCTCCTTGTTACCGAGTTGTTGCCGGCTTATGCCTGGGCTCGTTGTCAAGGGAATGTCAGGCTGTGCACCGTAGACTCCAATGAGTCGAACGGAGCCCGCCATGCCTGCCACCGCGTCCCGCCTCTTCGCCCTTCTTGCCGCGCTCAGCCTGTTGGGCGGGTGCTACGGCGAACCCATTGGCTTCGTGAATGGCCCCGAGGGCGGCGCCGGCGACGACGACGACCTCTTCGGAGGTGGCGACGACGACGACGCGTCGGGCGACGACGACGACGCGACGGGAGAGCCCGTAGAGGGCGACGCCGACGGCGACGGCATCCCCGACGAGGTCGAGGGCGACGGAGACGCTGACGGCGACGGCATCCCCAACTACCTCGACCCCGACTCCGACGGTGACGGGATCCCCGACGCCATGGAGGGCTACGACGACACGGACGGCGACGGCGTCCCGGACTACCTCGACACGGACGCCGACGGCGACGGCACCCCGGACGGCGAAGACGACGACGTCGATGGCGACGGCATTTCCAACGAGGACGAGGGCACCGGCGACTCCGATGGCGACGGCATCCCCGACGCCAACGACACGGACTCCGACAACGACGGCGTGCCGGACGACGAGGAGGTCGCCGCGGGCACCGACCCGGGCAGCAGCGACACCGACGGTGACGGCTGGACCGACATGCAGGAGCAGATGTGTGGTTCGGACCCCACCGACCCCGACGACGTGTGCGTCGGCACCAACGGCATCCAGGTGAGCGGCTACGAGGTCAACGTCGTGGAGGTGACCTTCGACACCGCCATCCAGATGGGCGACATCATGTTCCTCCTGGACGAGACGGGCTCCATGCAGGGGACCCTCGACGACGTCGCAGACAACTTCGCCGACGTGGCCGGCGAGCTGGACGCCCTCATCCCGGACCTCACCTACGGCGTCGGCAGCTTCGACGACTACAACTACACGGCCCCGGGTGTCGACCCCGGCTACGGCATGGGCTCCGGCGACGACCTGCCCTTCAAGCGCCGCATGCAGCAGACCACGGACCTCTCCGCGGCGCAGGCGGCCCTCGGTGCCCTCGTGGCTGGCGGCGGCGACGACTGGACCGAGTCCACGATCGAGGCTCTGTATCAGGCGGCCTCCGGCGCGGGCTACGACATGGACTGCGACGGCATCTTCGACCCCGACACCGACGTGCAGCCCTTCGTCGCGAGCCCCACCGACGCCTTCGGCGGCAACGTCATCGGCACCTACAACCCTGGCGTCACCGGGACCGGCAGCCTCGGCGGCAACGCCTACCGCCCGGGCGCGGTACCGATTCTCGTCTACAGCTCGGACGCGACGGTCCGCAACGCGTTCCCGCCCTACGGCGAGGGACCGAAAGGTTCGGTGCCCCCCACCGGCTGCTTCCCCGATGCCTCCGCCCCGATGCTGAGCTCCGCGCTCTCGGACATCAACGCGAAGGCCATCGGCGTCGCCGCGGTGACCGGCGACCCCATCCCGGCCATGGAGATGGTGGCTCAGTTCACCGACAGCTGGCTCGACTTCAACGGCAACGGCAGCGCCGACGCCGGAGAGTGGATGGTCTACAGCAGCGGCAGCTCGGCCATCGTCGACCAGGTCGTCGCGGGCATCGAAGAGTTCACCGCCAACGTCACCTACGACCTCGAGATGGTGGCCACGGACCCTGACGGCGCGATCGTGAGCGTGTCGCCGTCGGTCATGTACGACGTCCCCGCCCTGAACACGGTCACGTTCACCATCACGCTCGAGCCCACCCCGGACGCGGTGGCCACCATGTTCAGCGACATCGTCTACGTGGTTCCAGTGCAGCTCCTGGGCGATGGCGGAGTCGTGCTGGCCGAGTGGGACCTCAGCTTTGTCGTGAGTGCTTCCTGACCGAGCGGCCCTCGGCTCCCATCGGCCGGTCCCCCTCTCAGGCCGGGCACCGCCCCCAGCCGCTACCCTCGCCCCATGGCACATCCCTGGCACGACCTCCCGAATCCTCTCGATCGTGGCCGACGCATCGTCAACGCCGTCGTCGAGATCCCCAGGGGCAGCAAGGTCAAGTACGAGCTGGACAAGCCCACCGGCCTCCTCAAGGTCGACCGGATCCTCTACAGCTCGGTGATCTACCCCGCCAACTATGGATTCCTGCCCCGCACCTGGTGCGACGACAAGGACCCACTGGACGTCCTCGTTCTCTGTAGCGAGCCCGTCGTGCCCCTGTCGATGATGGCGGTTCGCCCCATCGGCGTGATGCGCATGCAGGACGAGGGCGACATGGACGACAAGATCATCGCGGTCCACGTCGATGATCCGTCCGTCGCCGACTACACCGACGTCGGTGCGTTGCCCCCCCACCTCCTTCGCGAGATGCGCCGGTTCTTCGAGGAGTACAAGGCCCTCGAGCAGAAGACCGTCGTCGTCGATGACTTCTTTGGGGCCTACAAGGCCTGGGAGACGGTCGAGACCGCGCTGGCTGACTACCTCGCGCGCGAGGACGAGCTGCGGAGCGCCACCTGATGCGCAGAGCAGCGCTCGTCGGGTTCGCTCTCGTGTGCCTCGTGGGAACCTCGTTACTCACGCGCGCGCGTGAGGCCCACGCCGACGAGCCCAGCATGTCGCTCATCGTCCCAGACGGGCGGCGGGGTGAGACCATGCACGCGCGACTCGTCATCGAGGTGCCACCGAGCTCTTGGCTCGTGGCCCCCGGCGCAAAGGGAACCCCGCTCTCGTGGACGTTGAAGGACGGCCCCGAAGGAGTCACCTGGGGAGTCGGGGAGACGCCAGAGCCCACGACGCTCGGCGGCAGCACGGGCCACCGCGGACGGGTAGAGGTCTCCATTCCCGTGACCGTGGGGGCCGACGCACCGCTGGGGAGCCACAGCCTCCTCAGCACGGTGATCTGGCAGCGCTGCACCGCCGACTTCTGCGCCTCGACGCTCCGGCAACAGCTTCCGGTCTCGATCCGGGTGCTGGACGCCTCCCCGCCACCAGAGAAGAAGCCACTACCGGTTCGCTGAACCCGGTACGATTCCCGTTCCAGGAGGACCCATGGGCAACGCACGGGCAGTTCGCACCAGCACCAGTACGAGCACGACGACCGCTCCCGCGCCGACCAACGAGCCCGCCAAGCGCGCCTCGTTCGCCGACGGCATGGACGCGAACAGCCCGCAGTCCGCCTATGCGGACGCGAATCCCTCCACGACGCCGGCCCAGCTCAGCAAGAGCAAGGGCGATCTCACGATCAAGGGCGCGAAGAAGAAGGAAGACTCCCTCGGAAACGTGGAGGCGAAGACCTCCGGCGCGACCACCGTCAACGCCAAGGAGAAGAAGGCGTCCGTCAGCGCAGGGCACAGCGCCGGCGGCACCTCCGGCTCGGGCGGCGCCTCGGTGGACCTGCGAGACGACGGCAGCATCGAGTCCCTCGGCGCCAACGGGAGCTACACGAAGGGCGGCACGGGCGGCGGCGGAGGCGGCAGCGTCAACGTCGACGAGCAGGGCCGCGTGCAAGGCCTGGCCGCCAACGGCAAGGCCCAGAGCAAGGGCGGCTCGATCTCCGGGAGCCTGAGCATGGGGCGCAAGACCTCGGCCCCCCGCGAGGTGGATGGTGTCTGGGAGGTCGACTGGGACTACGACGCGTCCGTCGGCGCGGCCGGCGGCGCCACCAAGGCAGCCTTCGGCGGCTCTGCCGGGGGCAGCGCGAGCGCCAACCGCGGCGGGACCCAGTGCTTCGGGTCGGAAGCGGAGGCGGTCACCTTCCGCGCCGCCTTCTCCGAAGCCGACGACGCCTTCATCGCCAGCCTGACGAAGGTCAATGAGCTCGGCGACGGCGAGTCCATGGGCAGCAGCAGCGAGATGAGCGGCAGCATCAGCCTCAGCGCCAAGGCAGGCCAATTCACGGGCGGAGCGGGCGTGAAAGCGACCTCTGGCTCCGGGTGGACCGTCAAGCGCCAGGGCGAGTACTACATGCTCGTGGTGAAGCGCGACAGCTCACTCAAGACCACCTTCTCGGGCAGCGTGATGGGGATGCTCAAGCTCTCCATGGGCGACACGAACCGGCGCGCGGATGCGTTCGGCGTCCGGTTCCGAGCGAACGACCGCAAGCACAACGCCGCCCTGTCCACCTGGCTCTCGCAGGGAGTGGTGAGCGGCGGCGACTTGATGTGGATGGAGACCGGTAAGGAGCACGACGACAGCGCAGGACTCGGCGTGCTCGGCATGCGCTTCGAGTTCGTCGGGACCACCGGCAAGAAGGTCGTGCGCTACGCCGATGGCTCCACCGTGGAGACACAGGTCGGTCAGAGCAACACGGGGGTCTCGGTTCCCCTGCTGGGCAAGCACGACGAGAGCAACCGCCTCACCGCAGAGACCGACGCCGACGGCACCACCTATGCCCTCAGCACCCGGGTCAAGAGCGACTCCGCGACGGCCGCGCAGCAAGCCATGGCTCAGGCCACCGGCGGCACGACCTGGGGAGCGTGGGGCGACGCCGAGAGCTCGGGCCAGTGGTCCGTGACCTCGGACTTCTCCGAAAAGCAGATCGCGGAGTTCGTCGCCTGGGTGACCGGGGGGGCAGCCCGGGACCGACTCGCCATGGTCGGATCCGCCTGGCTCGTCGACCGCATGGCCGGAGCCAAGGGCAACCCCGACGCGCTCCGCGGGGCCCTCGCGGAGTTCGTGGCTGACGCCGGCGGCAAGGGGCTCGCCGTGATTCACGAGGTGATCTCGGGGGACGTCGCCTCGTTCCCCGAGCTGTCGGGCGACAAGACCTTCCTCGGGAAGGACGGCTGGTCCACCCTCGAAGCACGGGCCGACGAGTGGGAGAGCTCCGCCGACGACGCGTCCCTCGCCGGGCAGATTGCCGCAGAGGCGGCAGGCATCGCGGTGGAGTGCGACGCGCGCGTGGGCATCCTCGGCGACCGGACGAACTATCAGGACTTGTCGTCGAACTTGCGGTCCCAGGAGATGGACCGGAACTACAGCATGAAGTTCCGCATGCTGAAGCTGGCCAAGGACGCCAAGGCCGTGGCCCGGGAAGCCATCGTCAGCAAGATCGACGACCGCGCGCAGGTCAGTGGCGACGGCGTCATCTACCGCGGCGAGAAGAAGGGCGCTGCGAAAGAAGCCACCGCCAACGTCGACACCGAGTTGGGCATGCTGCGGGCCGAGGTGGAAGACCTGTACGCCGGCATGGAAGCGGACAAGACCGCCGCCCTCTCCGCGAAGCGGGAGTACGACCGCAGCGTGCACGAGCACACTCACCACCAGGGTGGCCGCCAGGTAGCGCCGAAGGACTACTTCGGACACGTCAGCGGCGCGTCGTCTTGGGGGGTCACCTGGTTCGATGGGAGCTACGTGGCCCAGTACAAGGCCGCCGAGTCCGACGGCACGTTTGCCACCTCCGAGCTCGCGAAGGCCCAGGCGTCCCTAGCCGTCGTCGCGCGAGACGAGGCCGACTACCTGGATGCGCTGGCGAACCCGAGCAGCGCCATGCCGACCATCAAGAACACGATGACGAACCTTCGGAAGACCAGCGCCCTGTTCCAGAGCGCCGGGTCGAGCTTCTCTCGAGCCGACCGCACCTACCGGAGCATCGCCAAGGACACCCGGGGCGAGTTCCGCTGGCCGAGCTACTACCCGTAGTGCGGATCCGGCTGGCCCTCGGGCTGCTCGTCGTCGCGCTGGTCTTGCCCGCGTCTGCGGGAGCCAAGCGAAAGAAGACCGCCCCCCCGGCCCCCGTCGATCCCCTCGCCCTCATCGCGGGCGAGGCGATGACCACGGATGTGGGTTGGGAGCGTCTGGTCCATCTCTGCGACCGCATCGGCCACCGCCTCTCTGGCTCACCCCAGCTGGATCAGGCCATCGCCTGGGCGCTCGAGCTCATGCGCGAGGATGGCCTCGACAACGTGCGAGGTGAAGAAGTCCTCGTCCCGACCTGGACCCGCGGGGACGCCAGCCTGTCCCTGATCACACCGCGCCCCATGGATCTACAGCTGCTGGCCCTGGGCGGATCCATCGCGACCCCCGAGGGCGGTCTCGAAGCGGACGTCCTGGTGGTGGACTCACTCGAGGACCTCGCGGGGCGTCCCGAGCCCGAAGTCACGGGCCGCATCGTGGTCTACGACCTCCCCTTCACGTCGTACCGGGAGACGGTGCCGATCCGAACGCGAGGGGCAGTGGCCGCCGCCAAGAAGGGCGCCGTGGCATCCCTGGTCCGATCCGTGGGCCCTCACTCCCTGCAGACACCCCACACCGGCAACCAGCGGTACGAAGAGGGAACACCCGCGATCCCCACTGCCGCGATCACCATCGAGGCAGCCGAGATGCTGCGCCGGCTCCAGGAGCGCGGCACGACTCCGCGGCTGCGGCTGCACTTGAGCCCGTCGGAGGGTGATCCGGCCCCGTCGGCCAACGTCATCGGTGAGGTGCTCGGTTCAGAGCACCCCGATGAGATCGTGGTCGTGGGCTGTCATCTCGACAGCTGGGATGTCGGCCAAGGGGCCCAGGACGACGGCGCAGGCTGCCTCGCTGCCATGGAGACGGTGCGCATCATCAAGGGCCTGCCTGTCCGCCCGAAGCGCACGGTGAGAGCGGTGCTGTTCACCAACGAGGAGAACGGCCTCGCCGGCGGGAAGGCCTACGCGAAGGCCCACGGGCAGGAGCCCCACTTCGCCGTGCTCGAGTCCGACACCGGGGCCGGGACTGCCCTGGGATTTCGGCTGGACCTGCGCACCCTCCTCGACGACGAAACGACGGAGCGAGACGAGGCCGCCTGGCCCGAAGCGATGGCGCGCCTCACCCCGCTGACCCAGGCCCTCTCCGCCTTCGACGCCACCAGCCTCACCCCGGGCTACGCCGGCGCCGACATCGGCCCGATGACACGCCTCGGCGTCCCGGGGTTCGGCTTGTCACAAGACATGACGGGCTACTGGCCGATCCACCACACCGAGGCGGACACCATCGACAAGATCGACCCTGTCGTCTTCCGAAAGAACGTCGGGGTGTTCGC
The DNA here is from genome assembly GCA_023954745.1 of Deltaproteobacteria bacterium. Lineage (GTDB taxonomy): Bacteria > Myxococcota_A > UBA796 > UBA9615 > UBA9615 > JAGSHC01. The sequence goes on along the minus strand of JAGSHC010000025.1, from coordinate 1,085 downwards.
CACCGCCGCCTGGGTTCTGGCGAACCTCGAGGAGCCCATTCGCCCTCAGTAGACGCGGGGCAGGGGCTCAGTTCACCCAGATCGGGGACGCCCAGGCATAGGCACCGTCGGCTTGCCGCACCTTGAGGTACCAGAACTGACCGGCGGAGCCTTCGTCGTTCCAGGTCAGCTCTGCGTCGGGCCCCTTGGGCTTGAGTTCGTGGGCCACGTGGTAGTCGGCCCCGTCGAACTTGATCACCTGCACGAAGTCGATGTCGGCCGTGCCGAACACCCGCGCCCGGAGCTCCGTCGGACCTGCCGAGACCTCGCCGCCCATGGGCACGCGCTCCCCCGCGCTCGGACCCGCCGAGAAGTGGAGGACGATGCGGACGCCCGTGGTCGCCCAGGTGCGTCGGGTGGTGAGCCCCTGCCAGATGCCCTCTCGGCTCAACTCGGCCGCCCGCACCCCGGCGATCCCGTGGGTGTAGGCCTGGTCGATGTGGCTGAGGTAGTGCATGTCCGAGCTGCCGATGAAGCCGAAGCGCCATCCCGCCCGCAGGGCGTCCTGCACGAAGTTGCCCGAGTTCTCGGGGGCCTGGCGGATGTTGTACCCCATGATGTCCTTGGCGATGGGGTCGTTGGTTGGAGCCTCCGGCCGTCCCTGATCCACCGCGTACTCGGGGTCATGATGCTCGCTGCTCCCATGGGTGGAGTAGAGCTCGACGAGGCGCTGGTTGGGCCACAGGCCCGGATCCCCGTAGTGGTCGTGGGGATGCTCGTCGCTGTCCGGGCCCCAGTGATAGTTGGTGTCGCCCGTGGGCCACGCGGTGGAGTGCGGAATCGCGATGTAGTCGGTGACCCCACCGAGCGCGTCGCCGAGCTCGGCGGGGGCGAGCTCGTCGTCCTTGCCCAGGTCGCTGTCCTGGTTGTGGTGCACGATGGGCGGGTCCGCTTCGTCGGGCCCGAAGTACACGTTGCGATGGCCGTAGAAGTAGGAGGTCCACTCATAGGCCTTGAAGGCCGTAAACGTTCCCGGCTGATCGTAGGTGTCCGCCAGGGCCTTCATGTAGACCCATTCGCTCTCGGTGATCCCCGCGATGCCGGTC